>CAMNGZ010000072.1 GCA_946538835.1 uncultured Clostridium sp. | reverse complement strand
ATAAAGGAGAAAGTTTATGAAATTTTTACATCTTGCAGATCTACATATTGGAAAAAGATTAAATGATTATAGCTTAAGAGATACACAAAGAGACGCATTAAATAAAACAATTGAACTGATGAATAAAAGAAATATTAAATTAGTAGTTATTTCTGGTGACATTTATGATTCTCATGATCCTTCAGCAGAATCTTTTGCGTTATTTGATGAATATCTTTCTAATCTACATAAAAACGATATTAAAGCCTTAATTATATCTGGTAATCATGATCAAGAAGATAAACTAAATTACGCATCTAAATTATTAAGAAATGACGGTATTTATATTGTAACTAATGTAGCTGAGTCTATAAACAAAATCACAATTGAAGATACTAATTTTTATTTATTACCTTTTGTTACAAAATATGATGTTAGGCATGCATTCAATCAAGAAGTTTCTACACTTGATGAAGCTATTAAAGTTGTTATTGATAAGATGAACTTAGATAAGAAAGAAAAGAATGTTCTTGTAACACATCTTGCTTGTATTGGTTCTAAAGAAAAGAAAATATTTGCATCAGGATCTGAAGTATCATTAACTCTTGAAGCTGATGGTTCAATCGGTGGAGAAGATATTGTATCTTCAAGCTTATTTAAAGATTTTAATTATGTAGCCTTAGGACATATTCATAAAGCTATGAATATTGAGTCTAATATGCGTTATCCTGGTGCTTTATTAAAATATCATAAGGACGAAGCTAATTATAAGAAAACTTTCACAATAGTAGATACAAATGATTTTTCAATTGAAGAAGTTCCTTTTAAAGCTTTACATGATGTTGTACTATTAGAAGGCTTATTTGATGATGTGAAAAAGCATGTTGAATATAAAGATGATTTTACATATTTCAAATTATTAGATGAAGAATATATTGTTGAACCAATGGCAAAATTGAAATCTATATTCAATTATGCAGTCAATATAAGCTATAAATCTAAAGAATTAAATATTTCAAATACTGAAAATTATCAAGATATAGAATCTGTATCAAAGTTAGATTTGTTTGAAGATTTATTCAAATCCAAAACAGGTGATTCTTTATCTGATGAAGAAAAAAATGTTGTGTCATCTTTAATTAATGATGTATGGGGTGAGAATTAATGAAACCAATTAGATTAGAAATGAATGCTTTCTTATCTTATAAAGGAAAAGAAGTTGTAGATTTTAAATTATTTGATGGAAAACTATTCTTAATTGATGGTATTACAGGAGCTGGTAAAACTACAATCTTTGACGCACTATGTTATGCATTATATGGTGAAGCTACGAATAGTGTTCGTAGTTCTAAATCATTTAAATCTGATTATGCAGATATTAATACTTTATCATATGTTGATTTAATTTTTGTTCAAAATAACAAAGAATACCATATTAGACGTGAACCTAGTCAATATGTGATGTCTAAAAGGAAGAATAAAGACGGTAATTATGATTTAAAATTAACTAGTGAAAATGTTTTACTAGAATTTGATTCTAAATCTTATACAAAGATAAAAGAAGTAAATGAATTAGTTAAAGAAATACTTGCGCTTGATGTAAATCAATTCAGACAAACAATGATGATTGCGCAAGGAAAATTTAGCGAATTAGTTCAAGCTGATACTAGTAAACGTCAAGAATTATTTAGAGAAATTTTAGGAACTGAATCTTTTAAAGCTTTCCAAATTAAAATTAGCGATAAAGCGAAAGAGGCTAGAAATGTTGTCCAAGATGCTAATATTCAAATGGATGCACATTTGAAAGGATTTAAGGCTCATCGCGAAGAATCTATTAAGCTTTTATCAATAGATAAGCCTAGCACAAATGATTTTAATCTACTTAAAGATAATTTATCACTTGACCTTGAAGATAATCGTCAAGAAAGTGAAAATAAAAGCGAAGAAGCTAACAAATTAAATAATAAAGTGTTAGCTTTCTCTAAAGAATTAGAAAAAGCTAAATCTAATAATTCGAATGTTGAAAATTATAATATTCACTTAAAAAAATATAATGAATTAAAAGAAGCAGAATCTTCTTATAAAGAAAAAGAGTCATTAGTTAATACATATAAAGATTCATTAAATGTGTTGAATTTTTATGAATCATATTTAAATAATAAAAATACCCTTGATGACATTCAAAATAGAATTAATAAGAATAAAGAGAAATTAGTAATTTACAAAAAAAATTATGATGATGCTTGTGAAGAATTCAAAAATGTATCTAATATTGAAGCTAATATTTTAGAATTAAATAGTAAGAAAAAAGATATTTCAAAAGCTATTGATGATTTCATTAAATTAGAAGACATCCAAAGAGATTTATCTCTTATTAGTGGTGAATTAAATAAGAAAAATGAGTCTTTTAAAATTAAAAATGATTCCATAAAGCAAGATAAAGAAAAAATATCTGAATTAAATTTATTTATTGATACTAATAAGGATATTAGCACTAAAAAGCTAAAACTAAGTCAAGATATTAAAGATACTAA
>CAMNGZ010000071.1 GCA_946538835.1 uncultured Clostridium sp. | reverse complement strand
AACTATTAAATATCTGATAAAATTATTTAATTTATCTTTAATATTGTAATAAGCTAATATCAATAGGGATATTAAATCAATAATTACTAAATAAATATAATTAAATCCAGATTCAATGAATTTATCTTTAAATATACCAAGGTATGAAACGCTAAGTATAATAGTACCTGAAACTAATAATACACTTAATAATAAAATATTTATAATGCTTAATTTCTTCATTATAACCACTTAGTTTTTAAGAATTTAGCACGCTCTAAATATTCCATTCTTTCATTTTTAAATTCAGCATCAATATCAAATTTAAAATTCTTCTCTAATTCTTCTTTTGAATAACTCTTAGAGATTTGCTTGAAGTAAGCCTTGAATACTTTTTGAACAACAATGAAATCATCTGTACCACGAACAGTTTCAAGTAAATATGACTTCTTATATGGCTTTGTGCCAAATATTTTAGCATATTGTTCCTTATTTAACTTATATAATTGTCTAGCTTTTCTAGCTCTCTTAGCTTCACGACGTGAAATAAAGATATGAGTAAATGGAATAGTAGCTGACTCATTATCTTGTTTAATAATTAATTGATCAAGTGATAATCCATTATTTGCATAGCCAACAAGAATAGCTTTTTTAATCTTCTTACCAGCAATGAAATATACCTTATGTCCCATCGCAAGCTTTACTCTATTGTAACCAGCTTTACCTAATATAATTAAACGTTCTAATTCTTGATTGCTATCTAGTAAATTATATTTACCAAGGATATCTTCAAGTTCTCCTAAACGTTCAACAACTTCTTCATTTGACTTATCTGTTACATAATTAGTTTTTGTCTCTTTTTTATACTTTAATTTTGTTAATCTCATTGAAATCAACTCCCTTAAAACAATTATACATTATAAATAATTAATTTTCAATTTTAAGTAATTCCATTACTTCTTTTCTGACACGAGTAACACCTACACCAAGGCAGTCAAGTCCAATGTGACATGATATAGTTTGACATAAAGGGTCTACAATTAATACTTTCAATCCCATATATTCTCTTTCTAATCGTTCTTTCATCTTTAAAGCGACATCATAATTATTTGTATATGCGATAGCCATAATTAACTCATTATTATCAAGATATGATTTAAAACGTGTCTCTAAATCATTTTTGATTGATTTAACTAAGATATCATAGCTTTGTTTAAGCGAATGAGTCTTCTTATACATATCAAGTTTTCCACCTTGAATTTGAAGTACAGGCTTAATGCTAAATAATGTGGCAATTAAAGCTACAGCTTTAGTAAGTCTTCCTCCATTCTTTAAATATTTAAGGTTTGGCACATTGATATAAATTGAACTATCAAATTTAGTCTTAGTTAAATAATTAGCAATTTCTTCAGCACTAAATCCTTCTTTAATCATCTCTAAAGCTTCTAAAGTACTAACTTTTTGACTAAATGAGATTCTTTGCAAATCTAGTACGAATACTTTCCCAACATATTCATCTTCATTAGCTAGCATTTGTGCGGTTGAATAACTACTAGATAATGCGCTAGACATAGGAATATGAATAATATATTCGTAATCCTTAAGTAATTCATCCCATGTGTCTAATACGCTTTGAATACTAGGTTGACTTGTGTGAACACTATTGGACTTCTCTAATGTTTTATAAAACTCATCTCTTTCAAATGATGTTTCTCTATATTCTTTATTATCAATAAAATAAGGGATATCAACAATACGTAAGTTTTCATACATATCTAAAAACTTTTGATTTAATCCGCTTGCAATATCAGTTACAACTGCAATTTTCATATTTTTACACTCTTTCTAAAAAAAATATTTGATTATTAAACACTTTAAAGTATAATTATTTTGTTTAAATTATACAAATAAGTTTCTATAACAATGTGTAAGGAAGTGTAAGATATGGCAGAAAATATTCGCGTAAAAAAGACTAATGATAAAATAAAAGCGTCTTTTTTAGATTTAATCGTTCGAGAAGATTTTGAAAAATTGAGTGTCAAATCTATTTGTGAAGCCTCAAATATTTCCCGTATCACATTTTATGATCACTACAAAGATAAATATGAATTACTTGATGATATCTTTAATGATATGTATCAAGAAGCTTTAGTAAGTCTTCCTTTAAGAGAAAAAATAAATAATCCTGAAAATGATCCTTACAAGCATGTATCTAATTACTTATACTACTTTGTTGAAGCCTTGAACAAAAGAATTAATCTAGTTGTATCAATTTCCAAACACTTAGCAGGTTATATATATTTCGCATTTGAAAACTTCTTTAAAGCTAAATTTAAAGATATGCTAGTAAATTCAGGAATTCATAAAAAATTAAAATATTCAATTGAACAAACTATATCATTTATAACAGGTGGTATAATGTCCTTTATCGTATCTGGTGTACAAACAAGCAAATATGAAAACTTCGAACAAATCTTCTATGATTCACAAAGTTTATTCATTTCTTTACTAAAGAGCGATATTATTTATGAATAAATGTATTAAAAAACCATTTAGGCAATCCTAAATAGTATAACAAATTATACGTAGTATAGTACCCCTGCTTCAAATTATAGATAGTATATATAGCTACAAATAATACGTAGTATATTTTAATAGTAAAAATAAAAGACTCCTTTGCTATAATGGTACCGTTA
>CAMNGZ010000070.1 GCA_946538835.1 uncultured Clostridium sp. | reverse complement strand
TTATTTCTTAATTCTGCTGATGGTCTAATATTTTGCATAATCATCATCTCCTATCGTTATTATATCATAATTTTGATATATTTTAACAATCATCAGCAATTTTTGTCATTCGTGCAACAGTCTCGTTTATGACTTGATTTTATATATAACATATATAAGTGGCTGGTGAAGTAGCCTAGTTAGATCAAAACAATGACAAAAAATAGCATTTTTTTCAAAAACACTAAAAAATGCTATTTTTCATTAGAAACTATTCATTTTTAGCAAGTGGATTTAAGCCTAATTCCTTAGCTGTATCATTAACAAGATATGCTAATGGAGTAGCATTATCTATTAATTGATAATATAACATATTTGTAATATTACGAGATTTTACAGGATTACTAGAAGGCTTTGACATAACATAAATGAATGATGCAATTACAACTTGAGCAGGAATTGCTGGTAATTGATAATTTAACGCTTTAGCGCAGCTTCTTACCATTAATCTATTAGCAAGTGCTAATCTATTAATGATATCTTTATCATTTGCATCATAGAAATCAAATCCAAATTTTTTATGTAGATTCAAACTTGTTTGGAATTCTTTTGTACTATAAATACGAACTAATTCTTTTTCAAGCATTTCTTCATTAACGTGTGCTGCAACATAAGCAAACCATTCGAGCATTACATAATCAAATACTCTAATATATGCAAGATCTGTTGGATCATCAAAATCAAGCAAGTGTTTATTCACGGCTTCTTTAAAATATTCAAGTCTAGATGGTAAACATAATAATCCCATAAAGAAGAATGTCTTACTAGAATCAAGAACACCAGCACGAACCATATTCATGATTGTTCCGCTTCCAAGTGGATCTATATAATATTTATATAATATTCTTGATGTAGTAACAGCTTTTCTAACATTTTTGTATGTCCCAGAATTAAATAATTCATCTTCTGAGAAATGAATATTCTCATTAAATTTTAAGCCTTCAAGACATTTTCTTCTCCACATCTTATTCCATGGGAATAAAGGTGCGTAGATTTCTTGATAAAATGAAAGAAAATCTTCTTTTTTAGAAAAATCATAAATTTGATCATGTAAAAATGTTCTAAAAAAAGGATGATCATTATTACATTCTGCTAAATCACAATCATTACTTTCAAGTAGATTAACCATTGTCTCTACCATATCTTTTTCAATTGTGTCATCGCTATCAACAAATTCAACAAAATCTCCGCTAATATTATCTAAAGCGGTATTACGTGCTTTAGAAACTCCGCCATTTTCTTGAATTAATAATTTAATACGGTTATCTTTTTCAGCAAGACGCTTTACTAAATTATATGAATTGTCTTTTGAGCCGTCATCGACTACAACAACTTCTAAATTTTGATATGTTTGATTTAAAATACTATTTAAACATGTTTCAATTCTGTTTGAAGCATTAAACATAGGTACTATAATTGATACTAATTTTTGCATAACTTTTTCTTCTTTCTCATATTTTATAATGTAAAATATGCTTTACATTAAATAAATTATAGTTTCATCTGTTTAGATAGTCAATAGTAAAAAAGAGAATGAATTAAATATTATTTAATGTCATTCTTCTCGAGGGCTTTGCCCTCTTTTTCTTTTAGATATAATTTGTTAAAATATTTTAAAGATAGAAAGATGTATTAATTCTTCAAACTCAAAGAAATTTATTAACTATGCTGAACAAGCTTCATTTTTAGCTTTATTAAATAAAGCTAAGAAGTCAGGCCCATCAGTTTATTTAAATACTGTTAATAGACTTAATAATTGTAAATATGCTAGAGAATTAAACGGCAAATTTACAATTCAAGATATTTTTCAAGATAATTGGTCTGAATTCTTAGCACTTCAAAAATCTAAAGGTAAATATATTAGAGATTCAATAATTAAAAATGTTGATAAGATGATTCATTGTAAAGATTTTGATTATGGCTTTTTATATTATGAGTGCCCTAATTGTGATAACTTTCATGTTCAAGGTCTTTCTTGTCATTCTAGATTTTGTGTTTCTTGTGGGAAAAAATATAGAGATGCTAGGGCTTTAGAAATTGCTAATACTTGTATCAATGTTCCTCATAGACAAATTACATGGACTATTCCAGAAGAATTAAGAAAATATTTTCAAACCCATAAAGAACTTTATGATTCTTTATTTGCTGATGTAAATGATGTGTTGAAATATATCATTATAGGAAAATCAAAAATTGCTCGTAAAAGAGGAGATAAACTTGGTTTTATTTCTTCTATCCATACCTTTGGTAGAGATTTAAAATTCAATCCTTACATACATACTTTAGTTGCTGAATGTATTATGGTAATATGAAACCATTCACTCATTTTAATTATGATCTTATGAGACATTCGTTTATGAAATGCTTACTAGATAGAATGAATGATTTTCTAAAAAATAATGCTACTACTAAATTATATTTTGATTTCATTAAAACTAAAAATGCACTTTATAAAGATAAAAATAACGGATTTTATGTTCATGCTCCAAAAATTAATATAAAAGGTTATAATGATATCAAGAGATTAGTTAATTACGTTTGTCGTTATCAAGGTCATCCTGCAATTAGTGAACCAAGAATACTTAATTATGACAAAACTAATAAGCTCATCACTTATTATTATGACCCTCATGAAGATGATACTATAACTGATGAAAATGATAAGATTGGTAGACAATTTGTAACCGAATCTATCAATGATTTCA
>CAMNGZ010000069.1 GCA_946538835.1 uncultured Clostridium sp. | reverse complement strand
ATATATTGTTTTGTACAATTATATTTCTTAACTAAATCTTTATTTTCAGCTCCAAGAATTTTATCAATTAGAATAGCTCTTTCTTTAGTCGTTAAAAGATTATTAATATATTTCAAAATTAATCTTTGTTCAGCTAAAATGATGAATTCTTCCTCAGGGTCTTTCGCATTACTTACGACGTTTGAAAGATGAGTTTGAGGTTCATCATCCTTAATCTCTTTATCTAATCTTAAGAATTCCAATTGAGATGTTACTCTTCTAACATATTCGTCAACTGTACTATCCTTGATAAGCTTAGTCTCTTCTTTAAATCTCTTTCTAACTTCATTTAAGTCATCAGGATATTCCTGTAAAAGACGATACATAATTTTTTTATTAGTATCTACTCCTTTACTAGTAGAAAAATCATTATCCTTTTTAATTTCATCTTGAATAGTATAATTTAAATAAGTTCTTAAAAATGCAACAAATGGTACATTAGTCTCTTCATCAAAATCATCTACTAAACTAACAACTTTAGTCCACGCCACACTAAACAAATCTTTAAATAGTTCACTATCATTTTTCTTATCATACTTAGCCATGATATTATTGACAGTTGAACCAATGATTTGTTTCAAATAAGAATTACTTAAAATTTCATTTAAATAAAAATCTTTTTCTTTAATTTTATTATTCACCTTAGCTTCCTTATATTTTAGATATAAGTTTTCAAGGCTTTCATCATTTGTCTTTTCCATCTTTCTCTCCATCAAACTTCATCCAGAATTCATCTAATTCATGGGATAAAGTGTCCTCTTCTACAATTTCTTCTTTATTTGACCAATTATCAGGCATTAATGCTTGATAATGCTTAAAGTGGTATCTCTTATCAATTAAAATAACAACACCATAATCAGTACTAGTTCTAATAACACGTCCGGCTGCTTGAACCACTTTATTGAATCCAGGATATGTGTACGCATAATCAAATCCTTGATTATATTTCTCATCAAAGAATTCTTTTAACAATTCATTTTCGATATTTATTTGTGGTAAACCAACACCTACTATTATAACACCATTTAATAAATCACCTTGATAATCAATTCCTTCTGAGAATGATCCGCCCATTACGAATAGACCAAGATGTGGCTTAGTGGTATCTTCAAAATATCCTAGATAAGTATCTTTATCAATATCCGTCATATCTCTAGTCTGAACAATGATATTAGTATCAATATCATCAAGATGAGGTAACACAAGATCAATATATTGATAGCTTGGGAAAAATACAATATAGTTACCATCTTTTGAATTAACAAGAGCTTTAATATCTTTAACAATATCAGATATAGTATTGTTTCTATCTTTATATTTTGTTGAAATAGAATCATCGATAATAAGCTTAAGTCTATTGTTATCAAATGGACTCTTTAATGTCAAATATTTACCTTCTCCATGGGATATTAAGTCCATATAATAATCAATTGGATACATAGTAGCACTAAAGAAGACAGCTCCATCAGTTGAATCCTTAATAGTTTTCAAGATGAATTTAGATGCATCCATACAACGAAGTTCTAATGTATACTCATTCTTATCATTATCTTTTTTTAGCATAAACATATGATTTTCTGAAAAGTAATCAGATGTATCTAAATAATCTTTTAAATTAAAGAAATAAACAAGAGCGTCATCTCTATCTTTAAACTCAGGGTGATCAGTGAATATATTGAACGAAATATTATAAATTTGATTCAATGTCGCATTGATTTTCTCATCTTGGAAGTGAGAATAAAAAAACAAATTTTCATTCATCAACTCATCATATTCTTTTAAAAGAGTCTTAAAAACATCATACTTTTTGAACAATGTCTTATCAAATTCAATTAAGATATCACACATCTTTTTAACATCAGTTGAAATAAGTTCAGACGAATACATCTCTTTTGATCTATCAACCAAATTATGAGCTTCATCGCACAATATTTTAGCTTTATAAGTATCATCCTCAAAATAACGAATTAAGTGAGCTTTTGGATCAAATACATAATTATAATCACAAATAATTAAATCAGCAAATTCAGATAAATCTAGTGAAAATTCAAATGGACAAATTTGATACTTTTTTGCATAGTCATCAATAACATCTTCAGAAAACATATCTGTATGTCTATAAATATCTTCAATCGCAGTTCTAAGTTTGTTGAAATAACCTTTCGCAAAAGGGCACTTCTCTGGCTTACAAATTTTATCTCCAGTCGCACAAGCTTTAGCTTTACTAGAGAGTACAATCGCTTTAATCTTTAATCCTTTATCCATTAATAACTTAATAGAATCTTTTGCGACAGTCCTACCCATAGTTTTAGCTGTTATATAGAATAATTTATCATTCTTTTTAATTAATGTTTTCAATGCCGGAAACATTGTAGCCATTGTTTTACCAATACCTGTAGGTGCAATCGCATATAGTATTTGTTTATTCTTAAGCGTATAATATGTAGCCTTCATAAGTTCATATTGTCCTTCTCTTTTATCTTGGAAAGGGAAGGCAATATTTTTAAGTGAATCAAGCGATTCACTATTTTTATCCTCAACTATATGTAGCCAACTTGAATATGCTTCAAGAGAATCAAAAAAGAATGTTTCGAGTTCACTAAAAGATTTAACCAAGTCAAATTTCTTAGTTTCATATTCTGGAATATGAATGTAAGTAAGGCGAATATGAATTTGGTCCATATTAGAAATATTTGCATACATATA
>CAMNGZ010000068.1 GCA_946538835.1 uncultured Clostridium sp. | reverse complement strand
ATTCAAATGCTGACTTTTTTTCAATTCAAGAATCAAAGATGCAAGAGGGTCAAGCAGATATAGATATAGATGGATATTATAGATATATGTCTAGTGCCGAGAAAAAAGGATATAGTGGAACTATTATATATACTAAGCATAAGCCATTGAATGTTATTTATGGTATTCATGATTTATATAATGATGAAGGTAGAGTAATTACATTAGAATATGATAAATTTTATTTAGTTAATGCATATGTACCTAATTCAAAGGAAGAATTAGCTAGATTAGATTATAGAATGGTTTATGAAGATAATTTAAGAAATTATTTATTAGAATTAAATCAAAATAAGCCTGTAATCTATTGTGGAGATCTAAATGTAGCACACGAAAGAATAGATTTAAAGAACCCAGATTCTAATACTAAAAACCCAGGCTTCTCAATTGAAGAAAGAACAAAGATGACAGAATTATTAAATGCTGGTTTCATAGATACATATAGATATTTATATCCAACTAAAATCGAATATTCATGGTGGAGCTATAGATTTAACGCTAGAGCTAATAACGCAGGATGGAGAATCGATTATTTTATTGTATCAGATAGAATAAAATCTAATGTAAAAGATGTAAAGATTAGAAATGACATTTATGGTAGTGATCACTGCCCTGTTGAATTAGAAATCGAGATGTAAAAATGAAATTATTTAGAACATTTACAATAATTATAGTTTCTATTTTAGCTATACTTATGATATTAATGTCTATTTACATAAAATGTGGTTATCAATTATATTTCAAAATAGGTAATATCAGTATTGGAAATAGTAATAACAATGTATTATATGTAATAATTGGATTAATATTTTTTGTTTTAGCAGTATATTTATTAATTCATTTTATTGTTAAAAAAAGAGGAATAATATTGTCTATAATATTTTTCTTCATGATATTTTTATTACCATTTTTCTTTTTGATTACAAAAGGAATGAATAAGAATCATTCATTTACATATAAAACTGAAAATAAAAATCTTCTTATTATGGGCTATGGTAAAAATAAAGAAGATAAAATGAAATATGAAATATATGAAAAATTATTTTCAGGTTTTTATGATAAGATAGCTACTATTGATAATGTTGGCTTTATGCTAAATAAAGATAATGTTATTAAATATGAAACAGAAGTAGATAGTAATTATTTATATTATTTTGAAAATAATAATACATTAACATTATCATATTATGATATTAACAATGAAAAGATAGAAATAACTGTAGAATATAAGCATTAATCGTATGGATTTAATCTATACGATTTTATTTAGATAAAAAATCATCTATATTGAATAAAAATCGGTTTTAATCCATCTATAACTTTTGACACATTCATTTATTAAAAAATCTATTATACATATTTAGATAATTAATATAAAAGTCGACCACTTACACCTATATAGTGCCTATTTTTATGGTGTCTATGGTGTCCAACAATATTATGATGATAATGTTCTGTAATCGGCAAAAATGTAGAATTCTACAAAAAATACGATTAGTTATATTGACTTAAAGGACACAAACTGTTATAATGTAATCGGCAAAAATGTAGAATTCTACAAAAGAGGCGATTAAAATGATTGAAAGAAATGTTTATTTAAATAAACTTATTGAATCAAAAGAAAATGGTTTCCCTAAAGTTATTACTGGTATAAGAAGATGTGGTAAATCATATCTTCTTGAAGAAATATATAAACAGTATTTACTTAATAATGGAGTAAATGAAGAAAATATAATTATTATTGATCTTGATGATGAAGAAAATTATAATTATTATGATCCAATTAATCTATCTGATCATGTCATTGAGTTATGTGATGATAATAAAATGAATTATGTATTCATTGATGAAATACAAAACGTTGTTCCAATTATTAATCCAGTATTTACAAACGGTAAGCATGTGATAGCAAAACCAGAGGATGAAAATGCAATAACATTTGCCAAAATAGTATTAAGTTTATCCAAAAAGAAAAATATAGATTTATACGTAACAGGTAGTAATTCAAAAATGCTTTCTACTGATGTTCAAACAGAATTTAGAGATAAAGCAACAAATATTAATGTTAATCCTCTTTCGTTTGAAGAATATATGAAATTCACTAACTTAGAAGAATATAGAGCAATAAATGAATATCTAACATACGGAGGAATGCCTCTAGCTGTTTTAAAAGATAAAGAGGAAGAAAAGAAAGAATACTTAATTAAACTTTTTGAAACAACCTATTTTAAAGATATTATTGAAAGATATAAATTTAGAAAAATTGAAGCGTTGGATGAATTATGCACATTATTATCAACCTGCGTTGGCACATTGATAAATTCAGAAAAACTTTCTAACACATACAAGAGTAAGACAAAAAATAAAATTGATTCTGAAACAGTAACATCATATATAAATGCGTTTAAGGATTCTCATATAATAAGAGAAGCAATGAGATATGATGTAAAAGGAAAAGAAATTATTACATCATTAAAAAAATATTATTTTATTGATACAGGTCTTAGAAATGCAAGACTAAATTTTTCCTTTTTAGATGAAGGTCAAATGCTTGAAAATGTAGTTTATAATGAATTAGTCTATAATGGATATTCAGTGAATGTTGGTACATATGATAAGGTTGAAAAAAACAAAAACAATGAAAGTATACGAAGAACTTATGAAATTGATTTTCTAGCTACGAAAGGCAATAGAATGTACTACATTCAAGTTGCATCAGATATAAGCAATGAAGAAACAAGAAATAGAGAACTAAAACCATATATTTCATTAAACGACCAAATACAAAAAATAATAGTTATAAATAAGCCAATTAATGAGACTAGAGATTTAAACGGGTTTACTATTATAGGGATAACAGACTTTTTGTTGAGATTTATAAAATAGTAGA
>CAMNGZ010000067.1 GCA_946538835.1 uncultured Clostridium sp. | reverse complement strand
CACCCAACGAAAGTTGGGTACCCCTAGAGTACATCGCAAGGTGTGCTCTTTTTTTTATTTTATTGTATAATGATTAAAAGAGGAAAAAGATTATGGAACATATATTAATTACATCATTTGAACCATTTAATAATGAAACAATTAATTCTAGCCTAGAAGTTTTAAGACTAATTGATAGAGATTATCTTATAAAAGAAATATTACCATTAAGTTTTATTGATGCTAAAAATATCATGGAAGAACTTATAGTTAAATATAAACCTAGATTTATTATAAATTTAGGGCAATATAATGGTGACATGTTAAGAATAGAAAAGTTTGCACATAATTATCAAAGATCTTTAACACCTGATAATAGTGGCTTTATTATCAAAAAAGGCAATATATATGATAATAAAGACATCTGTTTAGAAACAATTATTGATGTTGAAACACTATGTGAATATGGTTTCAATCAAGGGATTAAGTCTGAAATTTCTTTATCTTGTGGAAGCTTTGTGGATAATACGGTTTATTACACAAGCTTATTAAATAATAGACGTAAAGCTTTATTTATTAATGTACCACAAGAAATAAATGAGAAAAATAATTTAGACAAAATAGCCTTTGAAATAGCAACTTTTGTCGATTTTTTACATTCTAGAATACTGAAAAGATGATAAATTGACAAAAAAAGTAAAATATTGTCGAAAATCTCTTGCAATATGCTTGAAAATGTTGTATTATAAAGTTGGTCAAAGAGATTTGACTACAATATACTTTCCCTTTTTAAACAAATACTTTCTCATTTCTGCGAAAGCAGAAAAGCAAGACGATGGCTAATAACCATCGTTTTGTTTTTTATTCATATTTTTTTCACACATTGGCTTTTTATTCTTTTTATAATATGACTAAACGTTAGGGGGAGTATTATGGCGCCAAAAAGAGTAAGGATTAATTCTCATATTGTTCTGATGTCTTATTATCCAAATATTAAGACATGTATTAATTGGTATTTAGATATTGATTTATGCAAACAAATCGATAATGTTGCTGAAGCATTTACTGTTGAAAAACTTAAAAACATGTATAATTTTCTAAATAAGAATGGTTATGTGTATTACATTAAATATGATAATAGATTGTGTGGAGATGTTACACTTCAAAGAAGTGGAGAAATTTCAATTGTTATTTCAAAAGAATATCAAAATAAACACATTGGAAGACTTGTTGTCGGTGAAATTGAAAATATTGCTAAAGATTTGTCATATAAAAAGTTGATTGCAAAAGTTTATAATTTTAATAATCAATCTTTAAAAATGTTTAGACATTGTGGATTTAATACAGATAGACTTGAAAATAACATCTATCACTTACTTAAAGAAATTTAAATTATGTAGTATAATAAGTTTAAGAGGTTGATATAATGAGAGATAATTTAGAATTAAATAAAGATGAAGTTATAAAGATTTGTAAGAAACAATTAGTTTCAAATTATGTATTTAGCATTTTGTTTTCGATTCTTGCGATAGCTATCATTGCGTTTTTTGTTATTAACGCTATTAATAATGAAAAATCTAGAACTTGGTCAATCATATTTAGCGTATTAATTTTGTTTGCTGTATTAGATTTAATATGTAAGACTGTTAAGAAGAATAAGACAGCTAGTGTTACAATGCGTTCTTATAAAGAGAATATTGAACTTGAAACTGTAAAGCTTACTCCTTCAAGCAGAAAATATATTAAGTTTGTTCCAAAAGGTGTAACTAGTGATCAAAATTTATATTACGCATTTATTGATCTTGAAGTTAAAGAAGATGAAAAGAATGTGTTATATACATATATATCACGTCGTCCATTAAAAATTAATGTTGATGATTTATTAGATAATAAAGAAATTACATGCCAAGTTTTTAAGGGTACTCATGTAATTGATTCAATTGTAGAAATTGAAAAAGAAAATATTTAAGATGAAAATGTTTGGGCAACCAACATTTTTTCTTTTTTATTTAAAAAGGTTTGAAAAAATGCTATACTATAAATAAATTTTAATAAGAGGTATTAAGTATGGGTAAAAAAGAAGAGTTTTTAGAAGTTTTAAATCATCCTGAAGTGATTAAACTTACTAAGGAACAAATTGAATTATATGAACGTAATGTTAGTGCATTTGAACAATATTATAGATCATTAGCTCCTGAAAAGAGATATGAATGGGCCATTGAAACATCAAGTTATTTCTTTGGTAAGGCTCTTGAAATTTCCATTCTTCAACATATTCGTCCAGAAGAAAAGTCAATTTGGCTTGTTCCTGCAGAAGTTGAAGAGGGTATCACATTTGATTTACCAAAGCATTTAGAAGATGAAGTAATTGATGCGATGGATCCATATGAAGCTGCATGTGAAGAATTATTCGCAAATAATTTAAATATAAATATTCATAATTTCTGGGTAATGTGTCAAGCTTATGGTTTCTTATATGCAACAACTAATAAGATGTGGGAAAAGCAAGTTGGTGGAGTTGAAAACGCAAAGGTTATGACTCGTAATGAGTTATATCAATTCGGTGTTCAAGCTTTGAAACAAGAAATGGAAAAGCATGGCTTTGAACTTACTAGAGCTACTGCTAATTCTATTGAACCAGTTAACTGCATTTTAAGAAAAGATAATCAAAATTATTTTGTTTGTTTAGCTGTTTCTATTCTTCCTCGTGAAGGATATTTAGCAAACTGGCGTATTAATAAATGTAAGGAAGAAGCTAAAGCTAACAACGCTATTCCTGCAGTAACATATGTAGGATTGATTCCATCAGATGAATTACTTGCTAGTGAAGGTATTGCCGTTAAAGAAGGCGAATACAAGATTCAAATTAAGAAACTTGTAGATGCTGTATCAGGACAAATTATTGAATAATGATAAAAGATCCTAATATTTTATTAAGTGTTATTAACACGAAGTTAAGAGACCAATATTTTAGTTTAGATGAACTATGTGATGATCTCGATTATTCTAAAGAAGAAATAGTAGAAATACTAAGTAATAACGGCTTTTTTTACGATTCAAACAAGAATCAATTTATTCAAAAATAAAGTAAATTTTGGATTTAAAATAATTTAAAAAAATT
>CAMNGZ010000066.1 GCA_946538835.1 uncultured Clostridium sp. | reverse complement strand
AAGCCAAATAAAAAGAGGAATAGACCGGGACTGGTCAATCCTCTTTCATACTACCTTAAGTAGTTTGTGATAAATATAAATGTAGCGCCGTATACGAGACCCGTACGTACGGTGCAATGGGAGGGGCAAAGAATTATTTTCTTTCCTCTACCCTATTTAAATTTTTTCATGCTTGCTTCATAAATTAAGATTGAGCATGCAACAGACACGTTTAAACTATTATTTGAACCATACATTGGAATGAATACTTTTTCATGTTTATGGTTATACCAGTCTGGGTTTATTCCAAAACGTTCATTACCAACAACAATAGCCACTTTACCATTGTAGTCATATTTTTGATAATCTTTTCCAAGATTAGGTTCACCTAAGAATACAGTGTATCCATTATTTTGCAAAAAGTTAAGAGTATCTTCATAACTAGCTTCAACTGTTGGAATTAGTAGATTGCATCCACGTGAACTTGATACTAGATTTGGATTGTTGGCTTTAGTTATTGGATCAACTAAAATTAATCCTCCAACCTTTGCACTATCACAGGTTCTATAGATTGTACCAATATTACCTGGGATTTCAAGTCTATCACATACAACTAAGTAATCGATATCTTTTAAATCATCTAACTTTTTAAGTTTTAAATCGATGATTGCAAATAAACCAGCGCTATTTTCTTTTCTCTTTAAAGAATCAATTGTCTTTTGAGATAGAAGATAAGTGTTTTTAGCAATGCTTTTGAAGAATTCGATATCTTTAGTAGTGTCTTCATGATATTTTATTTCATTAGAATAGAAGAAATCTATGATAGTTACATCATATTTTTTTGAAAGTCTTAAAACAGATAAATCATCAGTCGCAACTAAGTTGCCGTTTCCTGACTTTAATAATTCTTTTAATTCTTGAAATTTAGGGTCTTGTTTAGATATTTGTCTTTCCATAATCAATAAAATTAGCAAAGAATTACTTCTTTGCTAAATATTCCTTTATTTTAGTAAATGTTTCATCTGAGATGATGTGTTCAATTCTACAAGCGTCATTTTCAGCCGTATCATCAGATACACCGAAGCTTTTTAATAATGAAGTTAAAGCTTCGTGTTTTGCGAATACTTCGTTAGCTATAGCTTCACCACGACTTGTTAATTTTAATGAGTTATCAGATAAAATCTCAATGTAACCTTGTTCTTTAAGATTTTTTGTTGCAACTGATACGGATGCACGTGAAAATCCTAGTTGATTAGCTACATCGATTGAACGTACTTTTTTTAATTCACTTGATAGTCTTAGAATTGTTTCTAAATACATTTCTTTTGATTCATGTGTTTCCATAATATTACTCCTTAATTATTTACAATTATATCATAATTAGGCTCTATTGTTAATTAAAATGTTTTATCAAAGCTAAATGTAAAATGTTTTATCAAAGCTAAATGTAATATATCTTACAAAGCGATGTCTATTTAGTAATATAATAAAAGTGGTGATGAATATGAAAAAGAAAATTTTATCTATTTTAGTTATGCCTTTATTACTTATATCATGTAATTCAAATATTACATCAACATCTAACTCATATACGTTAACTGTTGCAGTTCCTAAAGGAGCACCAGCAATAGCACAAAGCTTAATTAGCTATAATATAGATAATAAAGCTAATATACTTGATGGGGCTCCTAATATAAAAGCGGCTTTAACAGCAGGAAACTATGATTTGATTTATGCTCCTTCTAATTTAGGATGCCAAGTATATAATGCTAATCAAAGTTATACGATGCTTGCAGGAATAACATTTGGTAATTTGTATTTTGCATCCACTAGTTCTATAAATAGCGTATCCGATTTAAATAATAAGAATATTATCTTATTTGGTAAAGGCTCTATCAATGATTTAGTTTCTAAATATATTATCGAACAAAATAATATTGAAGCTAATATTTCATATCTTGATTCGGCAAACGATACTAAAACTATGTTTGTCGCTAATCAAGATAAAGATGCTATATATTTATTAGCAGACCCTCAAGCTAGTGCAGCTAAAATAGCGCTAAATTCTAAAGGAATTAATTCAAGTCTACTTAGTGTAGAAGAATTGTTCAAATCAAAGACTGGATTTGATGGATTTAGTCAAGCTAGCTTATTTGTTAAAAAGAGTACATATATTGAACATAAAGAATTAGTAGAAGATTATTTAAATAAGCTAGAGAATTCAATCAGTTATATTAATAATTTAGACAATATTTCTAATACAACTAAAATGTTGAAAGAATTAGAATATTTTGACTTGCCTGAAAAAGTATTACAAAGTGCTATTCCTGGTTGTAATATTAAATATGTCAAAGCTAGTGAATTAAAAGAAATGTTTGAAGCTACATATAACCTTAATTTAGCTCTTATCGGAGGTAAATTGCCGGATGAAGGATTCTATCAAATTTAATAAAATAGTAACTTATTTAATGCCTATATTATCAGGCGTTGTTATCTATTTAATATTTTTATTCTTATATCTTATAAAAAATAACAGTCTAGCATTTCCTAATCCTAATGATATTATTAAAGAGACTTTTAATTTGTTTATAAAGTTTGATACTTATAAATCAATTGGTTTATCTTTAATTAGATTATTATTATCTATTATAATTTCGTTAATATTATCATTCATATTAGCGGTATTATCATATAGATTTGTATATTTTGAAAAGTTTATTAATCCCTATATTACAATCTTTAGAACATTACCGCTTGCTAGTATTATTGTATTATTAATAATTACTGTAGGCATGAATTTAAGTTCTTATGTCGTTACCATTTTAGTTCTTGCGCCATTAATATATCAGAATATTTATGATGGATTAATTAATGTATCGAAAGATATAACTGATGCTTATAAAATTGATTCATATTTTAATTTAAAGGTACTTTTCAAATTATTAGTACCTGAAATATTGCCTAATATAAAAACGGCTCTTATTTCTTGTGTAGGACTAGGATTTAAAGTTCTTGTAATGGCTGAATTTATTTCTGGTAAAAATAATTCAATTGGTTATTCACTTAAAGATGCATATCAAAATAATATTGAGATGGTTTATGTATATGCATGGTCACTAATATTAATAATAATGTCACTATTAATTACTAAACTATGTGATATTTTAAAAGAGAAGAAGGCATAAGCCTTCTTTTTTGCGAAAAAAAAGACCTCACATTTTGTGAGATCTTAT
>CAMNGZ010000065.1 GCA_946538835.1 uncultured Clostridium sp. | reverse complement strand
CTGGAGTTTCTTCAACTTGAGGTTGTTCAATTTCTTCTACTTGATTATCCTCAAATGAATGTCCATAAACTTCTGCTTCAACTAATTCAGGATCTTCACCTGCAGCAACTCTTCTGTCATATTCAACAGCTTGTCTATATCTTTCTTCTAATTTCTTGTGAGCAACTTCTTCACGAGCTTTTTCTTGAGCACGAGCTTCTGCTTCTTTTGCTTCTTTAAGTTGTTGTTGTTTTGCTTGTTTTTTCTTACCGAACATAGAAAATCACCCTTTCGTTTCGTTAATTTTATTATACTAATTAAAACGTCAATTTTCAATAAAGAATAATTAAAAGACAAATATTTTTTTAAAAAACAAAGACAAAAAATATTCGACTGAATAAAAAATTCAGTCGAACATCACTACAATATAAATGTTTGATTTATATTTCCTTGGTCTGTTATTTTCATATTAGCATATCCATGCTTTTTTAAACTTCTCAAAAATACTATTAAGAAAATGAGACTCAAAATTGCAATAAGAATATTTGATATTCCCATAGAAAGACCCGCAGCTGTATAATTCATACCAACGCTGTGACAAACAACCAATGTTATGATTCTAATACCAATTCTTGAAAAATTAAGAATAGATGATAAGAACGTCTTACCATATCCATACAATAATCCAAGTAAAACACTTGTTAAACCAAGGGCAGGAATTGACCAACAATCATAAAAATAGATTTCTTTTACCAATTTTGCAAGTAATTGGCCTTTTAGAATATCATCATCAGCCTTAGCTTTTGCAAATAAATCTGTTAAAGGATTTAGGAATACAAATGAAACTAAAATAAAGCCAATTAGACAAATTATTGTGACTACAAGACCACTAGCTTTAAAAGCTTTTGTAGTTCTTGCTAAATTCCGATTTCCAATATTTTGACTAACGACAGTAGATTGACCTTCTTCAAATACACCAGTTGTACTTGTGACAAGACCAGTCAAATTATTAGAAATACCAAGAGCGCCAGCAATTAAACCTTGTGTAGCCTCACCATAGAATGAACCACATAGGCCATTTACTACAGCCTTACCCAAATTCATTACAAATTTACCAAGGAAAATCGGTATTGATAATTTAATAATTGGTACTAGATACAATTTCTTTGGGCACATATTTGAAATCTTAATTTGCAACATATTCTTCTTACCAAACATAACAAAGATACCAATTGCAAACAATGTAAATTGTCCAATAATTGAAGATATTTCAAGATAGAAAATAGAATCCACCTTAACTCCATAAATAAAGATTACATTAAATAATAATTTAATTAACAACATCAAGATATTTAAAAATAGCAATTTCTTACTATTACCTTTTATCTTTTCAAGTCCCATAAAGATGGAGTTAATAGACGTAAATATTAATTCAACCATACAAAGGTTAAAATATAATGAAACACCAAAATTAATTTCAGGAGTTTGAGCTATCTTTAAAATAGGATAATTTAGCGGAATTATAACCAACAAAATAATAGCTGATACTAATAAAGATATAAATAACATATTGGCACTGGCTTTACGAGCATGTTCTAATTCGCCACTACCATAATATCTTGCAACAAGTACCGCTCCTCCACCTGCAATACCAGCACCAAATGCTGAAATTGAGTTTTTTAATTGAGATATAACTGCGATATTTGAAACAGCTGATTTAGAAATTTGGCTTGCCATTATTTGGTCAATCAAATTGTACATTGAGTTAAAGAAAGCATAAACCGCAAGAGGTATACAAATCATCAAAATAGTAGATAACATATTACCATTTAAAATTTGATATCTTCTCTTTTTTTCACCAGTTAAGGCTTTTTCAACCCGAGCAGCATCATAATCTTTAGTCTTAAAAGTTTCCAAAATATGCTCTTCACAAATTTTTGAAATTTTTAACTTTTCAATATTATATTGGTCAAGCTTATTAATCTCTTTCTTTCTATTTAATTTAGCGATTTTATTGTTAATCTTATTCAATTTCTTTTCTGCTTTTTTAATTTCTTTTAACTTCTTTTGTTCATTTTTTTCTAACAACTTAATCACTTCCTACTTGCATTATATAAAAAACAAGATAATCAATTAGGTAAAATTCACTCAAAGAAAAAAGTATTGCCTGAAAGCAACACTTTAATCATTGTTATTATTGTACTCCTTGTCAATCTCATGATTCTTTAATCTGAAGTCACAAGAACGTTTTAAGTACTTAACAAACTCATCATCCTTAGTCATAGTTTTACCTTCAACATCTGATAATTTGGCAACAGGATGACCATTGATATACTGAAGCTTTAATACGATATTTAAAGCTTTTTCACATGTGTCATTGGTTACATATGTACCAATTCCAAATGAAACTTTGCATTTATCTTTAAAATATTGATAAATCTCTTCAGCTTTATCAAAATTTAAACTGTCAGAAAATAACAATGTCTTTGTCATTGGATCAATGCCTAAGTTCTTATAATGATTAATTATCTTATTTCCCCATTCAAATGGATCACCAGAATCATGTCTTACACCAGAATAACAAGATGCGTTCAAGTAATCAAAGTCAAGTAGGAACATATCAGTACCAATAGTATCAGTTAATGCTGTACCATTGTCACCATGATATTCCTTAAACCAGTCTTTCATAGCATAGTAGTTAGTGTATGCAAGAGGAACCTTTGGGAATCCTTGATACATTTGTACAAATTCATGAGCATATGTACCAATTGGTTTCATATGGTATTTGTACGCAAAATATACATTTGATGTACCGATACAGTTTGGCAATTCTTTAGAAATTTTATTAAGTAACTCATCTTGCCATTCACGAGATAATCTTCTGCGTGAACCAAATTCAGCAAACTTAAATGTATATTTACCATTCTTAAAATCTTCAATTTTTTGTTCAAGTTTACCTCTTGCAGATTCTAACAACTTGTCATAGTCATATTTAAATCTAAAATATACTTCATTAATAATTTCAAGTAAGTATATTTCAAATTGCATGGCAGAAAAACAAGGACCATCAACAACACATTGAAGTTCTCCATTATCATCAAGATAACAATTAACATAATCTCTAATAGGATGCCACAAACGTAAAAATTCTACATAATCGCGTTTTATAAAACGAATAGATTTTAAATAATCTAGTTCTTCATTCTTAAAACGTAGAGAACAAAGATGGTCAATTTGTTGATTAATTTCATTAACCATTTCGCGAGTAAATTTAACATTTTGGGTTCTATTCTTAAAATAATATTTACCACATGCTGCTGTATATCTATGGAAGATAACTTGATTCATATTAAATTTATATAAATCTGTATCTAGCAATGATTCAATAATTGGTTTTAATTTCATATAAAAAACCTTCTTTCGGTACATGTATTATATCTTAAATTGCTAATTTTAACAAATATAAA
>CAMNGZ010000064.1 GCA_946538835.1 uncultured Clostridium sp. | reverse complement strand
TTGTTTTTGCGAAAAATCGTATTGAACAATATTATATTGAAATTAAAGAAAAAGATAATAAAGAACTAGAATTGTGATACGAGAAATATGTCACAATTTTTCCAACAAGAAATACACCTTATTTTTAGCATAATAAATTACATCGTCAATTTAGGGGTTGCAATTTTAAAGGTCACTAATTGTGTATACCAATAAATATAGATTTAGAGTGTGCAACTTCATCTATAGATGGTGTATTGTATTAATAAAACTTATCTTTCACATGTGACTAATACGTTCTTGATACAATAGTCAGGGATGTTTTTCAATAAATCGACATTAAAAAGATAGCAAGGAGAAGTGTTATGCGCATTGTTAAAGCGAAAGAAAAGCAGGCATCAAAAATCGTAGACATGTCTATCAGGGCATTTGAAACGGATGTGAATGTCGGCGGTGCAAAAGGCGACTGCCCGCCTGGATTTGATTCTGCTAAATGGCATGAGCAAATGGCTCAGGAGGGGCATTTGTATGTGGCGATGATCGGGGATGATTTGGTGGGTGCTGCCATTATATTCCCGGACGAAAAATCACAAAGCGTATACATTGGCAGGATTTTTATTGATAGCCTATATCATCGGAAAGGATACGGAACCCGCCTAATGGAATGCATAGAAAAAGTTTTTCCATGGGCTATCGAGTTTAATCTAGATACTCCATGTTGGAACAAGCGGACTAATGCTTTTTATAAAGGATTAGGCTATCGGATCATAAAGACCGAGGATGAGCTCAACTTTTACCGGAAAAAAGTGAGTCACACGGTTTGAAATACAAATAATCTTGGCTGGATGGCCATGTATTAAATTCATCAAAGTCTGCCATATTGAAACAACTGTGCTAATAAAAGTTTTTATGCTTAAATTAGCACTTTTTCTTTATTTTTAGGTAATTTGGATAGAGTAAAATACTTCAATAATTGTTTCAACTATTGTATATTTGTCGATTAAACAAAAAACTCTTTATTAATATCTAGCAATTTATCTTGAACTTATCTTGTATTTATTATGCATGTTATTTAAATGATTATCTTTTAAAACGAAAATTTAACAGAAATCTTTTTTTATTTAACTATGTCTTCATAATTATTGATTCTTGTGATATTATTGTATAAAAGAGAGTGAAGAAAATATGAAAAAAACTATAATTATGTTTTTGTTTGCAACTTTAATACTTGGATCGTGTAATAATACTAACAATAATCAACCAAATGATAATCCAAGTCAAAATGCCAATAATTCTGAAAATGTAGACGATAATAAAAAAAATAAAAATGCTATAGATTTTGATGCTGAAGTATGGAAATCAAAAGATTATGCAGCTAGATATAATATGATTGAGTCATTATTTAAAAAAAATAATAATTTTGATTTTAGTTACACCCTTCAAAATTTAACTGATTTATTAGGTGAACCCGATCAGATTTATGATATTGTTTTAGAAACATATCCTCCTCAATTCGGAGGCTATGAATATTATTATTGGGTTGATTCAAGAACATATTCAGGAAGGCGTGAATGGATATTGTTTACCATCACTCCACTTAAAAAGGTTGGTGGATATAGCATAGATGCTTATGGTTATAATGATGATTTTGGTGATGATGTATCAAATATTTTGAAAATCATAAATTAGATGATTGGACTCATAAGAAAACTATTCAAAAAGCTATTGAAAGCTTTAGAGTAAGTTAAAATAATCGTTAAAATAATGTATTGTTTCCTTTAATTATTATTGATTTAGTAATATAATATTTTTGAGTGATTATAAACAATATGGGAGGTTTAAAAGTGGAAAAATTTGTTTTAGTTGTTGGTGGAGATCATAATGTATTACCTGGTAAAGGATGGACTCAATATGAGACAGAAGTGCTAGATGACAGAATTATCTCTAAAGCCAAGGATAATACTGAATATGAAGTATTATTCAAAGATATCAAATCAGCTGAATTTGGTATTGGTAGCGGTAATTTATGGCTACAATTAGAATTAGAAAATGGACAATTAAATTTCTGTTCACCAAGAAAATGCTGGAAGTCAGAAGTTGGTAAGAAATTAATTGAAAATATTTCTAAATTTGTTGAAATTAAAGATATGAAGGAATATAACCACTTCACTGGTAAATTATTCTTCCTTTATATGTTTAAGTAATTAGACAATAAAAAGGGGCTGTTAAGAAACCTGAATAGTTTCTAGCAGCTTTTTCTTTTGCATAAAATCATTGTTACAATAGAAAAAATGCGTTTAATCTTGGCTTTTACTAACTATTTTAAAGCCATCCGCTCAATAGAACTAAGCGGAGTTTCTTAGCAATGTAATTGTTAAACTTTTTTATTTATAAAAATATGCAAATTTAGAGCCGTTTTTTACTAAGTTTCTTAACAACATAGTTGTTATTTCACAAAATACATAGAAAAAGGGCTATTAAGTATTTATAAAATACTTTTACTTAATAGTTTAAAAATGTTATAACATTAGATATAATTATTATAAAAGTGTTTTTGGCTATTTAAAAGTTATTAAAGGAGTAACTATGATAAAAGTATACACAGATGCTGCCAGTAATTTATTCCCAAGCATTTTAAAAGAAAAAAAATTAGATATAACTGTTGTATCTATGAATTTACATATAGATGATAAAGATATTCGTTGTTATGACGATGATATTAATGTTGAAGAAGTATCTCATGATTTTTATAACGATCTTGAATCTAGAAAGAAAAATATTTCCACTTCATTAATTAATCCAGATACTTTCATTAAGGCTTTTGAGTCTGATATTAAGGCTGGTAATGAGATAATCTGTTTCACTATGGCAAAGGGTATTTCTGGTACATATCAAGCAGCTTTAATTGCTGCTGACCAAATAAATGAAGAAGTTAGCAAAAAAGTTATTCATGTAGTAAATTCTGCAACTGCTTCATTTGGAGAAGGATTACAAGCTATAAGAGCTTATAATTTAATTAAAGATGGAATTAGCTTTGAAGAACTAATTGATAATTGTGACAATTTTAGTATGAAAGTTAGAAGTGAATTTACTGTTGGTGATGTTTCTTATTTAATTCATACAGGACGTGTGACAAAGACATTAGCTCGTATTGCTAAACTTTTAAATTTGAAAGTTATGTTATATGGTTCAAATGAATCTAAAATTGAATTTGCGGGTAAGGTTCATGGTAGAAAACTTGCAATTTCAACTCTTGCGCATACATGCAGCAAACATATAATTGATAAGAATCAAACTGTATATATCGCTCATTGTGACGCATTAGATGATGCAAATAAGCTTAAGGAATATCTTGTAAAAGATGGTATTTGCAATGTTGAAATTTATTATTATGATTTGATAACTGGTTCACATGTTGGTAAAGGTACAATTGCATTATTCTATGTTGGTGAAAATAGAGATTTATAAAATATACTCT
>CAMNGZ010000063.1 GCA_946538835.1 uncultured Clostridium sp. | reverse complement strand
CTTTTTATTTTGAAGTTCAACTATTTACAGCGGAATTTACTTTTTCAATTAACGACAAAAATATGGCTAATATTGCAAACTTTAAAAAAAGATAAGTTAGCAACGTGTGATAACTTATCTTTTTTTAAATATTTTATTCAGATAATTTATTTGTATCTAATTTTAATGGTTCTTGTAGATTATCATCTTTATGATCATCTGAAACATTGTCTTTATCTGAAGGGGTATCATTTAAATCTTCACTTTTAATATCATTTTTATCACCCGTTCTAGCTTGAAGTGAATGAGTGAATATTGTGTAACAAATAAAGCTAAATAGCATCAATAGATAATATGTTACAATTCTCCATAAAAGTGTAGCAGCTGTGACATCAGCATTCATTTGAACAGTTGCAACAGCACCTTCAAAAATAACAATTGGTCCTAAATAATTCTTAAATGTACTCTCAATAACACCACTAGCTCCTGGTGTAGGAATAAAGTTCGCACTGATAGACGCAATACTTGTTACACATACGATTAAGTAAATCTTAGATGAGTTAACTTGATCTAATGGCATCTTTACCGCTTTAAAAATAAAGAATGGAATTGTGTATAAACAAATATAAGATAAAAGCTTTAAGAGAGTTCCTATTAAAAATACTCTTTTATGTTCCCAACATTTAGTAAATGCTAATTGAGCATTAGTGATATATCCTTCAAAATTTGAAGAAATATTCTTAAACCTTCTTAATATCCTCCAAGATGCAATCCAATCAACAAACTTTACTGTCACTTTTCTAAACATCTTAGAAAATCCTAAGAATATAAAGAATAATACAACGAAAGCTTGTAATACCATACCTATCCAGAATAATGGAATCATACTAGGAGCGTATTTGATGACCTTGTCGTAACAAGAAAAGGAAATACCTGCAAGAATGAACTGACTGACCATACCACAAACGAAATTCATTAAAATAACACCTGTTGATTGACCAGCAGTTACACCTATTTGCTTAAACGCGAATACTTGGAATGGTTGTCCTCCAACCGCACCTGGGGTAATACCATTAAAGAAAAATTCACTATTTGATATTAAGAATATATCTCTAGCTTTTGCCTTAACATTTGAAAAATGGCAAATCAACTGCATTGATGAATAATAAATTACAAAATATAAAATTAAAGCCCCTATTGCTGCACCAAAGTATCTATAATCAGCACTTCTAATTGATTCCCAAATAGCTTCAGGGGTGGTTGACCTATCATTAAAAAGAATACCCCATACAAGAATTAATAAACCAATTACTAACATCAATTCTAATACAAGTTTCTTCTTCCCATTTTTTTTATTCATAGAAACTCCTTTAAGTATGATCAATTAAGTTATGACCACACATACCCTTTTTCTTTACTCTACTTTGATTCTATTATATAGGAAAATGATTAACTGTGCAAATTTTGTCGATTATTATTCACAAAATTTGCAAACAAATTGAATTACAATTGACTTTATACTTACAGAAATTATTCAAAGAAAAAAGAGATTTATCGTAAAAACAAATCTCTTTCTATAACTTATTTAGCGTCTTTATTAGCTTCTTTGTAATCAGCAACTAGCTTATCAACTTCAGCTAAGAACTTTGGCATTTCATCCCAGCTATTTAAATGAGCACCAGCAGCCTTGGCATGACCACCACCACCATAATTATTAGCTAATGTCTTAATTTCAGGGCCACGTGATCTAATACGAATACGAATTTCATCAGGGTATTCCATAAATAGACCCCAAACTGGATAACCTTCAATACCTGCTAATGTTGATACTTGATTAGCGGCTTCTTCATTAGTTACATCAAATTCTTTAACAACATCTTGAGTCATTTTAATATAAGCATAACCATGCTCAGTAACTTCAAAATTATTTAATACATAACCTTGAAGCTTCAATGTCTTTAATGTTGTGACAGATAAATTATTATCAACCTTTTCAATATCAACACCACAAGATAATAAGAATGCAGCATCTTCAAATGTTCTTGGAGAAACTGAATCAAATCTAAATCTACCTGTATCAGTTACCATACCAACATATAAAGGAAATGCAGTAGCTTCTGATACTCTTAACTTCAAATCACGCGCAATATCAGTAATAATTTGAGTACAGCTACCTGCTTCTTCTTCAACATATTTGATATCACCATATGGAGTATCCTCAATATGGTGGTCAATCTTGATTAATTTTTTAGCAAACTTAAATCTTTGATCACTCACGCGTTCGTTATTACCACAGTCTACAACAATAGCTAAACCATTCTTGTAGTCATCATCAGTAGCTCCATCAGGAACACCAACGAAACGGCAATATTCACAAACTTCACCAACAACCTTAACATTCTTTTCTGGCCAATTATCTAAAATTAAATTTTTTAAACCAATTTGTGAACCAATACAGTCACCATCTGGTCTAATATGACCGTGAATTAAAATTGTGTCATATTCTTTAATAGCTTTAATAATTTCTTTAAATATCTTCTTTTTCATTTATTTCTACCATCCTTCTATCAAAGTCAGCTAAAACTTCTTTAGCCACATCAAAGTTTTCAATTGTAGCACCACATGCTTGATCATGTCCACCGCCACCATACTTTTTAGCAATGTCAACGATTGAGAATCCACGAGATCTGAATTCACAAACAACCTTACCAGTTTCAGGGTCTTGAGTGAAATTAGCCCAAATAAGGATATTTTCAATACCTGCCATTGTAGACACCATACCACGTGAACAATCATTAAAGGAAATATTATATTTCTTTAAATCATCTAATGTGTTAAACATGTATGCAACATTTTGCTCAGTAATCTTGAAACGAGTAGTAAATTCCGCACTTAATTTTCTCTTTTCAAGAGTATCAACATATAGCTTATTGTAAATCTTTTGAGGATCAAATCCGTAATCTAATAATTCAGCAGCAATACGTAATGTTCTTGGAGTAGTTTCATTATATTGGAATCTACCACTATCTGTAACAATTCCAGTATATAACGCTTTTGCAGCTAGAGCATTTAGCTTAAATTTATTCTTTATTAATATTTCAGCTACATATTCTGCACAAGCAGCACGTGTTGAATCAACAATGAAATGAGCTTCATCACAAACAGATGAAGGGTTTGTATGGTGATCAATACAGAAAACTTCTTTAGCTAGCTTATATCTAGTGTCACTAACCATATGTTCAACTGCTACATCACAGATGATTGCAAGTGCACCTTCATAAGTACTATCTTCTATATTATCCATTTCTCCCATAAAGCTGATACGTGGATTAATATCACCTACAGCATAAACATTTTTCTTAGGGAATGTATTTTTAATCGCATACTTTAATCCAAGTTGCGTACCAATAGCGTCACCATCAGGACGACTGTGTCTATGTATAATAATGGTATCATATTTTTTAATCGCTTTTATTAAGTCTTTTATCATGATATCCTCCTTAATAGCTTGATATTACATTGTAGCACAAAAGATTTAATTTGTCTATTTTATGACCATTTGCAACTTTTAAATGTTATTT
>CAMNGZ010000062.1 GCA_946538835.1 uncultured Clostridium sp. | reverse complement strand
ATTAAGGCTTCTATGAAGCCTTTTTCTTTTTATTTTATTTTTATTTATGTTATAATTTTTTTAAGAAAGAAGGGATAATATGAGTTTTTCTAAATATTTATTAGGTTCTGTTGCTAAGGCTAAAGCCTTAGTTGATGAATTATCTAAAACTTTTAAGTATGTATCAGTTCTTGGTGCAGATGTTAAAGGTGTTAGAATTGTTGCTAACAAAAAATCAAGTCAAATTGGTGATAACAATTTTGATAAACAACAAGGTTTTGTTGTAAAGATGACTAATGGAAAAGCTTTCTTTGAATATTCATTTAATGAATTTGAAGATGATATTGTAAGCTTTAGCCAAAAGATTGTTTCTAAATTGGACTTATCAAATGAATTAAAGAATATTGAAATTAATTCATTAGATATTAATGAAGAAGAGCTTACAAAAGATTTTGTACGTGAATCTGACTTTGATAAGTTTACTAATGAACAATTATTAAATTTTGCTAAAAAGACTACTAAAGAAGTGTTAGCTCGTGATGAACATTTTTTAAATGCTTTCACATCTATTGTTACACAAGATGTATCTAAACTATTTGTATCTAAGAAAAGATGCTTAACTCAAAATTATACATGGGCTAATGGTAATATTCTTGGAGTTTACAACAATAATGGTAAGACAATTCAAACAAGAGTAGGTTCATTCTCAAATGAATTACAATTCGTTTTAAATGAATTACCAAATAAGATTGAGGAACTTTTAGATAAGGCCGAGCATTTATCTTTATCTAAGCCAATTGAACCAGGTGTATATGATATAATTACAGACCCAACTATCACTGGACTTATTGCTCATGAAGCATTCGGACATGGTGTTGAAATGGACCAATTTGTTAAAGATAGAGCTCTTGCTAAACAAATGGTTGGTAAGTATGTTGCTAGCCCTATTTGTAATATGAGAGATGGTGCAAGTGGTATTTTATCAACTGCCTCATATTTCTTTGATGATGATGGTGTTTTAGCTCAAAATACACAAATTATTAAGAATGGTAAATTAGTATCTGGTATTTGTGATTTAGTATCAAGCCGTCAATTAGATTTTAAACCTACTGGCAATGGTCGTAGAGAATCATTCAGTCATAAGGCTTATACTAGAATGACAAATACATATTTTGAAGCAGGTAAGGATAAGCTTGCAGATATGATTGCCTCAATTGATCATGGTTATATGTTGTTTGAAACAAATAACGGTATGGAAGATCCTAAGAACTGGGCTATTCAATGTGTATGCGAATATGGTATTGAAATTAAAGATGGTAAATTAACTGATAACTGGGTAAGCCCTGTTGTTATGAGTGGATTTGTACCTGATTTATTAAAATCTATTTCAATGATTTCTGATGAATTTATCGAAGAGGGTGCTGGTTCTTGTGGTAAAGGTTATAAAGAATGGGTTAGAGTATCAGATGGTGGCCCTCATTTGAAAGCGAAGGTGAAATTAAGCTAATGATTAATGTTATTGATTTACTTAAAGAAAATAAGGAAGTTTCTAATTTTAAAGTTAATAGATTAAATACAGAAACATATGAATTATTCTTTGTTCACGATAATCTTGAGACAGTTCGTGCAACTGAGACTAAACAAACTAGTGTTACAGTTTATGTTAATCATAAGAAATTCACTGGAGATTATACATTTACTCAAGAAGTTAATGATTCTAAGGAAGTATTAATTGATAAAATTAATAACGCTATAAGTAATGCAATGCTTATTAATAATAAAGCCTATACATTGCCTTTAGATGATACAACAGATGAAACTATAGAATCTAATTTCACAGATTATTCATATAAAGATTTAGCTACTAAGATTTATAATGTTTTGAAGAATTGTGTGGCTAAATCAAAAGCCAAACTAAACGCTACTGAAATTTTCTTATATAAGAAGATTCGTGAGGTTGAAAACAGCCAAGGACTAAAGAAAAAAGAAACTTCTTATGAATGTATGATTGAAACTATCCCAACATATGATATTTCAAAGACTAAGTCAGTAGAATTATATGAATGCTTCAGCTTTTCAAATTTTGATGAAAAGAATATTGAAGCTGAGATTATGCAATCTTTAAAGGACGTAACTAGTCGTGCTCGTGCTAAGAAGCCTGATTATAAAATTAACTGCCCTGTTTTATTAAGAGCTAAAGAATTAAATGAGATTGTTAGAAATATTACTAATGAATTAAATTATAGTTCATTATATTCAAATGTTAATTTATACAATAAAGGTCAAAATATCCAAGATGGAGCTTTATATGATACTTTTGATATTAAAGCTTTAGGTCAAATAGAAGGTGCTACATATAGTCGCTTATTTGACCAAGATGGTGTTTCTTTAGATAGTCAAAAGTTAGTAACTAAAGGTGTAATTAAGAGTTTTTATGGTTCTAACCAATATGCTCAATATGTTCACAAAAAAGCTACAGGTAATCTTCCTTTATTAGAAGTAAAGAAAGGCTCTTATAGTGAAAGAACATTAAAGAGTGAACCATATCTAGAATGTGTATCATTTAGTGGTCTACAAGTAGATATCGCTAGTGACTACATTGGTGGAGAAGTAAGACTTGCTAATTACTTTGACGGTAATAAGGTTCACCCTGTTACAGGTATTTCTATTAGCGCTAAATTTAGTGATGTATTAAAGACATTAAAGTTAAGCAAAAAGATTGTTGTAAAAGAAGATTACAAGGGACCAAATTTAGCCCTTTTATCTAATTTCAATATTTTCTAAAAATAAACCGTCAAAAATTTTGACGGTTTTGTATTTTTCTATTTTATTTATTTTAAAAAATGATAAAATTATATTCAGGAAGTGATTATATGAACCCTTCAGTTAAAAAGGAAATAATGAGATATTCTATGATGTTATTAGGATGTTTCATTTACGCAATAGGTTTCTGCTTATTTATGGAACCAAATAATATCGTTGCCGGTGGAATTACAGGTTTAACTTTAGTTTTTAAAGAATGGTTAAAGGATGTACCTAATGTTTCAAATCTTAGTCCTGCTGCATGGTTGGCTATATTAAATGCTCCAATAATCATAATCTCTTTTTTTCAAGAAGGATTTAAATTCACAATAAATTGTTTGATAACTATTCTTGTTTTATCTGGAATAACTGCGCTTTTTGATACTTTACGTGATTCGTATAATTGGATAATTGATGTTGACATGCTTACAGCTTGCTTATTCGGTGGTATTTTACAAGGTATAGCAATCGGTATATATTGTAAATATAAAGTATCAAGTGGCGGTACAGAATTAATTGGTAGATTCTTATATGAATGGACAGATAAGAAAGTTACGATTCCTCTATTTAATGGTTTATCTGACGCTGTAATTGTTATAATAGGTGTAGTTACATTCAAAAACCCTGCTAATTTCTTATATGCTATTTTAGTTATATTCTTAGTAACTAAGGTATCAGATGCGATCATTGTAGGTTTAAACAAATCAAAAATGGTATATATCATTACTACTAAAGGAGAAGAAGTCGGACATTTCTTAGTTCATAATTCTCCTCGTGGCGTTACTTTAATCAATGGTAAAGGTATGTATACTGATAACGCACGTGAAGTCTTATTAACTGTAGTAAAAAAGACACAAATTAACCAACTTAAAGAGTGGGTTAAAGCTTTAGATTCTAACGCTTTTGTGATTGTTAGTGATACAACTGAGGTAATGGGTAACGGATTTAAACATTTAATTGATGAAGACGATAAATAGTCTTCATCTTTTTTATAGTATGTCGGGCATGTTATATGTCTAGGGTGAAAGTCCCAAGAGAGG
>CAMNGZ010000061.1 GCA_946538835.1 uncultured Clostridium sp. | reverse complement strand
AAAAGGTGTTAAGTATGTTAAAATCAATTAGTTTATTATTAGTAGCATTAGCAACAATTCCTTCAGTTAAAACTGTAAAGGCGGTAAATGCTAATGAATGTTTAAGTAGTGCAAATGAAATGAATTCATTTGACGATTTTATGAAAGTCACATATGACAGACAAGAAGATATTATTGCAAAAGAGAAGAGTAGACATTCTGATGTTAGAAATATCTCAATAAAGTGGGATGCAGTTATGATGCCAACTTTATCTGTAAATTTTATGGCACTTGTTTACAACACAAGACACCAAAATGATCATGTTGATAATTGCTGCCAACAAACAGCTGTAGCAATGGCTGCTAGATTCTATATTGACTCATATAATAATAGTAACTTAGGACCAAAAATTAAAGTTACTAAAGAAGATTTATTTGCTCAAGCTATTGATTATTCAAGAAGTCAAGGCTGGTGGAATGCAAAAGATGGTTCAATAGTGAACAAGGGTAAATTTGTGTTAAATCACATTCTTGAATCTTATGGATTAAAGAACTCAGTTTGGGATAATACAACAGATATTTATCAAGGCGTAGTTGATTTTACTAACGCTTCTAATTTTGGTAAGATTGGTAAGGTACAACTTTTTGGTGTATTTGAGCATGCTTGCGTAGCTAATGGTTATTTACAACTTGAATATGATTATACAAATCATTATCAAATTTTATGGAATAAGTGGACTAAGGATGTTCATGTGGTTAAAAACTATTTAATCATTGCTGATGGCTTCACTCAAACAGTAGTATATCCTGAAAAGACACTTGAATGTGTAGATAATGCCTACGAGTATTTTGAATTAGGTACAATGGAACAATACGTAAATGGTATTGATTTTCCAAATGGTAATTATGTAGATTAAAATCATTGATGCCAGTATTACATAAAGTATATGTATACTGACATCTTTTTATTTATTTTTTTCCAAAATGGAATATAATTATTGTATAATTAAAAATGTAATGATTATTGATTTCAATTATATTTTTTAGAATAACGGTGTATTTATGCTTAATGTTTTTGTCGCAATTATTTTAGCTGTCTCTTGGATAGCTCTTGAAAAATTAATATGTACATTTTTATCTCAAAAAGCGATAAAAAATGATGAAAAAGTAGTATTTGATAAGTTTCCTTATCTTATTAAACAAATCGCATTAATAAGAATATTTAATGCGATTACTTTAATATTAGTTTTAATTAGTGCTATATTTGTTAATTATTTATTGGTTCGAGATTTATTAAATCATTATGGATTTATTGTAATATTTAATTTTGTGTCAATTGTATTCTTTTTGAGTCATAGTTATCAAATATTAGAATATTTTTTCCATCGATTTTATGTATATGAAGATAGAATCGTTGAGAAACATTTTAAGTTATCAAGAACCATAATGTTTACTGACTTAAAATTTACAACTATAAGTGATGATTTTATATTATTTGATATTAATAATAATATCCATTTTGAGTTAAATGATTATTATTGTGGAATAACATCTTTGAAAAAGTTGTTGTTTTCAAAAAATGTTGAAGGTATAGACTACACTGATGCCCTTGAAAGACTTAAAAAGTCTCGCAATGGTACTAAGAGATATAAATATATAACAAGTCTTGTTGTATCTTTATTGTTGCTAGTTTGTTGTATTGTCTTAAGTGTTGTCATTTCAAGGACAGAACAACCTAACAGTCAAAGAAATGAATTAACGGGTGAAGTGAGTGAAGTATCAATTGATAGAACTAGTAATATTATTTCATTTAAGCTTCTTATGGATGACTCGGTTACATATGTAGTACGTGATGTGGCTTATGAAATAAGTGAGGAGGCTATATTTCACGATTTAAAAGATGGGAAAATTGTAACTGTTGGATACAATAAAGAAGTTGATAATAAAAGAAATGTAATATATTTATCATTTGATTATAATGTTTATGTTTCTAGTGGAAAATGGTATAGACGAGAACAAAGCGTATATCGTGTAATGAAGAATTGCGGATATATATTTATGTTATTAAGCATAGCCTTAACAGGATATGATATTGTAATTACATACACATATTTTAGTATGAGAAGAAAAGATTAGGGATAAAAATGACAAAGTATTTTATTTTATTTATTGTTATATTAATGATTTCTTTTCCTTTAATTTCAACCATAATGTTACATGAAATTAGAGGAAATAAAGATAAAGATGAAAGAAAGATAGATTATAATAAATCATTTATAATTAAGGAAAGAAAAAATGTAGTTGTATTCTATAGTATTAGCTATACGATATATCTAATACTATTCACATTATTTAATATATCTTTCATATATTATGAAGATTTAAAAATGAGAGAATTAATAGCATTTGATTTGCTATTTTTGATATATTCATTCTCATTTGTAGTCAATTTAATATTATCTAAGCACTATATTGAGGTAAATAAAAATATAGTGATTATTCATAAATTGAAAAATAAGCAGATGTTTGATCTTGAAAACATTGCTTATTACATAAAAGAAAATGATATTTATAAATTTTATGATTTAAATTATAAATATATATTTGAATTAGATAAGAAATTAGTAGGTAGTACTTATCTTATCAATTATATTGTTAAGACAAAAGAAGAAACTACTAATACTAAAGTAGTAGAAGTTGAGTCTAATTGTCATTTAAATCAAATTAGAATTCGTGAAAGATATTTATCATTATGTTTAGTATTCTTTTTAATTTTTGCGATTGCATCAGGTTATACATATGATTGTGCAGTCGTAAGAGATTACGATAATACTCTCATTAGTGGCGTTGTTACAAATATTAAAATTGATAAAGAAAATTTTAATAAAGTGATGCGCATTAAGATAGATGAATCAAGTGATACATATATTCTTGATAGTGTATCTTATGAAGTTTGTAATAAAGCTATAGATAATGATCTAAAAGCGGGATCAATTGTATCAATGAGATTATGTTACAATAATGATTCAAATGATAAAAAAGTATCTAGTGTTACTATTAATAGTAAAGAGTATTTAAATAGTAGTGATTCATTTAATGCTCATGTTAAAAACAATATAAAATATTTTGTGTTTGGGTCAATATTCGCATTAATTAGTTTCAGTTGTCTAATTGGTGCGCTTATTTACAAGACTCAAATTAAATCGATTAAGAAACGTGGAAGCTTATATAACTAAGCTTCCTATTTTCTTGTATAAAGCTATTATTTGATGTATAATTATTATGTTTTAGGACTATAGCCAAGCGGTAAGGCAGTGGACTCTGACTCCACCATTTCGTTGGTTCGAACCCAACTAGTCCTGCCATTAGAGTTAAGTATAGCTGATACCAAAGTATTGGCTATTTTTTCTTTTATAGGCATAAATACTGCAAATATTAATGATTTATATGATATTTCTACAATAAATATTGCAGTAGTAGTATATATAGCATTTATATATAACATTAAATCGTTAAATTATTATTAATCGTTAAACTACTACTTACTATATATAAACATATATAAGAAGGAATATAAATTTTTATAAATCACCCATGTGACACGTGACAAACGTGAAAGAGAATAATGATATGTTTGATTAATGGATGAAATGCGCATATCATACTAAAAAATTTAATAATAAAACTGGGTCAGCTTAGTTTAAAAATATGGGTCAGTTTTGTTGACAAATATGGGTCAGTTTGATAAAATATACGTGAACAATATAGAGGAGTTGTGATGCTATGAAGAAAATAAGTAATGACTCTACATACAAAGCAAGAATAGTTGATGAACTAGTAAAAAGAGATTTGAGAATAT
>CAMNGZ010000060.1 GCA_946538835.1 uncultured Clostridium sp. | reverse complement strand
ATAACTAATTTCTTTAACTTTTGTAGAACTATTTGATGTTAAATTATGACCTTTGATTGTAAATGATTGAGTCTTTAATTCATAATTATCTACTCCATCTATAGTAGAAACTAATTTATTATAACTTAATTCAAATAGATAATTTTGAGTTGTAGTTTCAAATTCAATGTTTGGATAAATACCATTATGTTCATAAACAATGTTACCAGATTCATCCTTAACTGTTACTATGAAATCTTTAGCTCTACAATTAGATAAATATACATTACCATAGATCATTCCTTTATTATTTAAAATATACCAGTCAACGTATTCTTCGTTGTTACTTACGCGATTATAAACAGCATTAACTAAAATGTCTTTAGTAACATTTGTAAAATCCTTATTCCATTTACTAAATGTATAATGATAACCTAAATAATCATATTCTCTTATAAATTCGGCAGGTTCAACTGCTGATTCATTTTCATTAACAATTTGAATATCAACAGCCTTTTTCCAATCTCTAAAGGCCACTGTATATTTACCACTATTGTTTTGAGGATTAATATAGAATAATTTCACAACAATATCCTCATTTATATTTCTTACAGCTCCGTCAACCAAACCACAATATGTATAATTTTTCATAAAATCAGGTACTGCAATATGCTCAAAATCATTATCGTTAACTTCTCCATTTTCGCCAACAAAATATGTATATAAAAGAACATCATCAAAGTATGCACTTACACGATAATTAACTACATCATTTGTCTTATACCAAAAACCTCTAAATTTAATACCTAAATTCTCTAAATCAGTATATGTGAAAAGTCTTCTAATACTTGACTTTGTGTTAGGCATATATATAGGTCTAATATCATAAGACGTATTAGCTTCAAGATTTGGGAAATATACCAATTTATATGATGAATCATAATCAATTGTTTCTAATACATTTCCATCTTCATCAGCCACTTCAAAGGATGTTAAATGATAACCTTCAGGTGCTAAATTTACAAACATAGTAGAGTCAATTTCTAAAGAATTTGCAGCAGTGTTTGAGATAGTATTAGAAATTTCTAAAGTTTCAAAATTTTTAGTAGCGTTAATGATATTTTGATTAATTGTTGATATCATATCTACCTTATATAGATTCATATCTACAACAACATAACCTTTTACATTAACCTCATTTCCAATATTTGTAAATGTAACCAACTTATTATATTTATCTAAATCATATTTTTCACCATTACTTGAAACATATAATTTAGCAATTCCGTCAACATTATCGCTTGTGCTTAATTGTACAGTCGTACTAGAATTTTCAGAACCATAATAGATAGAGAAACCATTATAATTTTGAGATGCATTTGCAAAATCAAATTTATATTGGCAAACATATTTATTTGTAACACCATCATCTACAAATGGTTCATATAAATATAGACTACTATTTGTTTCATAAATTGAACCTACTTTAGAACCTAATGTGTAATCTTTTAATTCAACAAAATTAAAATCATTATCGTGGAAAACAACAAAATACTTCTTTGAATTCTCTTGTTGAGTCAATTGGATATGAACTGTATCATTTTCAAAATCAACAGTCTTAAATTTATTCATATCTTCTGCTAATCCTGCATAATATTGGCCATTTGGAATAACTATATTGTCTAATGGATTAGCTTTTCCATTTAATAATACATTCGAATAATATGATTCATATTTTGAATCATTATATACAAATTTAATTGTCTTATAAGAACTGTTTTGATAAGTTAAATTTATATCAAAAGATTCATTATTATATAAAACTTTTAGTTTATATGTTCCATTATATGAAAAATCATCAACTAGAACCTCTTGATTATCTTTACCAATATAATAAAGGTTTGTTGTATAGTCAGTAACTTGATTACCGTTATATGTGACTACTAAACCAGATAAATCAATTTTTTCTGTATCTATATATGCTGTCTTTAAATTCTTAAAATTAACATCAAGACCTTTTTCACCAAGTTGAGATTCAGAAGAACTTAAATCACTATTTGATGAAGTATTTTCTTCACTTGGTAAAGATTGCTCATTTGAAGATTCTTCTTCAGTTTTTCCAACAACTTTAAGAGACTTTGCAAATGATGCCCCATTTACAAAGCATGATTCATAACCATCAATATAACTATATGATATATTGACTATTTTTTCTCCGATATCTGTTTGAGTTTGTTCTAAGCCATTCAATTTAACTCCATAAGGTAAGCTTGTACGAAGAATTAATGAATGAGGATTGCCATCATATTCAAAAGTAGTATCAAAAACAGGTTTATTTAATGATAAGTCATAAGGCTTAATTGTGACATTGCATGATAGTGTAGTTAAGCCATAAGCTTCACCATTTTTAAAAATTGCAACGACTGCATAATTACCTGCTTTTGTAAATCTATTATTAGAATAAGAAACACTTACACCTATTGGTAATGATCCTGTAATAGTTACAGTGACAGGTTCACCAGAATAAGTATATGTTCTATCATTAAAAGAAATACCATTTTGTTCATTAACTTTAATAACTAAAAGTGCTTCTAAAGTCTTTACTCTAGTATTACCATAATAAATATCTGCAACACCTCTATAAGTTCCAACCTCTGTACCTTTATTAGAACTATATTTAACAGTATAGCCGCTAGGAAGATTTTCAACTTCTAAGCTGTATTCAGTACCATCATAAATAACAGTCTTATTTTGAAATACCACGTTGGATAAAACTTTTTCGTGATCAACACTTTCATTACTTGAAGTGCTAACTTGATTAGAAGTCGAATGGCTTGGTTCTACAAATCCACATGATACAAGACTAGTAATACCTAAAGCTAAAGGAATTAATAATAGTTTCTTTTTCATATACTACCTCCAAAATGTGCCAATATTCGACACGTGCATCTATAATTATAACATTTTTTATAAAGTAAAGCAAATCATAAATAAATGTATAAACATTTTGTCGTTAAAAAAAGTTAAAAAAAAGTTAATAGCCAACGCTATTAACTTTAATTACCATTCAACTTTATCTAAAACATTAAGACCTAAATCTTTAGTAAATTTTATAACATCATCAATATCTTGACTCTCTAATGATTTAGGATCATGTGCATCAATACCAATAATAATTTTTAGATACTTATAATCTTTCGCGATACGCCAGAAAGCGTCAAATGGATACAACCACTTTTCACTATTATATTTTCTAGAATTGGCAAGACCATTTACGTTAACTTCAGCATAAATTCCTAATTTTTCGCATGCATCCAAAATTATTTTACTAGCTTTCACTGCAGCTGCATCAAATTCTCGTTTACCATCAATATTTCTATAATCAAACATAAATAAATCAGGGTGAACCAAAATCTTAAACAAACCTGTGTTTAAGGCTCTTACAACAGCATTAGCGTAATCAATAACATTAGTATAGTCAATTCCATGATATGAATTAACTAATTTATTGTTTCTATCAAGGAAGAAATGTTGTCCAAGATTTAGATAATCCAGATGACTCTTTAGTTCTTTATAAAAGTCATCTTTACCATCTAAATATTCACATTCAAGACCTGACTTGATTGAAATTTTATCAGAATAGTTTTCTTTAACATATTCTATTTCTTTTAAATAAATATTATAGAATTCGTCTTCTTTCATATTACGGAAACACCAGTTATCTTCGTAATCTTCTTTAGACATAAATTCTTCTCTTATAGGATCATGGTCAGTTAAGCCTATTTCCTGATATCCCAATTTGATGGCTTCTAGAACATAGTCCTTACATGTACCAACTGCATGGTTACAAAGACGATTGTGTGTATGATAATTAGCTATTAACTTACCCATTTTATCATTCCTTTCTAAATTTAGAGTGGGAAAATGATTATATCACAAGTAAATATCAAATGCAACATCAGAGTCTTTCCTGTTATGCAACGAACAGCAAATAACATATAAATCATTCTTAAAAAAAAGAAAAACCAGAGTCTAAAAAACTCTGGTTAATAAACATTTTTTTTAGATTATAATCCAAATCCACC
>CAMNGZ010000059.1 GCA_946538835.1 uncultured Clostridium sp. | reverse complement strand
AGTTTTCTCTTACTTTGTGGTATAATCAAGGTATTGGTGAGGTATTTTTTATGGGACAATATTTATATAGCGAAAATTTTTCAATTAGAAATAGTGATTTTTCCAATCTTGATCAAATTAAACCACATAGCGTACTTGAAATACTTGAGGAAATAGCTGGCAGACATGCTGAAAAAATAGGATGTGGTTACCGTGCATGTAAAGCTTTGCATCAAGCTTGGGTATGCATAAGAACTAAAGTGGAATTCTTAGATAATTTAATTAATGGAGAAAATGGTATTGTAGAAACATATCCATCTAAACCAGGTAGAATTGATTTTGATAGATCTTATGAAATAAAGCGGCTTGATGGCACTAGCTGTGTAAAGGCTGTTACAAAATGGGTGGTCATGAATTATGATACAAGAAGAATTGAAAGAGCTAGTAACGTTACATTTCCACAAGATTGTGATACAATGCCTATAATAGAAGTGCCGAAGAAGGTTGTTATTGACGAGAATGTTAATCTTAATAATTGCATTAAGTTTGTGACTTGTTTAAATGATCTTGATCACAATGGGCACGTAAATAACTGCCGTTATCTAAATTATGTGTATAACACATTTAATAGTAATCAAGTAATTAAGTCTTTTGAATGTGAATATATAAAAGAACTTAAATATGGCGAAGAAGCCACATTAAAATATGACGATAAGAAAGAAAATTATCAAATTTATAATAGTAATGATGAATTATCGTTCACATTAAAAATTTGTTGGAGGTAAAATTATGAATAATGTTAATAAGTTTTTAGATTTTTTAAAGACATCAACTAATCCTTATGAAGCTGTGTTAAGCTTAAAGAAGATTATGCTTGAAAAAGGATTTGAAGAATTAAATGAATTTGAAGTTTGGAAATTAGAAAAGGGTAAGAAGTATTTTGTTACTCGTAATAATTCATCTATTATTGGCTTTACTATGCCAACTGTATTAGATGATTTATCATTCAATATGTCAGCTGCTCATACAGACAGCCCTACATTTAAAATTAAACCATTCAATAATATTGCCATTCAAAAGAAGTATTCAATGCTAAATACTGAAGTATATGGTGGTCCTATTTTCTCTAGTTTTTTTGATAGACCATTGTCAATTTCAGGTAGAATGTTTGTAAAAAACAACGATTCTATAGACGAAGTTAATGTTAACTTTGATAAAGATTTATTGGTTATACCTAATGAATGTATCCACTTCAATAGAGATGTTAATAGTGGTAAGAATTACAATCCACAAGTAGACTTATTACCTTTACTTGGTGAATCAAAGACTTTAGATGATTTACTTGTTGAAAGCTATAATGTGAAGAAAGAGAATATCTTATCTTATGATTTGACATTATATTCAAGATATCGTGGTAGTGTTATTGGTGCTGAAAACGAATATTTCTTAGCTCCTCAAATTGATGACCTAGAATCAGCTTATGGTTTATTTAAAGGATTCGTAGAAGCTGATAACAAAGATAGCGTTAACGTATGCATCGCATTCGATAATGAAGAGGTTGGTAGTGAGACTAAGCAAGGTGCTGAATCTACATTCTTAATTGACACTTTAAATAGAATTAAAGACGCTCTTGATTTATCGAACGAAGAATTTAAGGTGGCATTAGCTAAGTCATTAATGATTTCATGTGATAATGCTCACGCAGTACACCCTAATGATCAAGCTAAGACTGACCAATTAAATAAAGTATTTATGAATGAAGGTATCGTTGTTAAGCATAATGCTAATCAACATTATGCAACTGATGCGTACAGCGAATCTATTTTTAAGTCAATTTTATCTAAAGCTAATATTAAGTATCAAGATTTTACAAACAGATCTGATGTTCGTGGTGGTGGTACTCTTGGTGCTATTTCAACAACTCAAGTATCAGTTCCTACAGTAGATATTGGTTTAGCTCAACTTGCAATGCATTCTTGCATTGAAACTGCAGGTACAAAGGACTTAACATATCTAATTGATGGGATTAAAGCATTCTATAATACTCATTTGAGTAGAACTGTTTCTAAAGTTACTTTAAAGTAGTATAATAGAAGATGAAGAGAAAGGGGATTATTATGTTCGTTGAAGAAAATGTTTGGATGGAGTATTTAGCCGGAAGCAAAGATTTGTTTAAAATTGTTGGGGAGAGCTTTGTGAAGGATTACGCAAGTTATCATTCAGAAATTGTACAAAATATTAGGGATAAAAAGATTGATGATTTACATAATCAACTTCATTCTTTAAAAGGTATCACTTTAAACCTTGGAATGAAAAAATTATATGATCAAACTGAAAATACACTAATTCCTATTAGAAAAGATATCATTGACACTAAAGAATTCGATGAATTGCTAAAGGTTTTTGATGCATCTTATCTAGAACTTAAAGGCGTTTTAGCTAATATGTAGAAAAAAGAGTTATCTGTGTAAATTAACACAGGTAACTCTTATTTTTTTCTATTTAGTTTGCTAGCATCTTCATTACTAGGGTCAATGTAAATTGTCTTTTCATGACTTATTGATACGAAACATTTTTTCTTTCCAGGGATAGATTTAATAAACTTAACCTTAGTGTAGTTTACTGGTACACTTGAAGATGATGCAAGTGGAGAATACAAGGCTGCTAAATTTGCGCAAGCTCTAATTTCTTCTTCAGAATAGTCGTCATCTTTTTTTAGTAAAACGTGACTTCCTGGTGCGTCTTTTACGTGGAACCATAAATCATTTTTATTGGATAATTCATGAGTTACAATTTCGTTTTGAATGTTGTTTTTACCAACATATATTAAATTACCATTTAATTCAAAAGTTAAAATCTTTGGCTTTTGAAGCTTAGATACTTTGTGTTGTGGAATTAAATAATGTTCTTTTATTAATTCATCTTGAATTTGTAATACGTCTTCAACAACTTCAGCAGAATCAACTTGGGATTTTAATAACTTGAAATATTCAATCTCATCATTAGCTTCAAGAAGTTCTTTATTAGCATAAACTTCAGTGGCTTTAGCTTTTTTGTATTTTTTAAAATACATATTAGCATTTTCTTTTATGTAATATTTCTTATCAAGAGGGATAGTTATATTTTCATTAGTATAATAATTTAATACTTCAATACTATCTTTCTTTTCATTTAAATATGAATAAGCCATCAAAAGTTCACCATACAATTTATATGTTTCTGCTTTTTTGGCATTATCAATTTCTTGATATAGCTTAATTATTTTATTCTCGTTTTTCTTAATTAATTTATCGATAAAACTTGATATATTGTTGGTTTTGATTTTAATTCTATCTTTTAATGATTGAGTTTGGAAAAAATCATCAATTAATTTTGAATATGAATCATATGTTTTGATTGCGTTATTATTAACATAACCAATTTCTTTTTTGGAATCGATTAGATTTAAGGAAGGAGTAGATTCGTGGATTAGTGAATAGAAATTCTTTATAAAATCTTCTGATTCAAAAGCTAATTTTGCACAAGTCATAGAAAGGCCTAAAATCTTTTGAGTCAATTCTTTTGGCGTTTGAATAAATTTTAATTCATCTCTTAATTCTTCTAAAGAATAATTGAATGGATTAATCTTACCTAAAGTGTCAGGAAATTCATATTTTCCATTTGGAAGTATTGTGCGAAGTTCTGATACACCGATATGACGTAAGGCGTCAATAATATAATTATTATTAACAATTACTAAGTTAGAGTAACGTCCCATAATTTCAACAATTAATTCTGTTCTTTCAAAATCACCTAATTCATTGTATCTTGAAGTCTCAATCACAATGATTCTATCTGTTTCATGAGTTTTGATTGAATCAATAATAGATCCTTCAAAATGCTTTCTTAATAGCATTGTGAAACTTTTGGGTTCACGTGGAAATGAAAAAGTGTTTTCGGTTAAGTTTATTCTTGGATAGTTTGGAGTAAGTGATATTAATAATTTATAGTTTTGTCTGTCTCTTCTTATAGTAAGTAAGAACTCATCATCACTTACCTCTTGAATCTTGTCTATCTTTCCTGTGGATAAATAGTTTAGTTCAAGTGCTAATTTATACATTAGTATTCCATCTAAACTCATAAAAATCACCTCGGGTTAATTATATCATAAAAAC
>CAMNGZ010000058.1 GCA_946538835.1 uncultured Clostridium sp. | reverse complement strand
AGATTATCTAGAATATTCTTATGGAGTATCATTAAAGTAAATAGAGGTGCATATAAGCACTTCTATTTTTTTTAAATTTTTGGATAGTTGTTCATGTTTAAAATGGAGTTATTTTATCATATAATAAAACTAGTTTAAGCGAGGATTATATGGAAGATTTAATTAAAAAATTATCAAGTACTCTTAATTTAAAAGAAACACAAATAAAATCTGTACTTGATTTGTTAAATGATGGTGCAACTGTACCTTTTATTGCACGTTATAGAAAAGAAGCTACAGGAGCTCTTGATGAAAATCAAATTAGAAATATTTCAAAAGAGTGGGAATATCAAAACAATCTTTTAAAGCGTAAAGAGGATGTCATTCGTTTAATTGAAGAAAAAGAAATGATGACTGATGAGCTTCGTAAAAAGATTTTAGCCTGTGATAAGCTAGTTGATGTTGAAGATTTATACATGCCTTATAAAGAGAAGAAGAAAACTAAGGCTACTGTTGCAAAAGCTTTAGGTTTAGAACCGCTTGCTACTCTTTTAATGTCTTGTCCACAAAGAGGCACATTAGATGAGGTTGCGCATAAATTTATTAATGATAAGGTTAAAACCACATCTGAAGCCATTGCTGGAGCTTGTGATATTATTACTGAAGCTATAAGCGATAACGCAAATTATAGAAAGATTATAAGACACAATGATTATCGTTTTTCTACCATAAAGACTAAATTAAAAAAGAATGCAGAGGATCCTAATGGATTATATGAGAATTATTATGATTATAGTGAATCTATAAACACTATTAAGGATCATAGAATTCTTGCGATTAATAGAGCAGAGAATGAAAATGTTATAACTGTCTCAATCGTTGGTGATGATGATAATAATATCGCTTATTTAATGAGAAAGGTAATATTTAGAGATACTTTTGCAAAAGACGTTTTGACTGATGCGGTTAATAATAGTTATAAGAAATATATCTCACCTGCTATTGAACGTGAGATTAGAACTGATTTAACTAAGAAAGCTGAAACTAGTGCTATTAATTTGTTTTCAATGAATTTATCTAATTTACTTATGACGCCTCCTGTAAAAGGAAAGACTGTACTTGGATTAGACCCTGCGTTTAGAACAGGCTGCAAGCTAGCTGTTGTTGATTCTACTGGTAAGATGCTAGAAATTGCAGTAATTCATCCGACTGAAGAATACCCTGGCAGTGGTGTTAAGGAACGTGATTTATTAGAAAGTGAAAAGACATTAGTCTCATTATGTAATAAGTACCATGTTGACATAATTACTATTGGTAATGGTACAGCTTCTAGAGAGAGTGAAGCTTTTGTCGCAAACACTATTGAGAAATATAAGTTAGATGTTTTATATACTATTGTTTCAGAAGCTGGAGCTAGTGTTTATAGTGCATCTAAGATTGCGCAAGAAGAATTTCCGGATTTAACTCTTGAAAAGCGTAGCGCTGTTTCAATTGCTCGTCGTATTCAAGATCCATTAGCTGAACTTGTTAAAATTGAACCTAAGGCTATTGGTGTAGGACAATATCAACATGACGTTGATCCTAAAGAACTTGATAATAAGTTGACTGAAGTTGTAGAAGATGCAGTAAATAGCGTTGGTATTGATTTAAATACAGCTTCAGAATCTCTTCTTACTTATGTATCAGGTCTTAATAAAGGTATAGCATCAAATATTGTTAAATATAGAAATGAAAATGGTAATTTCAAATCTAGAAAAGAATTATTAAAAGTTGCAAAGCTTGGTGAAAAGACATATACTCAAGCAGCTGGTTTCTTGCGCTGCTATGAATCAAAAAATCCACTTGATAAAACATCTATTCACCCTGAAAGCTACGATAAGGCATTGACTCTTGCTAAATTGCTTGAAATTGATGTAAATGATTTAGGAGACCCATCTATTAAAGATAGAGTCATTAATGCGAATAAGGAAGAATTAGCAAAAAATAGTGGCTTAGATTTATACACATTAAGTGATATTTTAGATGCGTTTGTTAAACCACGTCGCGATATTCGTGATACTTTCCAAGCACCAATTCTAAAGAAGAGCCAAACTCACTTAGAGGATTTAAGAATTGGCGATGAACTTGAAGGTACAGTTAGAAATGTTGTCGATTTCGGATGTTTTGTTGACTGTGGTATGCATGAAGATGGTCTTGTGCATATATCAAAAATGTCTAACAATTATGTTAAGCATCCTAGTGATTTAGTTAAAATTGGTGACATTGTTAAAGTATATGTAATTGGTATTGATTTAAAGAAAGGTAAACTAAGCTTATCAATGGTTCCTAATAAGATGTAATAAGGCGTTTTTTGACGCCTTATTTTATTTTATGATTGACTATTAGTATTTTTTCTTGTATAATGAAAAGGCTTAAAGATCTATATTTTGTGGCAGTACTCAAGAGGCTCAAGAGGCGTCCCTGCTAAGGACGTAGATCGGGTAACTGGTGCCAGGGTTCGAATCCCTGCTGCCACGCCATTTTTAAGAATATCAAAACGGCTCTGGCCGTTTTTTTATTTTCGCATTTTTTTCACAACAATTTAAATGAAATTTAATAATATATATTTGAAGAGGCGATTTTATGATTTTTGCAATTTTAATATTTGTTTCATTTCTTTTTATTTGCTATATGATTAATCATAGGGCCCAAGGTAAAGGAGAAAGCAGTATGTCTACAAAGCATGAATATATATGTAATGTTAAGCATAATCATGCTCCTGGTGCCTTTGTGGGTCATATTACAGCTAAATATATGGATATAAATCAAAGAACAGGTGAAAGTATATATTTAGTAGAATATATAATTGAGTCTATGAATAGAGATAAAGTATATACAAAAAAAGTAAGTAGAGAAAAATATATTAGCTTAAAAATTGGTGAGGATATTCAGCCATTTACATTAAATAAATATAATTAAATCTTCTTGTGAAAGAAGATTTTTCTTTTTACTGGAAAAATATTTAAATATATTTTATACTAACACATGTCTAAAGAAAGGTGTGATTTATTATGAATTTCTTATTCTTCGATACAGAATGCTCAAAATTAAATAAATTAAATCAATACCTATGTTCTTTTGGATATGTATTATGTGATGAAAATTTAAACATTATTAAGAAAGAGGATATTCTAATTAATCCTTTACAATATGATGATATAATTATGCAAAATATTATTGCATATTCTAAAGATGAATTAGAAAGAGCTCCTAAGTTTTCTTATTTTTATAAAAAAATTAAAGGTCTATTAAGTGACAAGAATAATATCGTTATTGGTCAGACTGTATTTATGGATGCCAAATATATTAATTCTAGTGTCAAGATGTATAAGTTAAATCCAATTAATTATCCCTTCTATGATTTATCAGAAGTGTATAGGAATATATATTCAAATAAACTTGTCAAATCCCTTGAAGAAGAAGCTAAAGAACTTAATTTAGATGTATCTCAAGGTGATAAGCACACTAGTTTAAATGATGCTTATATCACATATCTATGTCTAAAAGAATTGACAAAAATTCATAATTTAACTCCATTTGAGCTTTTAAAGAAATACAAAGGATTAAAAGGTGAATCAAAGGATAATTCTGTACTTTTAATTGATAATTTATTAAATCTTTCTAATAATATGGGAAATAATAGTCAAAATAGACGTAGATTTAATGTGTTTGTAAGAAAAATAAAAAGAAGAGAGAATACTAGTGAATTATTAAAGGCTAAAAAAGTCTATATTTATAGTGATTTTGTGAAAAAGCATTATAAAGAAATGTTTCTAATTGTTCAATTAATTAAGAATAATAATGGGTTCTTCACTACTAACAAAGAAGAAGCTAATTATTTAGTTGTAGACGATATAAACGTTGATAAATATAAAAAAGCATTTAAACATAAAGAAATAATTTCATTAAATAATTTCTTAAATCTTATTAAATTTGATGATTCTAAAGTGGATAACTATTATTCTTTTATAGTTCATTTTGATATTTTATTGTCAAAAGAGGAAAAAAGCCGTAAAAACACCATAAAAAGTGATGAAATTAAGCATTTAAAAAAAGAATTAAAAAAAATTAAAGAAATTGAAAAATAATGCTTGACGACAAACTAACGTTTGTGCTATAATGACTAAGCAAGTTGTTAAAAACTTAGCAAGATGGCCCGTTGGTGAAACGGTTTAACACACATGCCTTTCACGCATGGATGTATGGGTTCGAATCCCGTACGGGTCACCATT
>CAMNGZ010000057.1 GCA_946538835.1 uncultured Clostridium sp. | reverse complement strand
TTAAGATTATTACTAGCTTATAAGAAGAAATTATCATTAAATAGTCTTGACGTTATCGTGAGAAACGCTAATGATGTAGTAATGGAAGTGTTTAATATTACTGGTTTTGATAAGATATTAAAATTGGAGTAAATTTATGAAATTAAGACTAAAAATTATATTAATTAGTTTATTAACTTCATTAATATTAGGTTCAATTTCAATAACTATATCATTTAGAATATATAATGCATCGAATGACAAACAAGCTAAAGTTTATACTCAGCAAACTGTTTCAGGGTTTGTAGATAGTCTAAAAAGAGATGATCAAAAAAATAAAGATAATAATCTTAGAAAATATATCGAGGAATATACTGATAGCATAATTAAGATATATTATGAGTATGATAAATTAGGTTATTTTAAAGACTATAGTCAATCGAGTGAAGATGAATACTTGAGTAGAGTTGAAAAAGAAGTTGTTGAGGGAGATGTTAATAAATTTAATGAAATATATACGATGATGGATGCCCTCGTTAAAGCGGGTTCAACTGAAAGCTTATATTTAGCATATTTTGATATGTTAAACGGAAGAGTTATATATTTATTAGACATTGATAAATCGACAGCTAATCCAATTGGATTTGTTGATTCTATTAATAGATTTGGATTAAAAAAAGGGGAGACATTGCCAGATGGATTTAAAGCTGTAATTGAAAATCAGTTGTGCTGGGGAGGACAACCTATTTACAAGTATAGTGATAGTTCACATAGGTCTTGTTTTATCATGGCTGATGTTCCGATGACTACCTTTAATCAAGTTGAAAAAGAGTTTTTAAAATATCAAACAATAGCTTTGGCATCATTATCTGTAAGTTTGGCAATATTTATGTATGTTATGTCCGATAGGTTCATAGCTCAAAATATTAAAAAAGTAGATTATTCTACATCAAAATTCACATCAAGTCTTATTAACGATACTACCCCTCTTTTATTCTATCCTGATGTTAAATCGAAAGATGAAATTGGAAATCTAGCTAAGAATTCTTATAATCTTCAAATTACATTAATAGATTATATTAAAAAATTAAAAGATAAAACTCTTAATGAACAAAGAATTCTTGCTGATTTAGAACTTGCAAGAAAAATTCAAATTGAAAATTTACCTAAGGGTTATTATGAAGAAAATAATTTTGTCATAAACGCATTTATGGAGCCTGCTAAAGAAGTGGGTGGAGATTTCTATGACTACTTTAAAATTGATGAGGATAATCTATGTATTGTTATAGCAGATGTTAGTGGTAAAGGTATACCTGCTGCATTATTTATGATGAATGCTAAAGAATTAATAAGAGGATTATTAAAGAGTGGTAAAAACCTAAAAGATGCATTATTTGAAGCAAATAATCAACTTCTTGAGACAAATGAAGAAGGATTATTTATAACTTTATTTGCAGGTGTCATTAATATGAATACATTAGTAATGGACTATATTAATGCTGGACACGAAAGACCTATCATTATTAAAAAGGATAAGATATTTGAATTAGAAACAAAATCTAATTTTGTCCTAGCAGGTCTTAATAATTTTAATTATCAAATGGAGCGTGTTAATTTAGATAAAGATGATACAATATTATTCTATACTGATGGCTTAAGTGAAGCTATTGATGATAACTTCAATCAATTTGGAAAAGAAAATATTATCAAATCATTAAAAGAAGAAGTATCACTTGAACATTTGAAAACAAATCTTAAAGATTTTTCTAAAGAAAATCAATTTGATGATGAAACGGCATTATTATTAAAACTTAAAAACGTCTTAAGCATAAATATTAAGAATCCTAAAATAGAGAATATTGATGGTGTGATTGAAGAATCAAGAAAATATTTATCATTTTTAGATTCAAAAACTATTTCTCAAATATGTATTATATTAGATGAATTATTATCTAATTCTATCAAATATGGAATAAAAGATGTCACTGATTCATTCATCAATTTTGTGTTATCATGTGATGAAAAAAAAATAAATATTGATTTGATTGATAATGGTATCAAATTTAACCCTTTTGGTGCTATTAAAAAAGGTGAATTAGATGAAATAGGCGGTAGAGGTCTCTTAGTTGTTGATAAATTATCTAGCAATAGAAAATATGAATATGTGAATAAGAAAAATCATATTCATGTGGAGAAAATATATGAATAAGATTAATGTTAGATTATTGTCAAAAGATGTGATTAAAAAGAATTTATATTTCTTTTTGAATTATGTTTCTAAAGATAGATTAACGAAATATTATAAATATAAGAATGAAGCTGATAAATTACTAACATTAGGCTCAGGATATTTTATTAAAAAATATGTAAATGGCAATATTTTTTATAACAAATACAATAAACCATATAGTGATAATGTGTATTTTAATATAAGTCACTCTTTTGATTATGTCGTCTTTATCAATTGCGATAAAGAATGTGGAATTGATATTGAAAAAATTACATCTTCAAGCCCTGATATGTCTTTATATATGTTTGATGAAATAATAAAAGATGATAAAGATTTTTGTTATCATTTCACGCTAAAAGAGGCTTTGTTAAAATGTGTTGGTACTGGATTTTGCGTTTCAAATGTTAAAGAAGTTATATCTAAAGAAGGTTTAATTAATTATCAGAATAATAATTATTATTTAAAAAGTTTTCTTTGGAATGATTATTATATTTCAATATGCATCAATAGTGACGAAAATTTTGATATTAATATCATAGAAGAATTATTATAGTTATTAATAAGTTTTATTTTATATAATTTATAGAATTATTCTTTTGAATAAAAGATAAATAGTAATTCAAAAATTATTAAAAGATAGTATAATAAACGTATAAGAGAGAATTATGTGGAGGTTCAAATGAAAAATTTTGTTTATAATAATTTCATATCAATTGTTGGCCTTATCATGTTACTTGTATTTTTACTTACTGATAAAACTTATAAGAAAAAACATAGAGATTTGTTTATAAATGTTATTATATTGGTTGCACTTGAACTGTTATTTGCAAACATTGATGATTATTTGGCACAACTAGATCATTTTACGTATTGGCGTACATTTACATCTGCTATGGGATATACAATTAGACCAATGATTGGCTATTTTATTTTAGGACTTACACTTAATTTGCGAAAGGAAATAAAATTATTTCATTATTTAGCAATACCACTTGCAATAAATACTTTATGTTCATTCAGTGGTTTCTTCTGTGATTGGTGTTATACTTTTTCAAGTACTAATGATTGGGCACCAGGAACAATATTCCCATACTTTTCGTATTTCTTTATATCACTCTATCTAGTGTTAATTGTTGTTGATGTTATCTTTAATTCAAATAGAAGAAGTGGATTCTTCATTCTTATCACAGTCCTTGGCGTATTAATAATTGTGCTTGGTATGTTGTTTGAAAATATATATGGTATTTTTGGTGTATCTAGAAACTCTATCATTATTTCTGTAATATTCTTCTATGTTTTCTATCAGAATAGGGAATTTTTTAGAGATAAAGATGCTATTCAATATTTAGCTAGACATGATGGTTTAACTGGTATATACAATAGATATGCATTTGATGTGTTCAGTGAAGAATTAAAGAGTAGTAAGAAACCAATGGGATTCTTAATTCTTGATATTGATAATTTTAAAAAAATTAATGATAAATATGGTCATGTTGTTGGTGATGTAATACTTAAGAGGGTTGCAGTACTTCTTGAAAAAACTTTTGAACAATACAAGGTTATTAGACTTGGTGGAGATGAGTTTGTCGTATTATTAGAAAATCAAACTATTGATTCTGCAAATGACATCATTTCAACAATTGGATATATCAATAAAGAGTTAGTAAGTGGTGATATTGCTAAAATGCCAACTGTTTCAGTATCTGCAGGTCTTTCATTCTCTGAAGAAGGATTTGACGATAACTTGTATGAAAATGCAGATAGTGCTCTTTATGATAGAAAAAATACAACTCGTAGAGGTTGTACATTATATAATCCTAATTAAAAATGAGAATCATATGGATTCTCTTTTTTTATTGCTATTTTAAATAAATTCAATATAATAAATTTATAGATTTATTGAGGAGATATATGAGATTATTTGTTAAACAACGTTTCTTTTCTTTTTTAGATTCATTTGATGTATATGATGATTATAAAAATGTTGTATTTCATGTTAAAGGGAAGCTTAATTTTGGACATTATCTTGAGGTCCCGAAACAGTATAATTAAAACTATAAAACTATATAAAACTTCTAATTTGTGTTAT
>CAMNGZ010000056.1 GCA_946538835.1 uncultured Clostridium sp. | reverse complement strand
AATTTAAAAAAATTAACAATTTGTTATTGACATTAAGGCTCGTTTTGCATATAATTGTTTATGCAAGCGTTAAAAACTTGTCAATAACAAACATGCGGGTATGGCGGAACTGGCAGACGCGCAAGACTTAGAATCTTGTACCCTCGGTGTGCAGGTTCGATTCCTGTTACCCGCACCATTTTTAGTAAATTCAAGCTTAGAGAAATCTAAGCTTTTTTCTTTTTTAAATAAAAAATGCAAGCTAATTGCTTGCATCTAATATAAATCTTTTTAAATATAATAAGGCGTTCATATCACGCTCATGAATCATAGAACCAACTTTAGTTACTTTTTTATTTTTATACATTTCTAAAGCTTCATCTATACTGAACCATTCATATGAACCGAACAATTCTTTCTCATAATCAAGAAGATGTTGTTCGCCTTTACCACTTACTTCTGCATAATAGAAGTTTTCTACATCAATTCTGTTGAATAAATTATATTCAATTGAAATTTTTCCAATTTCTTTGATATTCTTAATTTTAAAACCAGTCTCTTCATCAATTTCGCGACACAATGATTCTTTAAAGTCTTCACCACTTTCAACACCACCACCAGGTGTTTCGTAATGATCTCGTTTTCCAAATTTGTCAGTACCATTGATATGGATGAGTAAGAATTTATCATCTTTAAATAAAAACGCTCTTACGGCTTGTCTTATATAAAATTTCCCTTGAGTTTCATCAACAGGATAATATAAATCTTTTATAATAGGATATATTTCTTTCATTTTCTCACCATGTATAATTATAATTGATAAGACTTTTAAATCAATCTTATTTTATTTGGTTGACAAAATTAAATAATGAGTATAAACTTTTTTTGAATAAAGAGTTGTCCTTGTAAAACCTCTTTATAACAATAAAACAAGGAGTATATTATGAGTAAAAATAGTAAAAATTTAAGAATGATTGTGAGATTAGCAGTTGTTGCCGCTTTGTATGTAGCTTTAACACTAGCTTTATATCCATTATCATTTGGTGCAGTACAATTTAGATTGTCAGAAGCACTAATGATGTTAGTGGCTTATAATCCACTATATTCAATAAGTTTGATTGCAGGTTGTCTAATATCTAACTTATCTAGTCCTATGGGAGTAGTAGATATTGTATTTGGTACACTAGCAACTGCATTATCTTGCTTACCTATGTTAAAGATTAAGAATAAGTATGTTTCAAGTTTAATGCCAAGCATTGTCAATGCCATTGTCATTGGATTAGAATTAACATTTGCTTATCAAATGAACTTTGCAATTGCTGCAAGTCAAGTATTCTTAGGAGAATTTGTAGTTGTATCTTTAATTGGTGTTCCTTTATTCAAATCAATTGAAAAGAATAAACCAGTTTCTGAAATGCTTAATTTGACTAATATGAGTAAGCCTTCCAAGCTTGATGATTTATTATCAGTTAGAGTGTTGTTTACTTTAGCATTTTCTGTAATTGGTATTGTATTGTATTTTAAGCTTGGTTTGTATAATATCTTAATTGATGAATCTTATGATGTATATTCATTAAGTCGTTTCACATTTAATATCATTAACAATCATTATAATAGATATTTTATATTTTTATTAGTTGCACCAATTATCACATTCTTAAGTTCTGTTTTACTTAAGAAGAAACCTAGTGCTATCTTTAATATAATTATTGATTTAATTTCAATTATTGTTTTAATAGTAGGTCTTATAAATGTAATTCCTTCATTTGATGGCCCTAAAGTTGATGTGAGATTCTATTTCTATTTTGTATTTGAAATAGTATTAATCATATATGAAATTTATCAATTAATTTATAAAGAAAAAACAGAAGATATTAATCAATTAGAGACAGATAAAGAAGAGTAGTTATACTCTTTTTTATTTTTTTAAAATTTAATATAATAGGTCTAGAGGTATATTATGAAAAGATTAACAGTTTTCGGATTATTAAAGACTATTTTATATATTTTGATTGGTGCATTTATCATAATTGGCAATGTTTTTATTAGAGATTTTGTCCATGAATATATTAACTACATTGTAGGTGTTCCAATGTTTATTGGTATATCATTATCAATTTCCCATGATTTTAAATATAAAACTTACTTGAATGACGAAAATTATATTGCTAGTCATTTTATTTCTTTATTTATCTCAGTTTTGATTATATTGGCAAGGCTTATATTCAAAGATGAAGATAACGCTATCGTTTGCATCTTATGGGGTATTGTAACAATCATGAACTCTAGTTTAAGACTTAATAGATGCATTAACGAGGCTATTAAAAAAGAACCATTTATCTTTGAAACTGTTGAAGCTTTAATTGAAATTGGATTAAGTATTTTATTAATTTATGATCCTTATGAGCATGTTAATTTACATATTTTCGTTCTTGGTACAGAATATATATTGGAAGCTTTTATGGCACTTATTTTAAATGTTAAAAAATATGTATCAAATAATATTGTAGAATCAAATGGAAAAATTGATTAAGGAGGCAATATGATAAAAGTATATGGAAGTAAGATGTGTTCAAATACAAGAGATTTTAAATACAATTTAGATGTTTATAAAATTCCTTATGAATTTATTGATATTAATAGTAACTTAAGAAATCTTAAAGATTTTTTATCTTATCGTGATAAAGAGAAATGCTTTAGCAGAATAAAGGAAGTTGGAGGAATAGGGATTCCACTAATTTTTGAAGATGATGGTAAAGCTAGACTTGGTTGGCAAAAATATTTAGAAGAAGTAGGAATAAAAAAAATTCTTCATTTTGCTGAAGAATGTGATACAGATGAATGTTAAAAAAAACACGTTGTAAATTAATAATTACAACGTGATTTTTTTAGATTTCTCCCGGAACTTGAGAACTGTTGTTGGCTTCTGCGTTTGTTTGAACGTTTTTATTTACTACATTTTCAACTACATGTGTTTGATCTTCAGTTAATTGATTACCTGAATGGTTATCATCTGTGTGAGTTTCGTTCTTATATGCTGCCTTTATGATTAAAGGGACAACGATAGAAGTCATTACGATTAATATAATCAAGAAAATCTTAATTCTACCATCAACTAATCCAGCATCAATACCTTTTTGAGCAGATACTAAGCATACTTCAGCTCTTACAACCATTGCAGTACCACAAACTAAAGAATCTTTTAATTTGTTACCTGTAATCATTGCACCAATAGAGGCACCAAAGAATTTACCAGCTAATGCACATCCGATGAATACAAATCCGAATCCAGCGAATGATAAGAAACTAGGATCTGTGAAAGCTTTCCAATCAGTAGATATACCGATATTCGCAAAGAATACAGGCGTAAATATGATATAGGAAGCAATACTAGTTCTACGTTCTACATATTGAGTACTTGTTCTACCTGCTAATATTAAACCTGCAAAATAAGCACCAGTGATATCAGCGATACCAAATAATTTTTGGCTTAAGAATGCAACTAAGAAGCAGAATCCAATACCATAAATAGGAATACGCCTGTGATGAGGATATTTTTGTTCAAGATGAGTGAATAACTTTCTTACAAAAATACCTAAGACAAATACAAATGCGAAGAATAGAACAGTTTGTAATATTACTGTAAATATAGCTGCTACATTTTCTGGCATAATATGTGCAAACATTGATGTAAATGGATTTGAAGTTAATACTGAAGAATCACCAGCACCAGCTCCTGATAAACTTAATACAACTGATAGAACAATTACACCAATAATATCGTCTAAGATAGCGGCTGATACAATTGTTGTGCCAATCTTTGAGTTTAACTTACCCATTTCTTTTAATGTGGCAACTGTAACTGATACAGAAGTTGCTGTAATAATTACACCATAGAATATATTTGACCAAGCTTTGTCAAAACCAAAGAATAGACCAGCAAATACATAACCTAATAATAAACATAATACAACGTCTATTACTGTTATAACTAAAGCACTAATACCACAAGCTTTTACTTGCTTTAAATCAGTACCAAGACCGGCACTGAATAGAATTAAAACAACACCTAGCTCAGAAATAAATGCGATACCTTCTTTTGCTCCGTTTGTAATGAAATTCTCATTAACCGCAGGAATTAACGCAATCAATCCGATAACAATACCAGTCAAAAGCATTGCTAGAATTTGAGGAAGTCCTAATCTTTTGGCGATGACACCAAAAATCTTACTTACAACAAGTATCAATCCTACTGGAAATAATACTTCGTAAGCACTAATTGCTAAAATAGAATTCAACAAAATATATTACCTTCTTTACTATTAAATTTTCTACAAAAGATAATATATTCTTTTTTAGAACGTTTTTCAAGGAAAAGTTTAATGGTTTGTAAAAATAATAAAGAAA
>CAMNGZ010000055.1 GCA_946538835.1 uncultured Clostridium sp. | reverse complement strand
TTACAAATAAAAGAGGTCAACTATTTACAGCGGAATTTACTTTTTCAATTAACATTTAGTATTTTCTTTTAACTTTTAATCTTTAAATTGACCCAATAATTTGTTATAATAAATAAAGTATGACAAGGAGGAATGTCAAATGGCTTTAACTGCTGGTATTGTGGGACTTCCTAATGTAGGAAAGTCTACCTTATTTAACGCTATTACAAAAGCTGGTATTCTTGCTGCAAATTATCCATTCGCAACAATTGATCCAAATGTAGGTGTTGTTAATGTGCCTGATAAAAGATTAGATAAGCTAAATGAAATGTATAAACCAAAGAGTTTAGTTCCTGCTGTATGTGAATTTACAGATATTGCTGGTCTTGTTAAAGGTGCTAGTAAAGGAGAGGGTTTAGGAAACCAATTCCTTGCAAATATTAGAAATTGTGATGCAATTATTGAAGTTGTTCGTTGCTTCGATGATGCTAATATTATTCACGTTGAGGGTAGTGTTGACCCTATTAGAGACGTTGAAACTATTAATACAGAATTAATTCTTTCTGATTTAGATGTTGTAGATCAAAGAATTTCAAAAATTGAAAAGAAAGCACAATCAAAGGTTGATGATGCACCATTTGAATTGGCATTATTAACTAAAATTAAGAAGTGTCTTGAAGATTCTAAACCTGTTAGAATTTTAAGCTTTGATGAGCAAGAAGCTCCTTATATTAAACGTTATGCTTTACTTACTCAAAAGCCAATTATGTATATCGCAAATATGGCTGATAGTGAGATTAATGATCCTTCTCAATCTAAGTATTATAATGCATTAGTTGAATATGCTAATAATGAAGGTAGTAAAGTTGTTCCTATTAGTGCAGAAATTGAATCAGAATGTGCTCAATTGCCTGATGAAGAACGCGATGCCTTCTTAGCTGATATGGGTATTCCTGAAGCTGGTTTAAATAGGCTTATTAGAGAAACTTACTCATTACTAGGTTATGCGACATATTTCACAGCTGGTGAAAAAGAAGTAAGAGCTTGGACATTCAAGCGTGGTATGACTGCACCTCAATGTGCGGGTATTATTCATAGTGACTTTGAACGTGGATTTATTCGTGCCGAAACTGTTGCATTTGATGACTTAATGCAATATGGTACAATGGCTAAAGTAAAAGAAGCTGGTAAAGTAAGACAAGAAGGAAAAGACTATATCGTTCAAGATGGCGATATTATGTTATTTAAATTCAATGTTTAATAATCTAACCGGGAATTTTACCCGGTTTTTTTGTTGCCAAAAAAGATAAAATAATTTACAAATTTTGCTTTGTGAAATATCTATGAAAAAAGTAAAACTAAATTTGAAATTCAATTGAAAAGAAGTCGAATTTTTGCTATCATAGATTTAAGTGAAGGAGTGTTATTGATGGATTTATTTGATATTATACCAGAAAACTTTTTCTCCCTACTTACCGGTAAAAATAAACGCTTATATTTAGCGTGTTTAATAGAGTCGTTTAAGACTTACGAAAATGGTTCAATTCTTGGAATTGATAAGAAAGTAGTTGTTGATGAATTAACTGATTATTTAGACAACTCAAATTTTGGCTTTATAAGAGAAGATGATTCGGAAACTGATGAGGACGAAGATGAGGCTAGTACTAACAATAGATCTCTAGCTTATTTTGTTTTGAGAAGATTCGAACAAACTGGATGGATTTATATTGATATTACTGGTGATTATGAAGAAATTTTGAATTTTACAGACACTGGTATTACATTTGTAGAGGCATTGATGAATTGTATGCCTTGGAATACTGAAACGTTTGAGTATAATCCTGATTTTGATGATGATTCAGGAATGATTGGAATTGATACTAATGAATATAATGGTTATATCCATACCATTTATACATTATTAAATAATGCTCAAAGTGATTATGGCTTGACTATCCAAGAAGTTTTTAGAAATACTAAATTATTAATTAGAGCTTTACGTAAGCTTGACTCAAGAATGAAAGATTATTTGGAGTCTGTTATTGATAATACTGATATTCATGATTTGATTGAACGTTTAATGAATTATAAGGTTGAACTTGTAGATCATGGCTATAAGCAATTGAAGACAGGTGACAATATAAACAAATATCGTTTATCTATTGTTACAAATTTAGAGAATATTGAAAAAAATGATGCAGCTATGTATAAAGTAGTTGATGCATATTTGGCTCGTTTCCCTAAGATGGAAGTTGCTTATAAGAAAGCATATAAAGATATTGATGAAATGATTGACGTGTTCAATGAACTTGATTCATTTATTTCTGAAATTGATAAGAAGAATAGTAAATATATTGATTCAACAATTGGGAAGATTAAGTTCTTATTATCAGAAGATGACAATACAATTGGTAAACTTAATGACTTATTAAAGTATGTTAAAGTTGAAGCTAAGAATGATCATGTAGATAGAGCTATTACTAAATTAAATGATTTGTTCTATTTGAGAGAACAAAAATATTTCAATCCTGAAAAGAGCTTATATACACCACGTGGTAGATATGAGCGTGTTGATGGACAATATGTTGATTTGACTCGTTTTGACCTTACAAGTGAGACTGAAGATTTCTTCAAATTTTATGAGAATCCATATAATGATGATGCCGTCAAAGAGTTCTTATCAATGCACTTAATAAATGGTGAATTTAGAGCTTCTGATATCATCAAATATGATACTGATATAGAAACTGTTATGATGGTACTATACGCATTAATTTATGGTGCTGAACATGGTTATGAATTTATAAAATTAGAAAATGTTATTAATCATTGCGAATTCACAATGAATGATTTCATGTTGAAAGAGGTAATGTAATATGCTTAATGATTATGAGCAATTAAATCAAACTCAAAAGAATACATTTAAAAATGTTTGTAATGAACTTTTATCTAACACATTTTTATGTCGTGATAAAGCTGATAATAAAGAAAATTTTTATTTTGTATTATCATTTAAAGGACTATTTGATGAATTCTTTGATATTCTTGGCTATTCAATCGAATTAGACCAAGCTTTAGGTACTGTAATGCTTGTTGGTGAAACAAGTTCTAATGTATTAAAATTAAAGAGAGATGATACTATCATCTTATTAATCTTAAGACTTCTTTATAGTGAAAACTTAAAAGAAACTACTATTAACAATAATATTATTGTTAATGTTGAGGATATTCAAAATAAATATAATTATCTTGAAGTTAAGAAACGTCTTAACAAAACTGATTTAGTTAAGGCATTACGTTTATTCAGAAAATACAATTTGATTGAAGTGGTTGGTTTAAAAGATGCACTTGTTGCTAACACTAAGGTTGTGTTATTACCAACACTACTTTGTGCTATTAAAACTAGTGACATCAATGAAGTTCACCAAACTATTTCTAATATTGTTAGTGAGGTAGAAGACTAATGAAAAAGATTACAAAGATTCGTTTAATCAATTGGCACTATCTTTCAAATGAAACGATTGATGTCAATGGTAATATTCTATTAACAGGACAAAATGCCGCAGGTAAATCAACTATTCTTGACGCTTTAACTTATCTAATCACTGGTGGTGATACAAAATTTAACCAAGCCGCAAATGATAAAGGTAAACGTGATCTTAGAGGTTATGTAAAGTGTAAACTTGGAATTGAAAACAAGGAATACCTTCGTGATGGAGATGTTTCTGGTGATATTGCTGTTGAATTCTTCGATGATGAAATAAATCAATATTTCACTATTGGTGTTTGTATGGACGCTTTTGGTGAATTAAATCCTGTTAAATCACTTTTCTGGAGTAAAGAAAATTATAGACTTGAAACTACATCATTTATAGATGTATCTGGTAAAGTTTATGGTACTGTTGAATTTAGAAAGAATAATAAAGACTTAAATTTCTATACTTCACTTCGTGAAACTAAGAGAGAATATAGAAACTTGTTTGGTTCTGTAAATGAAGATTTCTTCAGAATGATTTTAAAGGCTTTAGCTTTTAAACCTATCAGTGATGTTAAGGAATTTATTTATCAAAACATTCTAGAAGAAAAAGAAATTGATGTTACAAACATTCGTGATGCTATTCGTTCTTATAAAGATTTAGAAGCTACTTTAAACTTAATTCAATCTAAGATTAACACCTTAACTGAATTATCAAATCTTGTTGAAAATAACAGAGAAATCATTGAGAAGCGTAATTACTTAACTTATTTAATGAAGTTGTTCGATGTTAAAAAGATTGAACAAGATAAGATTGACTTAAATGACCAAATTACTCTTGAAAATGCTAAACTTGATTCATTTAAGACAGATTTACAAAATCAAGATAAGTATCAAAATGAATTGAGAGATAAAGAACAAACTTTATATGATGCATTATCTAATGATGAAGGATTTAAAAATAGTGAATATTTAACTAGACAAATCGATAAAGCGAACAAAGAAATTGAAGCTTTAGGTGATATTGAATCTAAATATTTACGTCATGTATCTAGCGTAAAGACTGCAATTAACAAATTAAGAGAAGAATTTGAGTCTAAAGAACTTGATTCATTTGCTAACTTAAAGTTGACTGAACTTGATCAAAGATTATTAAATGATAATAAGCTTCAAGTTATTAATTTTAATCAAATTTTATCTCGTCAAGTTAATGAAAACTTAATTCAAATTGGTGCGTTAAATAGTACTAAGACTGATGTATTAAATAAGATGAAAGATATTCGTGGT
>CAMNGZ010000054.1 GCA_946538835.1 uncultured Clostridium sp. | reverse complement strand
CTATACAACAGACATAAATTCTGATAAACGAATTTACACAAAAAATTTTACACTAATATTGGTCTTTTTTTCAGATAAATATATTTTATGGGACAATAATTAATGTTATAATATTTTCATGTTTAACGGAATAATTTAGGGGGTTTTTATGGATTTACAAAATACTAGTGATACTGAGAAAGTTGTCTCGTTATTTCAGTTTTTAAGAGAAATGGCGAAGTCTAGAAAAAAGGTTATCACTTCTATAGATAGTTATAAAAATAATAATTTCTATATTGATATAAATGAAATACCAAAAAATGATAATATAGAACTTCATTTTTATGATGAAGAAGAAGAGATTCTCTTTGAAGAGAATCCAGTGATTTTAAAGGTACATAAACCTGAAGTAGAAGTAGAAAAATGTCCTTTGCCAAATAAAGAATTAAAACAGTGGTTAGAGGATGGCTTTGATGATTATAAAAAGAGTGCTAAATATAAAGTAGAAATTAAAAATGAAAATGATAAAGTCATTGATAAATTTGATAATCATCCTGATTTAAAGAAAATGTATAATCATTGGGTTAAATTAAGAGATGATTGGGCACAGAAACAAAAAGAAATTAATCAAGTTATTGAATTATTTACAAAGTTATATGACTTGCATAATGAGTTGAAGAAAGATTCAGAATCATTTGAAATAATTGTATCAAATGGTTTGTTTGTGGATACTGAAAATAAAGATATTAAACATCCAATTCTTACTAAAAGAATTCAAACACGTTTTGATCCTGAAGAGAATATAATTTATCTTGTGGATTCTAATATGTCTCCAGAATTGTATACTACTTTATTTCAAAATACTGATGATCTAAATACGAATGTGATTGGGGATTATAAAGAAGAACTTCAAGAAAATGAGTATCATCCTTTGAATAGAAATGAAACAAAGGATTTTCTAAAAAGATTTATTCATGCGATTTCTTCTGATAGCATCTTTATAGATGATGAAAAGAAAGTAGTTAATAGTAGATATCAATTAAGATGGAAACCATACTTGATATTAAGAAATAGACCTGATGGAACATTGAAAGCTCTAGAAACTATCATTGATCATATTGATAAGACGGGTGAATTTCCTCATTATATTCAACAACTTGTAAGTGGGGGAGAAAATGAAGTACCAGAATATCATGAAGAGTCAATTGATGAACAATTAGCTGCTGTTGGAGGAGAAAGCTTGGATATTTTATTATCTAAGCAAGCTAATAAAGAACAGCTGGAAATTGCGAAACAAATTGAAAAGTATGATGCTGTACTTGTACAAGGTCCTCCAGGTACTGGTAAGACACATACAATTGCCAATCTTTTGGGACATTTTCTTGCAAAGGGGAATAGTGTCTTAGTTACAAGTTATACAAAAAAAGCTTTAAATGTTCTTAAGGATAAGCTTGAACCTAATATTAGAAATTTATGCGTTTCTGTTTTAGATGACAGCAATGAGGATATGGAGAAATCCGTTGATGGTATATCGGATTATATGGCACAAAACAATTCTTTTGAATTAGAAAAAGAAATGAATGTGCTTAATAATGAACGAAAAGAAATAGCTGATGAATTATCAAAATTAAGAAAGAAAATGTTTGCTCTTATCAATCAGGAACGTAATGATATTATTATCGCTGGTGAAGCTGTAAGTGTTTCTGAGGCTTCAAGATTTGTGTATAAGTATCAAGATGATCTTTCTTATATTCCAGGTAAAGTACGTGCTGATTCAATGTTACCATTAAGTTATGAAGAACTTATTGAACTTTATAGATCAAATAAAGAATTGACAGCATTTGATGAAGGTGAGTTATCTTCCAAAATTATTGATCCTCATTCATTGATTTCACCTGATGATTTCAATTCTATTGTTGCGAATAAGAAAAAAATAGAAGACGAAAAAAATAACTTACTTCTAGATAATGATATGACAATAAATATCAATGAAGAATCAATTGAATTTGTTATTAATAATCAAAAATTTACTATTGATGGACTTAAGAAAAAAGAACTTCTAGAATTAAATAAATATATTAATGCATTACCTGAATGGACTCCTTGGATGAAAGATGTAGTACTCGATGGTAAAATTGGTAGAGTTAATGCTTTAAAATGGAAAAGCCTAATTGAATCTATTGAAGATTCACGTACCTTTATTGAAGATTATTCACTTAGAAATTTAGGTAAGACATATACTTCTAAGCAAGAATTATCTCATTATGAGCAATCATTAAGAAAGCTTAATTCCATTTTTGAAAAGAAGAACAAGTTAGGTTTCTTTAATAAAAGGAATAGTGGAATTAAAGAAGTGATAGATGAGATTTCTATTGATTCACATGAAATTAATTGTAAAGAAGATTGTCAATATCTTTTAGATACACTTGAAGTTAATAAGAAACAAGATAATACTACAAAAATCTGGAATGAATTATTTATTAAACATGAAGATATTAAGAATATATCTTTAAATGAAGATTTTATTCAAAGTGTTGCTAGTAAATACAGTAAAGAAATTAAAAACTGTCTGGATTGGTTTAATTCTAATTATCCAATTATTCAAAGACTTATGCAGGATGCATCCATCCCACTTGAAATCATTTCACCTAGTGATAAACTTGCATCTGATGAAGTTCAATTAAATGATTTTCTTGATCATGTTACGAATAGATTAAAAGTAGTAATATCTATTCTACTTGGAAAGATAGATCAAAATGAACTAACTAAAAAGATTGAAGAAACTATTAACATCCTTAATAAAAGAAATACTTCTTCTTGTATAGAACATGACATGATTCATTCTCTTAAGAATGAAGAAGTAGAAGAATATACACGTTTATATGATGATTTAAATACTGTATATCACAAGTCAACATGGTATGCTAAAAGAGCTGAAGCTTTAGATAAAATTGAAGCTGTTGCTCCAGAATGGGCAAATGCGATTAGGCAAAGACAGGGAGTTCATGGAGAAAGCAATGTTCCTCAAAATATTGAAGAAGCTTGGAAATGGAAACAGTATAATAGTAAAGTTCAAAAAATTCTTAAAGAACCTTATGAACAATTACAAAAGCGTACTTTTGAATTAAGTAAACAATATAGAAAAAAGACCGCAAAGTTAGCTGAAATAAGTGCGTGGTATCATTTATTAAAAGAAACCGAAAGCAATGTCTCAATGAAACAGGCGCTTACAGGTTGGAAACAAACTGTTAAAAAAATTGGTAAAGGGACTGGTAAACTAGCTGCTAAATATCGAGCTGAAGCGAGAAAGTTAATGGCACAATGTCAAAATGCTGTTCCAGGATGGATTATGCCAATCAATAAAGCGTTAGAAACATTGGATCCTAGTACAAATAAATTTGATATTATCATTATAGATGAAGCGAGTCAGGCTGATATTTCTGCTTTATCCATCGCATACATGGGTAAAAAGATTATTGTTGTTGGTGATGATAAACAGGTTAGTCCAATGGCAATTGGTGCTAAAATTGATGATTTTGAAAGTATTTCTAAAATGTATATTCAAGATAAAATCAATAATGCTCACCTATATACAGCTAATACATCATTATACGATCTAGCTGCTACTACATTCCATCCATTAATGTTAAAAGAACATTTTAGATGTGTTCCTGATATCATTAACTTTTGTAATGGATTATCTTATGATTATAAGATTAAACCTTTAAGAGAACTCAATAATACTTCACTTTCTCCATCCATCATCAACTATCGTGTTGATGGTGAAAGATTTGGATTAATCAATGAAGTAGAAGCTGAAACAATTGTTTCATTAATTCAAGCATGTATTAATCAACCTGAATATGATGGGAAATCATTTGGAGTTATTTCGTTACTTGGTGATCAACAAGCTAAGTGTATTTCACAACTTATCTATCAAAGAATAGATATGAAAGAAATTGAATCACGTAAGATTTTATGTGGTATTGCTTCTAACTTCCAAGGTGATGAACGTGATGTTATTTTCTTAAGTATGGTTGATTCACCTAATTTAGATGGTGGTCCATTATCACGTAAAGGTGAAGGAACTGGTGATTCTAATAAGAAACGTTATAACGTTGCTGTTTCACGTGCAAGGGATCAGTTGTGGGTTGTCAATTCTTTAGATTCAAGTAATGATCTTAAAGATGGAGATATAAGAAGAAGACTACTTGAATACGCTTCTAACCCAGGAGCATTTGAACATGTTGCTGAAAAAGTAGAAGAAAAAGCTGAGTCACCTTTTGAAGAGCGTGTAGGCAAATCACTGGTCGCTAAAGGATACCATATTGAACAGCAATGGAAAGTAGGTTCATATCGACTAGATATTGTGGCAGTATGCAAAGGTAAGACTGTTGCTATTGAATGTGATGGTGAAAGATGGCATAGTGGAGAAGATAAAATAAGAAAAGATATGGAACGTCAAACAATTCTAGAAAGACTTGGTTGGAGATTTATTAGAATTAGAGGTTCTGAATATTTCTTAAACCCTGATAAAACTATGGAAAGGGTATATAAAAAATTAGAAGAATATGACATTTATCCTGAATCAATAAATGTTGAAGCTACGAATCATTCACATAAAGAATTGTTAAACCGAATAAACAATGAATTACTTAATATTCAAGAACAATTCAATCAAAAAGAGACATTTTAAAAGTGTCTCTTTTTTTATTTTATTATGAGAAAAAACATCCATTATCAAGAATATAATAATAGGAGATGATTTTATGG
>CAMNGZ010000053.1 GCA_946538835.1 uncultured Clostridium sp. | reverse complement strand
CAATGAAAACGCCTTTACTATCGCTTTATTTACTAAATTCTATTTCAAATCTCTATGAGGTATGATATAATTATAAGAGTGGAATTTTTATAAATTGGATGGTGAATTTATGTCAAAAATTGAAATTTCCGAGATCAGAAAAAGTGCTGATTCTTTGAAAGAATTAAATGAGGGGTATAAACTTTATCAAAATCAAGACTTTGAAGAATTTGAGTTTGAAATAGTAAGGATTCCAACGCTATCATTTGTTGTTAGTGCTATTTTTCACGATGAAAGAGTAACTTTAACTTATGGTATTGGTAAAGAGGTAAAAGGTGATTGTTTCTGCAACTTAAAGAATGGTTTATGTATGCATGAAATCTGTCTTTTCTTTTGTTTGAGGGATAAGTTAAATACTTTGTTTAAAGACAAAGAGAGCGAAGCTCAATTTTATGATTCAGCTAAACAAGATGAATTCATGCAAGATTTAATGGAAATAAATATTCAAAGAAACGTGTTTGAATATATTATTAGACCAATCTTGTATTTTAAGGAAGACAAGCTATGCTTAAAGCTTGAATTTAATTCAAGAGATAGCAAGCAAGATATTACAAATCTTCCTGCATTTATTAATATGCTTGATAAGAAAGGTATATTAACAATTGGAAATAAGAAATTTTCAATTGAATATAAATATTTTGATGAAGAATCTAGACAAGTTATCGATATGTTATATCTAACTAGAAATTCATTAACACTTTTAAATGAAACTAGTGAAGAAAATAATAGTCGTCTAGATTTAAATGTTACTGCAATTTCTACTGAAATTTTAAACGTAATGTATTCAACAAAATTACGTCATGTATACTATAACAATGGTATGTATGAAATGAAGGAAACTTTTAGTGATTCTTTCCCAAAAATTAAATTATTATTAGATGATAAGAAGTTAACATTATCTTCAAGTGATTACAAAATTGTAATTACTAAGTCTAATTCATATGTATTTGAACAAGATACTATTTATGTATTAAAGAGTCATGATTTAATGTTAGCATCACTTCTAAATTTCTTATCAGAAAAGAAGAGCTTAGATCTTAATAAAAATAATAGAGAAATTTTCTTAAATAATTTCTATCCATTATATAAAGATTTAATTTCTACATTTGAGGCTGATAAGCGTGATGAAATTGTCATCAACACTTATTTAACATATGAAAAAGGTTCTTTAAAACTTCACTATGATGGTGATTTTAAAGATGATACTTTCTATTTAAAGAAGAAAAATTATAAGCTTCTTGTTAGAAACCTAGGATTCTTGAAGACAAATGATTACAAGATTAATGACTTTGATACTATTTGTGATATTTTAAATACTAAATTAAGTTTATTCAAAGATTATGGTGAATTATTTATCGATGATAATATCAAGAATCAAAAGTTCTATAAGATGAATAGTAATAAATTAAAGTTCCATTTAACTGGTTCTATTATTACTTTAACATTTGAAGGAATGAAATATAATTCTGATGAATTAAGAGATATTTTAATTGCTTATAAAGAAAATAAGCATTATGTTGAACTTGAAAATGGTACTATTATCTCAATCGATAAAGATACTGCAGAATTATTTACAAAGCTTGTTAATGAACTTGGTATTGATAATATTTCTGATAATATTCAAATTCCTTTGTATCAAGCATACTTTATTTCATCTCGTTATAAAGATTTAATCGAATCTAACCAATTACTTGATAAGTTCTCAAATGATATGATGAACTATAATCAAATTGATTATGAATTAGATAATTCTATAAAACAATATTTACGTGATTATCAATTACAAGGTTTCAAGTGGTTAAAGATTTTATCTACATATAACCTTGGTGGTGTTTTAGCTGATGATATGGGTCTTGGTAAAACACTTGAAGTTATCGCTTTAATTGACACATTCTATAAAGAAGGTAGTTCAATTGTAATCGCTCCAACTTCTCTAATCTTCAACTGGGAAATGGAATTCAAAAAGTTCGCTCCAGATATTCCTGTAGAAGTCATTTATGGCCTTTCTCGTGAAGGTGAAAATATCCGTAACGCATATAACCAAAAGAAGGTATTAATCACTTCTTATGAATCTTTACGTATGGATATTGATAAATACGAAAATATGAAATTTAAGACTATCATCGTTGATGAAGCTCAATTTATTAAGAACCCTGATGCGTTAAAGACTTTAGCATGTAAGAAATTAAAAGCTGAATCTAAATTCGCACTTACAGGTACTCCAATTGAAAACTCATTAATGGACTTATGGTCAATCTTTGACTTCATTCTTCCAGGTTATATGAAGACTAAGAAGGAATTCGCTAAGGCTTATGAAAACTTCCAAGACAAGGAATTGTTACAAGAATTAAATAAGAAATCTAGCCCATTCATCTTAAGAAGATTAAAATCTGATGTTCTTAACCTAAAGGAAAAGGTAGAAGTATATGCTTACTCAGTTATGAGTGAACCTGAACGTAAGTTATATGAAAAGTATTTACATGAGGCTCAAGAAGAAATTACTAGTGAAGACTACCAAATTTCTCATGTGCTATCACTTTTAACTCGTTTAAGAGAATTAGCTTGTGAACCAAGACTATTCTTAGATGATGTTAAGACTAAGAACAGCAAGTTAGATATGTTACTAGACATTGTACATGAAAAGATTGATGATGGACATAAGATGTTAATCTTCTCTCAATTCACATCAATGTTTGGATTCATTGAAGAAAGATTAAAAGAAGACAATGTTAAATTCTTAGAATTAACAGGTAAGACACCTGCTAAAGATAGAATTGACCTTGTAAATGAATTTAATGGTAATGAAGATATTAAGGTATTCTTAATCTCATTAAAGGCTGGTGGTACTGGTTTAACTTTAACTAGTGCTGACACAGTAATTCATTATGATCCATGGTGGAACTTAGCTGCAATGAACCAAGCTACAGATAGAACATATCGTATTGGTCAAGAGAAACAAGTTAATGTTATTAAATTAATTAATAAAGATACAATTGAAGATAGAATTGTTGAATTACAAAATAGAAAACAATTATTATCTAATGAAGTTATTTCAGAAGAAGATTTCTTCAATCGTTTAACTAAAGATGATATTAAAAATTTATTTAAGTAATAATTAAAAGGATGGTAAAATGAAAGTTTTATTCGCATCGGATATCCACGGAAGCTATTATTATGCTAATTTGCTTGTGGAGAAGTTTAAAAAAGGGAACTTTGATAAATTGGTATTACTTGGAGATATCTTATATCATGGACCAAGAAATGACCTTCCTAGGGATTATGCCCCTAAGAAAGTTATTCCATTATTGAATGATATTAAAGATTCAATTTTAGCTGTACAAGGCAATTGTGATGCTGAAGTTGACCAAATGGTACTTAATTTTCCAATAAATCGTGAAGGATTTATTGAAGTGAATGGTCATACATTCTATTTAACACATGGACATCATCATAATCCAAATGAACCATTAAATGTTGACTCTGGAGTTGTACTTTATGGACATACTCATGTTATTAAAGATACACTTGTTGGTAATGTTCATTACATTAACCCAGGTTCTACATCAATCCCTAAAGAGATTATGATTCATTCATATGGTGTAATTGATAATGATGATGTCATCATTTATGATTTAGAAACTGATGAAGAAGTGTTAAAGGTTAGTTTATGAAATTAATAGTATTTGATTTGGATGGTACTTTGATTAATTCATTACCAGATATTCATAATGCAATTAATTATTCTTTAAGACATTTTAATTTAAAGCCAAATACTCTTTTACAAACCCAAAAATATATTGGTAATGGGACGCTAAATTTAGTTAAAAGATCTGCTCTTAAGATGTATGATGTAAGGCTTATATTGACTAGTCCGCTAGTAGAGGTTGTTTACGAATTTTATAATGATTATTATTCATCTCATAATTTAATTAAGACTGATAAGTATAAAAATACTTTAGAAACATTACATGAGCTTAAGAATAGAGGTTATAAATTAGCAGTTTTATCTAATAAACCAGATAGAGATACTAAATTTATTGTATCTCGTTTCTTTGAAAATGTTTTTGATATGGTATTAGGTCAAACAAATTTACCGATTAAACCTGATAAAGCAGGTCTTATTGAGATAATAAATAAATTAAATATAGATATTAGTGAAACTTTATATATTGGTGATTCACTTGTCGATATAGCGCTAGCTAGAAATGCTGGTTGTAAAATATTATCTGTATCTTATGGATATACAAATAAAGAAGTTTTAGCTCTTGCTAAACCTGATTATTTAATTGATGACTTTAAACAAATTATGGAGGTGTTATCTTGATTTCTTTAGAACAATTGAATGAATTATATTTAAATGATTATAAAGAAGAAGCATCTTCTATTATTGAAGGTTTAAAGAAAAAAAGATTTCCATCTTTTAGATTAAATAGACTAAAGACAAGTAAAGAAGAAATTGATAATTTTTTAATTTCAAATAGTATAAAATTTACTAATCCGCGTTTCTTTCAAGATGCTTATCAATTAGAAGATTATATCAATATGATGGATTATGATATTGTTAAAGAAGGTAAAATTTATCTTCAATCATTATCAAGTCAAATTCCTCCACTTTTCTTAGATTTAGATATAAACAATGATATTCTAGATATGTGTGCCGCTCCTGGCGGTAAGACATGTGAAATCGCTAGTTTAACTATGAATCAAAAGAATATTATGGCTGTAGAAGCTAATAAAATTAGAGCAGATAGACTTAAATTTAATTTGAATCTTCAAGGTGCATCAAGAGCTAACGTCTTTGTGAAAGATAGTAAAAAACTTGATTCATTCTTCCGTTTTGATACTATTTTATTAGATGCTCCATGTTCTGGAAGTGGAACAATAAATTTGAACAATCCTCGTGATTTACAATCATTTTCTTTAGATCTTGTGAAAAATAGCAGTAAGACTCAAAAAGAATTATTAAAGAAAGCAATTGAAATTTTAAAGCCTGGGCACACTATGGTTTACTCAACTTGTTCAATTTTAAAGATTGAAAATGAAGAAGTGGTAAAAAGTGTATTAAGCCAAAATGTCGTTGTTGAACCTATAGAATTAGATATTGATAAATCAAATTTATTACCTTCAACTATCGATGG
>CAMNGZ010000052.1 GCA_946538835.1 uncultured Clostridium sp. | reverse complement strand
ATGAAAATTTCAAATCCATATTTTAGACAAGCTCAAGCTAGTGCCCAAGATATGACTGTTGAAAGTAGTAATGTCAACGCATCTAGTAAAGCAGGAATTATTTATAAGACATTGTTCTTAATTATTGCGACAATTGCAGCAGGAGCTATTGTTGCAGGTATTCTTTATAACACATTAGTTAATAAAGATTATACTGATGAACAAAAAGCTTCAGTACTTGGTCAGTTAAGTGTTTGGTTATTTATTTCACTTGGCGCAATGTTAATATCAGGTTTTGTTACAGCGTTCTTCCCTGGTTCTGCAAGAGTTATGGGACCTGTTTATGCCGTATCTGTTGGTTCATTGTTAGGTACAATGTGCATGTTTGGAGAATTGTATGTAAGAGGTATTACATTAATGGCTGGTGGCGGTACTGCTGTCATATTCTTAATTACCCTTGGTGCATATGCAGCGGGACTTAAGAAAAAACTTGGCGCGATTGCTACATTCGGTCTTGTGTTAATTGTATCTTTATTAATCTGTGAACTTATGTTATTTATTTTCTTTAGATTTAATAAAGTTAATGCTAATATTGGTGTTCCAATCTTATTAGCAATTGAAGCCGTATATTTAATTTATGGTTGCGTATGCTTACTAATGAATTTTGGTGAAGCTGAATCAATTGTGGCTGCTGGTTTTGATAAGAAATATGAATGGTCAGTAGCTCTTGGTCTATTAAGTTCAATAGTTTTAATCTTCGTTGAATTGTTTAGAATAATTTTAATTATTGCATCCTCAACAAAAAAAGACTAATATTATAAAAACAGGTCATATTAATATTTATGACTTGTTTTTTTATGCTATAATAATTATAAGGTCTAAAAATGTCGAAAACGAGGTCGCTGTTATATGAAAAAGAAACTAATAATAATTATTGCATCCATCATTGCTGCATTAACCGCAATCATTGTTCCAATTGCAGTTGTCAATTCAAATAAAAAGATGGATTTAACTAATACTTTAAAATCTAATGTTTTTAAATATGATGGAACACCTCATAGTATTTATGTTACTGGTGATATTCCTGATGGTGTTACAGTATCATATAAGAATAATGAACAAGTAGAAGTTGGACATTATATTGTTGAAGCTTACTTATCTGATTCTTCAAATAAATATAATCCATTGAGCTTATCAGCTCAATTAACAATTTTGAAAGGTGATCTTTCAACTACACTAAGTGATACTACAGTTCCTTATGATGGAAAGGCACATAATGTTGGTGTCGTTGGAAATATACCTGATGGTGTCAATGTAACTTATTCACAAAAAGATATTGTTGATGTTGGCTCATATGATATCACTGTTTTATTTAATGATACACTTGGAAGATATAATGATTTAACTTTAACAGCTAAATTAACCATTTTACCTAAAGATACAAATGTTAGATATGAAGCTTCTGAATTTACATATACAGGAGATGAATTTGAACATAAAATTAAAGGCGATTTACCAAGTGATGTAACTGTATCTTATTCTAACAATAAAGCCACAAACGCAGGTACATATCAAAGTGTAGCTACATTTGGCGGCAATTATCTAAATTATGGATTGCCTGAAAAGATTACATCAAGTTTTGTCATCAAGAAAGCTGATTTGTCAGGTGTTGTGTTTAATGATTCCACAATTACTTATGATGGTGCTAAACATATGATTAGAGTTAGCAACATTGATGATTTTAGTGAAAACTTTATTATTACTTATTTTACTGATAATGCAGATCAAGAAGGATTTGTTAATGCAGGTGCATATGTTATTAACCTTTTAATTACAGATAAAAATAATAATTATAATGATTATTCTTCATCTGCAAAATTAACTATCAATAAAGCTAAAATGACTGATAATGTAGTTCTTCACGGCAATACATTTAATTATGATGAAAAACCACATTCTCTTTTAGTAAGTGGACTAGAAAATAATGAAATAACTGTAACTTATCAAAATAATGAACAAACTGAAATTGGTACATATGAAGTGTATGCTCAATTTAGTTCTTTAAATTATGAAGTTATTGATGATTTACATGCGACAATGATTATCCAAGAAAATATCGATAAAGCCTTAAGCTTTGAAAATAAGACTATCGCGTTCGATAACGAGAATCATGAATTTAAAGTTTCAGGTAAAGTTCCTTCTTGGCTTAAGATTAATTATGAAACTCCAACAACATATAAAGAAGTAGGAGAATATGTTGTAACTGCTAAACTAGAAGTTATAGAAGAAGGTCATTCAGTTGATGATGATACAATGTCTGCAACATTAAAAATTGAATATCCTTTTGAATATGAAAATCAAGCCGATCAATATACAATCACTTCTCTAAAAGACTATAAGAATATTTATATTCCTAACTCAATTCAAGAAAATACGTTATATTTAAAGAAAATAAATGATAATGTTTTTAAGAATAAGGATATTGAATCAGTAAAATTTGATTCAAGTATTTCTGGTGTATCATTTAATTCTGTATCATTTGAAAATGATGACAAGTTATTAAGTGTTACTCTCCCTACACAGCTTAACAAGATTCCTGCTCAAATGTTTAAAAATTGTACAAGCTTAGAGAATATTATTATTCCACAAGGTGTGTCAGAAATATCTACTAGCGCATTTGAAGGATGCAAGAACTTAACAAATATTACATTCCCTACAGAATATAAGATTGGAGCTAACGCTTTTAAGGGATGTACAAAATTAAACGATTTAGTTTTGCAAGGTACAATAACTAGTATTTCTGTTGATTCATTTAGAGATTGTAATCTCAATTCACTAACTTTAAATGGTACATGCTTAAATTATTCAATCGTAAACAACAGTATAGTTGACACTATTACTAATACATTATTATATGCTACTCGTTCAACCACATTAGATAATATTGAATTGATTGGTGAATATGCATATTCACAAGTAACACTTGATACTATTACGCTTGAAAATGTTCTTCTTGATAAGAACGCATTTAATGGCGTAAAAGCTAATGAGGTAATTATTAAAGATAATGTGATAGAACTCCCAGAAGGAGTATTTAATAACACTACTATTAAGAAAATTACAGTCGGTAAAGATGTTGAAGATATTAGTTATAACGCATTTATTGATACTGATATTGAAACATTTATCGTTGATTCAAAAAATCTTAAATATAGATCTCTTGATGCTAATGGCTTATTCGATGATAAAAATAATCTAGTGTTAGGATTTAGAACTACTGATACTTCTAAAGCTAATAAGATTTTACAGTTTGCTTACTTTAATAATAAATTCATTGAAACGCTTGATATTAATTCTACATATATTGAAGGTGGAGCAGTAATGCGTTGTGATAACTTAAAAGTAATTAACATTGGTACTACTACATTTGATTCAAAGGATGCTGGATTTCCATTTGCGTACAACAAGAACTTAGAAACTATTAATGTTTCTCCTTTAAATTCATTCTTTGAATCTGGTAAGAACGCATTAATTAGTAAAGATAATGCTGATGGCGTGATATTAAAGACATTATATAATGCGACAAAGAATTATGTTATAGGCGATAACATTGAATTGATTGGTGATAATGCTTTCTCAGGATTAACTCTTGATACCTTAAGCATTCCATCAAGTGTAATCGGATTTTGCGAATACGCTTTTGATGAAACAACTATTAACACATTATATTTATCTAAATATGAAGATTTAACTTTAATTCTTTCTGATTCAAAAGCTTTTAGTGATTTAAAAGTAAATATTATTGAATTTAATGGCACTAAAGATGAATTTGATGAATTAAATGCTATACTAGGTATAGATATTACAAATACTGTAGTTAATTGTTTATAAAAATGGGCGGGTGGTTTTATGAAAGGATCTGAAAGAAGAACAAAAGGTATATGGAGAACAATTTTTGCGATAACTATTACTATTCTATTCTTATTAGTTCAGTTGTTTTTCTATTACATAGTATTTTTTGGGATTAATTTATTGAAAGGACCATGGCCAACTGCTTACCGTATTTTATATGGAATTGTACAAGTGATTGGTATTTTTTGTGTCCTTAAAATGTATCGTAAGCCAATAAACAGTGCTTATAAATTATCTTGGACTATCTTCATTTTATTATGTCCATTCCTTGGTACCATGTGTTATGTTTTCTTTGGTAATGGTAGAGTAATGCCAAAGAGAAGAATCAATAAAATGAATAAGTATATTGGCGCATATCCATTGAAAGATATGGATAAGCTTGATGAGTTCTTAGATTCTGATTTTGCGCTTTGCGCAAAAGCTTTAAATAAGGATTCAGGATTCCCAATGTATACTAATTGTGAGACTAAGTTTTATAGTGACGCTTTAGATAAGCATAATGATATGTTAAGTGATTTATCTCAAGCTCGTAAGTTTATTTTTATGGAATATTTTATCTTTGGTAAAGGTAAGATTATGGATGAGATTCTTCCAATTCTTGAAAATAAAGGAAAACTTGGCGTTGAAATTAAAATTTTATATGATGACGTTGGTTCAATTTTAAGCCACGATAAGAAGGTTATGAAACGTTTGAAATCAATTCCTAATCTTCAAATTCATGCCTATGAGCCGCTAAGCTTAGCAATTAACCCAAGAGTTAATTATAGGGACCATAGAAAGATTGTAGTTATTGATGGTAATATTGCCTACACTGGTGGAGATAATATTGCAGATGAATATATCCACCTTAAAACTCGTTTTGGATATTGGAGAGATAATGCGATTCGTATTAGAGGAAACGCGGTGGAATCATTTACCACTATGTTCATTCAGATGTGGTATATGGCTAGCAAAGATAAACTAGATATGGATGCATATTTGCCAGCTGTACATATTGAAGGCGGAAATATCGTATTCCCATTTGGTGATGGTCCTAGTTATCTTACACATCCTAGCTACAATTTATTCCTAAATATGATTAATTTGGCTAAGAAGTCTATTTATATTTCAACTCCTTATTTTATCATCGATAATAAGATGATTGATGCTTTAGTCGCAAAAGCTATTCAAGGAGTAGATGTAAGAATACTTATACCTGGTGTTCCTGATAAGAAAGCTGTATATTTGATGACTCGTGCTCATTTAGGGCCAATTCTTAAAGCTGGTATTAAAGTATATATCTTTAATTTAGGATTTAATCATGCAAAAAATATAATAATTGATGATAAATACGGATTTATTGGAACTGTTAATATGGACTACAGATCATTATTACTTCACTTTGAAGATGGTGTATTGTTATATGATCAAGAAGCATTACATGATATGCATGAAGATTTCTTACATCAAGTTATAAATCTACCTACAATGAATTATGAGTCTTTTAAAAATAGAAACATTTTTATAAGATTGATAGAGTTATTTTTACAAATTGTTTC
>CAMNGZ010000051.1 GCA_946538835.1 uncultured Clostridium sp. | reverse complement strand
ATTGTGCTCCTTTTTCTTTACATCAACAGCAGCCTCATAAAAAGCTGAAAATTTTCAAAATGGCGTTCCCGACCTGATTAGAATGCACGGACTTAGTAGTTATGGTGATGACTCAAACTGTCTTTTAAATGATAGATTTTCTATCATAATTTGTATATTTAACTTCATTATCTTGCATGTCTTGATTTATTGTTTGTGTCATTTATTATGTAAGTTTTATGTTAAGGTATATGCTAAGTGGGTTAAAACAGAGGAGTATGGGAAGGAAAGGTATGAAGAAAATATTTACAGTTTTTATTTTTGCATTATTGATAGTGGTGTGTTTGTTTTTTTGCAAATCCAGTTTATGCAGCGGGAAATACTAAATTTAATAGGTTCACTTTACTCTAGGCTTGAACCTATTTTTTTATTATTTACAGAACTGTTATTTTTTTACAGCTTCCTTTTTTTGTTAAGAGCCATATTTATATTTATTTTTTAAGGCATCTTTTAAAAAGATGTCTTTTTTTGCCATTTTCAAGATATATTATTTGCTTAAATTTTGATATTTATTTATAATAAATAGCGTTAAAGGGCTTTTAAAACAAGAAGGGATTTTATTCCTTCTTTTTAAATGATATATGGAGGCATACTATGACAGATGTTTTAGAAATTAAAAATTTACATGCACGTGTTCCTGAAAAGGAAATTTTAAAAGGAGTCAACTTAACTATTAAGACTGGCGAAGTTCACGCAATTATGGGTCCTAATGGTACTGGTAAATCAACATTATCAAGTGTTATTATGGGTAATCCTAAATATGAAATAACTGAAGGTGAAATTCTATTCAATGGTAAAGATATAAAGACCCTTCCTGTTGATGAAAGAGCACGTCTTGGTATTTTCTTAGCATATCAACAACCAATTGAAGTTCCTGGTGTTACAAATAGTGATTTCATTCGTCAAGCTATGAAAGCTTGTGGAAGTGACTTGTCTCTATTCAAGTTTATTAAAGCTTATGATTCAGCTTGTAAGGATCTTGAAATGCCTGAAGGTTTAGCTCAAAGAAACCTTAACCAAGGTTTCTCTGGTGGTGAAATGAAGAGAAATGAAATTCTTCAAATGAAATTATTAAAACCTAAGTTTGCCATTCTTGATGAAATTGACTCAGGTCTTGACGTTGACGCTCTTCGTATTGTTGGTAACAATGTTGAGAATGAGGTTAAGGCTGAAGGAAGCCATCTTGGTTGTCTTTTAATTACACATTACCAAAGATTACTTGACTACATTATGCCTGATTTCGTTCATGTTATGATTAATGGTAGAGTTGTTAAGACTGGTGGACATGAATTGATTGAAAAGATTGATCAAGAAGGTTACCGTTGGGTTAAGAAAGAACTTGGAATTGACATTGAAAAGGAAGCAGAAGTACATGTACTAGGTACTTGTGCAAGGGCTAAATAAGATGGTAGAATACGTTATTAAAGAAAATGATACTTTAGTAATTAATGATAACGAAGAATATATCATTACAGGTGATGGTAATTTAAATATTATCATTGGCGAAAATGTTTCTGCTAAAGTATTATTAAAAGATTCAACTTCAAAAATTAATCTTAATATGGAAAATTATTCATTTCTTGATTTAGTTGAAGTGAATTATAAAGATACTAACAATAAGATTTTAGCTTCTATTCTAGATAATGCATCTTTAAAATATACATCATTATCTAGCAAGAATTTAAGTGAAGATTTAGTTATTAATCTTGATGGCTATAAAGCTAGTGCTAATGTTGAGTGCTTAGTTTTAAATAAAGACAACAAGAGTGATTTTAACCAACAAATATATCACAATGCTAAAGAAACTAATAGTCATGTAAATAATATTGGATTAGCTTTAGATAACGCTGCTATTGATTTTGAAACTATTTCAAAAATCAATAAGGGTATGAGCAAATCTAATGCCAGCCAATTAGCTCGTGGTATCATTATTGGAGAACATGCTTATATCACAAGTCAACCAATATTAAAGATTGATGAATATGATGTAAAAGCTAACCATGGTACAGCCATTGGTAGAATGAGTGATAATGAATTATTCTATTTGATGAGCCGTGGTTTAACTAAAGAAGAAGCTTATAAATTGATTCTATTTGGATTAATTACACCAGTAATTAAGTCAATATGGAATGAAGAAGAAGCTAATAATTACTTTAATTTTTTAAATAATTTATTATAGAGGTATATTATGGACGCTTTGGAATTGAAGAAAGATTTTCCAGTTCTTGTGGAAAAACCTAATTTGCATTATTTAGATAGCGCAGCGTCAAGTTTAAAGCCTAAGTGTGTTATCGATAAGATTGACTACTACTATAATCATTTGTCTTGTAATGTTCATAGAGGTGTATATCAATTAAGCTATGAAGCCACTGATATGTACGAACATGCTCGTGAGATTATAGCAGATTTTATCAATGCTAAAACTGAAGAAATTGTATTTACTCGTGGCGCTAGTGATTCGTTAAATCTTGTTGCACAAAGCTATGGAATGACTTTCATCAACGAAGGTGATGAAATTATCACCAGTGAACTTGAACATCATTCTAACTTTATGCCTTGGCTAAATGTAGCTAGAGTTAAAAAGGCTAGTGTTAAATTTGTAGAATTAACTAAAGAAGGTAGAATTACTGTTGAAGCTTTCAAGAAGGCTTTAACTGATAAGACAAAGCTTGTGGCTTTGACTTATGTATCAAATGTCATGGGTTATATTACTCCTATTAAAGAAATCATTAAGATTTGCCATGAAAGAGGAATCATTGTTTCAGTTGATGCTGCGCAAGCTGTTCCACATATGGCAATTGACGTTAAAGACCTTGATTGTGATTTCTTATCATTCTCTGGTCATAAGATGTGCGGTCCTTCTGGAATTGGTGTATTGTATGGTAAATTTGAATTGTTAGAAAAGATGCCTCCGGTAGATTTTGGAGGAGATATGGCCGATGAAGTATTTAAAGACCATATGACTTTTAAGGTTGCACCTTATAAATTTGAAACAGGTACTCCAATTATTTCAGGAGCTATTGGTCTTGGTGAAGCTTGCTTATACCTAAAGAAGATTGGATTTGATTTCATTTCTAGTCACGAATCTCGTTTGGCTCGTCTTGCAATTGATGGATTAAAAAAGATTCCGGGTGTTACGGTTTACAACGAATCAGTTGAAACTGGTGTTGTAGCATTTAACATTGAAGGTGTGCACCCACATGATGCTGCATCTATTTATGATGAAAATGGTGTATGTATTCGAGCTGGTCATCACTGTGCTCAACTTGTCACTCGCTTTTTAAATCAAATTTCAACAACACGTGCATCATTCTATTTCTACAATACAGAAGAGGATGTTATTGCTCTAATTGATGCTGTTAAAAAAGCTAAAGATTTCTTTAGCATGTTCTAGGAGAATTATATGGCTGACTTAACAAATTTATATAGACAAGTAATTATGGATCACTATAAGAATCCATTAAATAAAGGATTAACTCATAAAGAAGGTTATGAATTCTTACATTTAAACAACCCATCATGTGGAGACGATATGAATGTTGAAGTATGCGTCAAAGATGGTGTTGTTACTGATATTAGACATGACGGTAAAGGTTGTTCAATTTGCTGTTCAAGTGCCTCAGTTATGAGTGAAACTCTTAAAGGTAAGAGCGTTGAAGAAGCTCTTAGATTAATTGAAGACTTCTATTTAATGATTGAAGGAAAAGAGATTACTGAAGAAGAGGCTGATGATTTAGGTGAAGCCATTGCTTATACAGGTGTATCTCAATTCCCTGCACGTATCAAGTGTGCTACATTATCTTGGAAGGCTGCAGAAAGAATTATTAGAGGAAATTCAAATGAAGGAAAATAAGGAAGCATTAGAAATCGTATCAGATGAATATAAGTATGACTTCAAGACAAATGCTGATGTCTTATTCACAACAGGAAAAGGTTTAAGTGAAGATGTTGTAAGAGCAATTAGTGCTTCTAAGAACGAACCTGAGTGGATGCTAGAATTCAGATTGAAAGCTTTAAAGACTTTTGAATCTATGCCACAACCTTCTTGGGGTCTTGATTTATCTAAAATTAATTTTGATGATTATACTTATTTCATTAAATCTGCTCAAAATACTGAATCTGAATGGGATAAAGTACCTGACGCAATCAAGGAGACATTCGAAAAGATTGGTATTCCTGAAGCAGAAAGAAAATATTTAGCAGGTGCCTCAACACAATTTGAATCTGAAGTTGTGTACCACAATAACTTAAAAGAATTAGATGAGCTTGGTGTCATCTTTATGGATACAGATTCTGGTTTAAAGAAATATCCTGAAATCTTTAAAGAATATTTTGGTAAGTGTGTTCCTATGTCTGATAACAAGTATGCTGCGTTAAACAGTGCTGTATGGTCAGGTGGTTCATTCATATATGTTCCTAAGGGTGTTAAGATTACTAAGCCTTTACAATCTTATTTTAGAATCAATAGTGAAAGAATGGGACAATTTGAACGTACATTAATCATTGTTGATGAAGAAGCAAGCTTAAACTATGTTGAAGGTTGCACAGCGCCTATCTATTCAAAAGATAGTTTACATGCTGCTGTAGTTGAAATCTTTGTAAGAGACTCTGGTTACTGTAGATATACAACTATTCAAAACTGGTCAAAAAATATCATCAACCTTGTCACTCAACGATCTATTGTTGATGCTAATGGTACTATGGAATGGGTTGATGGTAACGTAGGTAGTGGTATGAATATGAAGTATCCATGCTGCGTTCTTCGTGGAGACAACGCAAAAGGTACTGTTATTTCAGTAGCTTATGCATCACGTGATCAACATCAAGACACTGGTGCTAAGATGATTCACATTGGTAAGAATACTAGTTCAACAATTATTTCTAAGTCTATTTGTAAGGCTGGAGGTAAGGTTGACTATCGTGGAATGGTTAAGCAATTAGATAATGCTAATGGCGCCCGTGCTCACGTTGAATGTGACACATTAATTCTTGATGATATTTCATCAAGTGACACTATTCCACTAAATCAAGGTAAGAATAAAGACATATATCTTGAACATGAAGCTAGCGTATCTAAGGTAAATGAAGAAGAATTATTCTACTTAATGAGTAGAGGCTTAACAGAAGAACAAGCAACTAAGATGATTGTTATGGGATTCATTGAGCCATTCGCTAAAGAATTACCTATGGAATATGCTGTTGAATTAAATAGATTAATCGATTTATCTATGGACGGATCTATCGGTTAATAAAAAGGTGATCAATGTATATGATTCTCTAAATAATCTATCGTGTAATCTATAAATTTTTTGTTGTGTAGAGAATCAACATGGTGTAATAAGTTTTTGACACTTATTACACTTTTTTTATGATAGAATTCATTGTATTTTTAATTATATATTTTTATGTATTTAAATTTGATTTGAGGAACCATTTGGGGAATTTAGAAAATTTTATTGCTCAAATCCCCTAAATAATAAAAAAACTTCATTTTGTGGTTCTACAAATTATATGTAGTAGGTATGTCAAACAATGATTGTCTTTTTTTGTCGTATTATGTTATA
>CAMNGZ010000050.1 GCA_946538835.1 uncultured Clostridium sp. | reverse complement strand
GTTTGGCTGAACATATCAAATGGAGTAATTTCTTTTAACTCATAACCATGCTCAACTAAATATTTAACATCACGAGCTAAAGATTGAGGTAAACATGAAATATAAATAATGTTCTTAATATTCATATTAATAACAGTATCTAAGAATGCTTGGTCACAACCTTTTCTTGGAGGATCAAATACAATGTAATCGATTGATCCTACTTTTGTTAATTTTTCAATTTCTTTTTCACATGGACCACAAATAAAATCAACATTGTCTAATCCATTTAACTCTTTATTAATATTAGCATTATCAACTGCTTCTTTAACAATTTCAATACCATAAACATGTTTAGCTTTGCTAGCAAGGCTTAATGTTATTGAACCAACGCCACAATAAGCATCAATGATATTTTTAGACTTATCATTTGGAATATATGATAAAGCTTTGTTATATAAATTTTCACATTGATCATGATTTACTTGAAGGAAAGAATTAGGATGAACTATAAATTTTAAACCATTTATTTCTTCAACTAAGTACTTATCTAATAATAGGTGAATAAATTCACCTTTAAGAATAACATTAGTTTTCTCCTTATTTACGCAAGCGTAAATAGATTTAATGTTATTAAATTTAGAAACAAGTTCTAAAGCCATAGTAGTTAATATTGGTTGATTCTTTTTAACGATAAAAACAACCATGAATTCATTTTGGTTATTAACACGAAGCATTATATTTCTAAATAAACCACTATTAGTAGATTCATTATAAATAGTTAATTTATTTTTCTTAATCTGCTCCTTTATAAAAGAAATAATTTCACGAGCACCTTTGTGTTCAATTAAACATGAATCATTTTCAATAATTTGATGGCTCTTTTCTTTATAGAAACCACTAATAATATTACCATTAGAATCTAATCCAAGTGGAACAATAATCTTATTTCTATAATGTAATCTATTAGGATTTTCTACAACATCATTGACCTTAATATCTATTCCACCAATTCTATGCATTGTATTCTGAACACTATCACGCTTAAAACGAAGTTGTTCAGCATATGACATATGCATTAATGAACAACCACCACATTCTAAATAATGTGGACAAATATCATGATTTCTTTCTTTTGATTCAACTAACACTTCGATAAGTTTAGACTCAGCAATGTTTTTAGTTACTCTAGTAATTTCAACTCTAACTTTTTCACCTTTCAACGCATACGGAACAAATATAGGGAAATTGTTTACTTTAGCTACACCAAGACCTAGGTGATCATAGTCAATAATATCAACGTCTAATATATCTTTAACTTTCATAACTATTCTCCTTTGTAACATTTAGCTAGACCACCCTTACTAGTCTCACGATATTCTCTTGTTAAATCGTGTCCAGTTTCAAGCATTGTCTTGCAAATTAAATCGAATGAAATTTTAGATTCATTAGAATCAAGTAATTTAGCTAAATTATAAGCATCAAGTGCTCTTACAGCCGCAACAGCATTACGTTCGATACAAGGAATTTGAACATAACCCATGATAGGATCACAAGTGAGACCTAGGTGATGTTCAAGGGCAATTTCACTTGCTTGTTCGATATGATTAAAATCACTTCCTAGTACATAAGCATAATAAGCTGCGCTCATAGCACAAGCTGTACCAATTTCTGCTTGGCATCCAGCTTCAGCACCAGATATAGACGCATTAGTTTTCACAAGATTACCAATAATTCCTGCAACGGCTAAACCTTCAATAGCTTTTTCTTTAGTAACACCAAATTTATCAATACTATATTTTAATACAGCAGGTAATACTCCGCATGATCCACATGTAGGAGCGGTTACAATTTCAAATCCATCAGCATTTTCTTCACTTACCGCATATGCATAAGCATATAGATGTCTAATTAATTTGGCATTTAGACCTTCTCCTTCTACATCTTTATTAAATAGCATCTTAGCTTTTCTCTTAATTTGAAGCTTACCTTGTAAAACACCATCTTTTTTTAATCCATTATCAATTGATAATAACATTTGATTATAGATAGTCTCTAAGTATTCTAAGATATCTTTATCATCAAATCTTTTAACAAATTCAAATAAATTAATATTTTCTTTTTGACAATATTCTTTTATATCTTGAAGACTATTTAATGGATAAACATTTGCAGATTCAGCTTCTTTTTCTCCCTCAATCCTTATAGCGCCTCCACCTACTGAAAACACTCTAAAACGAGGAAGAGGAAGATGATTTTTATATGGAATAAAATCAATTGTATTAGGATGAGGTGGAAGGTCTAAATAATTGAATTCTATATCATGATTTTTAGTTAATGTTTTATCAATAATATAATCCGTTAAATGTCCTTTACCTGTAAGCGCAAGAGAACCATATAATATTACTTTTACATAGTCACAATCGCTATATCTTTTATTAAATTCTAATGTAGCCTTTTTAGGTCCGATGGTATGGCTTGAAGAAGGACCATTTCCAATTTTAAATAATTCTTTTAAACTATGCATAATATACCTATTTCTTTAATTCCATGATTGTATCACGAATTTGAGCTGCCATTTCAAAGTTAAGATCACGTGCGTAAGCCTTCATCTCTTCTTCAAGTTCAGCTATTAACATTTCCTTTTCTTGTTTAGTCAACTTAGTTTCATCAGTATCCTTAACAATATTCTCTTCTTCTTTTCTATGAATTGTCACACTCTCAGGAATAGCTTTCATGATAGTATGTGGCGTAATACCATGTTCTTTATTATAATTTTCTTGAATATTTCTTCTTCTCTTAGTTTCTGTAATAGCTTCTTTCATAGAAGGTGAAATGGTATCAGCATACATAATGACCTTACCATTTTCATTTCTAGCAGCACGTCCTATAGTTTGAATTAAACTTCTAGTACTTCTTAAGAAACCTTGTTTGTCAGCATCTAAAATACATACTAAAGAAACTTCAGGAATATCTAAACCTTCACGTAATAAGTTGATACCAACTAATACATCATATTTACCAAGACGTAAATCTCTAATAATATCTAAACGCTCAAGTGGTTTGATTTTAGAATGTAGATATGCAACTCTTAAATCCATTGATTTTAAATAATTTGTTAAATCTTCACTCATCTTAATGGTAAGAGTAGTGATAAGAACACGTTCACCTTTTTTACTATGTTCAACAATTTCATTATAAATATCATCAACTTGACCTAGAGTTGGTCTTATTTCAATAATTGGGTCTAATAAACCAGTAGGACGAATGATTTGTTGAATTATAGGAATATTCTTATTTTTCTCATAATCACCTGGTGTGGCAGACATATATAAAACTTTATCTTTCTTCTTTTCCCATTCATCAAACTTAAGTGGTCTATTATCTAATGCGCTAGGTAAGCGGAAACCATAATTGACAAGTGTTTCCTTTCTAGCTCTATCACCATTATACATACCACCAATTTGAGGAACTGTAACGTGAGATTCATCAATTACAAGTAGATAATCTTTACCAAAGAAATCAAGTAATGTTGAAGGAGTTTCACCTTCAGCTCTAAGTTCAAGATGACGAGAATAATTTTCAATACCTGAACAAGAACCCATTTCTTTAATCATTTCAAGATCATAAGTTGTTCTATTATAAATACGTTCAGCTTCAAGAGGTTTCTTTTCATCATTAAATTTCTTAACTTGAACATCAAGCTCAGCCTTGATTCGACGCATAGCTTCTTCTACTCTATCTTTTGGCGCAACGAAGAAGGATGCTGAAAAAATATTAATAAACTCAAGATTATCAATAGTTTTACCAGTTACAACATCAAATAATTTGATAGATTCTATTTCTTCATCAAAGAATTCAACACGAACACCATGTTCGTGTTCATTCGCAGGAATAATATCAAGCGTATCACCACGAAGTCTAAAAGTACCACGCTTAAAATCAAAATCATTTCTTTCATATTGTAAGAAAACCAAGTGCTCTAATAATTCTTTTCTATTATAATTTTCTCCAACAGTTAAGCATAGCATTGAATTTTTGTAATCATCAGGATTACCTATACCATAGATGCATGAAACTGATGCGATAACAATGGTGTCGTCATAATCAATTAAAGCGGCTGTAGCTTTATGACGCATTTCATCAATTTCATCATTAATCTTAGCATCTTTTTCAATATAAGTATCACTTGAAACTACGTAAGCCTCAGGTTGATAATAATCATAATATGAAATAAAATATTCAACATGATTGTGAGGGAAGAAATTCTTAACCTCGTTATACAATTGACCAGCAAGAGTCTTATTGTGAGCTAGAATTAAAGTCTTTTTGCCAAGACGTTCTATGACATTACAAACAGTAAAAGTTTTACCTGTACCTGTAGCTCCCAGTAAAATTTGTTCATTAATGCCATTTTTAAAATTATTTACAATATCATCAATAGCTTTTGGCTGATCACCAAAAGGCTTATATTTAGATTCAAGTTTAAACATTGACATAAAGACTTCACCTCACTAACACAAATATTATAATATAATTTATAAATATAATCTATAAAAGGAAGTTGACTAGTTAACTAATCAGCTTCCTTTTTAATCCATTTATTTTTCATCTTATTAAACATTATGATAAACACTGTCAATTCTATTGACCAAGTTATCAACCACGATACAGGATATGACCATGAAATTGATTTCAAATTATGGAATTGACTAAAGTTTTCAAATAATCCGTATATAAATATAAGTCTAGTACCACAAATACCAATCGTAGTTAGTATTGTAGGTAATAATTGATGGTTGATAGCTCTTATCGCACTAGCAGTAACATCCATCAATCCACACAATGAGTAAGTAGCCGCAAGTATAATTAAACGTTCCCTTGCAGGTCCCATAGCACTCTCACTCTTTACGAAGAAATTTAATAATTGATTTGGAATTAATAATGTAATACCTGAGAACACAATATTATAAATAAATATCATGTAATAGCTATAAATAAATATCTTCTTTATATTCTTATAATTATGTGTCGCATAATTAGCTGAAATAAAAGCGATTGATGTAAAACATGTCTGTTCCATCGATGTATAAATAAAGGCTTCAATTTGACTAGCAGCCCCGCTTCCGTTAATTACATCATCTCCTAGTTCGTTAATTGAACTTTGAATAATAACATTTGAAATTGAAAAAACTACAGATTGGAAACCAGCAGGAACACCAATCATAATGATTTGTTTGACATCTTGCCACTTCATCTTAAATTCTTTTAAGTTAAAATGAAAGAACTCTTTTCTTCTAAATAATGAAATGATAATCAATAAAGCTGATACTGCTTGACTGATTGCAGTTGCAATACCAACACCTGCAACATCCATTTTAAAACACAACACAAAAATATAATTAAATATTATATTTACTACACCTGATACAGCTAAGAATATAAAAGGTTTAACAGTATCACCAACAGCTCTTAAAATAGCACTACCAAAGTTATAAATCATCATAAAGAATACGCCAATGAAATAATACTTTAAATAACTATCGGATAGATTTATAAAACTATCAGGAGTTTTTTGCATTTGAAGTAAATTGCGTGAAAATATGAAACCAAATAGTGATACAAAGGCTCCAATAATTATTGATAGCCACATTGATGAATAAACAACAGATTGTCCCTTTTCTTTATCTTTAACACCATAAGCTCTAGCCATCAATACATTTGTACCAACAGAAATACCAATGAATAAATTAATAATTAAGCTGACTAATGCACTTGTTGATGTAATAGCACCAACACTATTAGTAGAGCCATATTGACGGCAAACAATTAAATCCATTGTTGAAAACAATAATTGTAACAATCCAGATAAAATTAAAGGGATTGCATAAATATTCATTTTTTTAAATAAGTTGCCTTCAGTAAATGTCATTTCACGTTTCATTTTATCACTTCGATTCATTTATCTATTTTATATTTTTATTAAAATAAATACAATCTAAATTTTATCTCCAGAAAAAAA
>CAMNGZ010000049.1 GCA_946538835.1 uncultured Clostridium sp. | reverse complement strand
ATAATTTATGTATATTTGGCATTTCCTTGACAAAAGACTTTGTTATATCGTATAATGATTACATACATTTCAATTATCTTAACAAAGAAATGAAAAACTAAAATACTTAACACATAAAACTTTTTATAAAAGTACAAAAAACCCTAAATAAAATTTAATGAAGAAAAGAAAATGGAATGTATAGGAATTTAAAAATGCGCCAATAAATGGCGCTTTTTTATTTCATTTACTTTGATTTTGACATGTAAACACTTTACAAAGTTCGATTTATAAATATTTCTTGAAAAAAATCTGTATATAGGGTATAATTGACAAGGTTGTCTTTACGATAATTAAATCTATAAGAAAGTGATAAAAAATATGGCTACATTTGAAAGTCTTAATCTTGATAAAGATATATTAAGTGCGTTAATTGACTTACAATTCCTTGATGCTACAGAAATTCAAGAAAAAGCAATTCCTGAAATGTCTAAAGGAAATGATATCATTGGTATAGCACAAACAGGTACAGGTAAAACTTTTGCGTATAGTATTCCTCTTTTAACTAATATTACAGAAGATAAATATACACAAGCTTTAATCCTATGCCCAACTCGTGAACTTGCATTACAAGTTAGCGATGAAATTAAAAAGTTAATTAAATACAAAAAGTTTGTTAAAGTTTCTACAATTTATGGTGGAGCTAGCTATGATAAACAAATTAAGGAGTTAAAGTTTAAGCCTCAAATTATTGTTGGTACTCCTGGTAGAATTATTGACCATATGAACAGAAAGACTATTGATTTTTCTAATTTGAAAACATTAGTTTTAGATGAAGCAGATGAAATGCTTAATATGGGATTTAAGGATGATCTTGAAACAATTTTATCTACAACTCCTTCAAATCGTCAAACAGCATTATTTAGTGCTACAATGCCTGAGTTCATCAAGCATGTTGCGTCAAATATGATGAATAATCCTGTTAAGATTGAAATTAAGAAGAAAACTTTAACTGTTGATAGAATCAAACAAAATCTATACTACTTAAAGAGAGAAAGTAAGACTGATCTTTTAATTAGAATCCTTGATTTATATTCATTTACTAAAGTAATGGTATTTGTAAATACTAAATCAAAGGTTGAAGAAATTGTTTCAACATTAAAGAAAAAAGGATATAAAGCTGAAGCCCTTCATGGTGATTTGAAGCAAGTATCTAGAGACAAGGTAATGAACGGATTCAAGGAAGGTATTTCTCATATCTTAGTATGTACTGATGTTGCAGCACGTGGTATTGATGTTAGTGATCTTGAAGGTATTATCAACTTTGATTTACCACAAGAACAAGAATTATATGTTCATAGAATTGGTAGAACAGGACGTGCTGGTAGAGAAGGTTTATCAATCACATTTGCTACATATAGCGAACAAAGAAAAATTTTCTTCATTGAACGCTATACTCGTAGTCAAATGACAGTTTGTCAAATTCCTTCTGTTGAAGAAATTCAAGCTAAGAAGATTGAGAATTTCGTTAATTTCTTAAAGAATAATTCTGATGTAGAAATTAATGAATCTAATCGTCCATTAATCGAACAAATTAAAGCTCTAAATTTAGATACAGACAAATTAATCAGTTTATTATTAAGCTTAACTAATTTTAAGCTATCTGATTATCCTGAAATTCATGTTAGAGAAGAAAAGCCACGTCAAAGATCTTCTAGAGATCGTAATGAAAGAGGACTTGATAGAAGAAATACTAGAGAAAGCCGTTTTGATAAATCTAGAAGAAGTGACACCAGAGGCAAAAAGGATGAAAAAGCATTACGTGCTGAAAAATATTCTGAACCTAAAGATTATGTTTTAGTAAAACTAAATATAGGTAAAGAAAATAAAGTTAAGCCTCAAGAATTAGTTTTAATGGCATCAAAGCTTGTTGGTGTTAGAAAATCTAATATTGGTAACATCAAAATTAAAGAAAATGAAACTTTTGTAGAAGTTACAAAAGGCGCATTACCATTTATGTTAAAGCTTCAAGGTAAGAACTATAATGGTAAGACAATTAAGGTTTCTAAAGGAAACGAATAATGTTATAATGAGTTGGTGATATTATGCGTATAAATGCTGGAATATATAAAAGACATAACATATATATGACTAATTTAGAAACAACTCGTGAAACTAGCGACAAGGTTAGACAGGCAATATTTAACTTAATTGGTCAATATTTTGAAGGAGAAGTAGTTCTAGACCTATTTGCAGGTTCTGGAGCTATGGCTCTTGAAGCTATCTCACGTGGAGCTTCAAAAGCTTATTTCAATGATATTAACAAGAAAGCTTTAGCTGTTTGCAAAAAGAATATTGATCTACTTAAAATAGATAAACCATGCATATTATTAAATTACGATTATAAGGATGCAATTAAGAGAATAGATAAAGAGTCCTTAGATATTATCTTCTTAGATCCACCATATCGTATGAATAACACAAAAGAAATAGTAGAAGATATAGATAAAGCGAACATCTTAAAGAATAATGGTATAATCTCATTTGAAATGGCTAAAGAGACAGAAACTAGTGAGGTTGAAAACTTCGAAATTTTAAAAGAAAAAGTATATGGCATTAAAAAAGTTGTTATATACAAAAAAGTCGGACAAAATTAATTGTTCGACTTATTTTTTTTAATATTCTCAATATATTCATCTCTTATACGATGTTGGTTCTTTTTATAATTATTATATTCTTTTCTTAGTTCATCTTTAATTTCTTTTGAATATATATCAATTTCTTTTTTTAATCTTTTTTTATTCAAGTTTATATCTTCTTTAATATGTTCGTTGCTTGAAGATAAATTCTTATTAGAATCCTTGAACTGACTGATTGTAGTCATGATTTGATTTTGTTTATACTTAGGTAAGATAGCAATTTCTTCTTTGTATTTGGCAACATTGATATCAGTTGTCTTTTGCAAGATACGCTTTTTTATTTTAGCTTTATGGGTTAACTCTGCAATGTTAGCTCTTTGATCGTTATCAATTTGTTTTAAAGAAGAATTGTATTCATTTAAACTGTTTTTAATTAAATCATCACAAGATTTAAACAAGTCATAGTATTTTGTGACCTTTTTGTTGAATGTGTCAATCTTGTTGTTTCGTTCATTAGTATAATCAAGATTCTCTTTTGAAATTAAATCGTTATAATAATCATTTAAATTATTAATTTTTTGGTGATGGATAACGTTTGTTTGTATAAACTTTTGTTCTAGTCTATTACTTTCTTTAACATAACTTCTATGATCTAATTCTTTTTGTCTATCAGCTATTTCTTTAGTTCTTAAATATGTGCTCATATTATTCAACTTAATTTGTTCGATAGTGTCATTAACACCATAGTTGAAGACTTCACCAGCTTTTTTAATTTCTCTTGTAAGTTTAATGAATTTGTATTCAAATTTTCTAACTATATAATAATAACGAGATACTTTATATTCGTTTCTTGACAATTTTCTATATAACTCAAGATTGATATAATCACTTAAGAAACGCTTGTATTTAGCGGCTGCATCATCAATATCTTGTAAGAATTTGATTGAAGCGGCAGAGTCGTGACGCTCTAAAGCTTTAAGCTTATTAATTTCATTTGTTCGAATTCTTTCTAATTTATGAATTTTCTTATTCAATAAGGTTATTTCATCATTAATATTTGAAATTTTATGATCATTTTCGGTTATCTTTATTTTAAATTGTCTAATTTTACTATTGTATAAGGAAATATTTTTTTTGTTCGCTTTTCCACTATTATTTTTTAGCAATAATTCTTCTTGGTGAACCATGAGATTTAATTCGTTGATGGAAGAATAGAAAGAACTGATACCATTTTGATAATTTGTACAAGTTATCTTGTATTGTTCAATTTCTTTCTCAACATTAGCTATCTTTTGACTATATGTATAATTGATATTTTCTTCTAGAGTGTCATATTTATTACCAGTGTTGTATTTGATATAGGTTTGTACGATTTTGTGAACTCTTGTTTGGAATGTATCAATTAGTTCAAAGAATGTCTTATAGATATTATGGATATAGTCATCATAATATCTTAGTTTATCATTATTTTCTTCAATATATGAAATAATTTTATAAACATGAGGAACAAGTGTATTCTTATATTCAGTCATTATTTTATAGAATACATTTAATTCTTCAATAATAACTTTAAGAACATTATCTTTACCGCTTTGTTGAACTTTGTAAGCTTCATTTGCAATATTGTAATTGTAAGTTGCTTCATAATCTGTTAATGAATTCTTATATTCACTAGAAATATTATCTGAATCATTAGATTTTATTTCTCTGAAATTAGAAATTGCTAAATCGTTATAATTATTTTCTTCTTTAGCTAATTCAAGCTTATGATTCAAATTGATATTTTTTAATTTGATGAAGTGATCTAAATATAATTCATTTAATTCTTTATTATGTAAGATTAAATCGTTATTCATATTATTTAGATGCTTATTTTTTTCAATAGATAGAAGATATGTGTTAGAACTATTCATAAGAGTTAATTTATCTTTTTGTTCATTGAACTCAAGGATTAATTCTTCAATTTTAGCGCTTAATAGCTTATCTAATTCGATAGAATCTTTTTGCTCTTTTAGATGAGCAATTTCTATAAGTTGTCTTGTATTAAAGATGTTATAGTTAGTTTCTTTTGTAATACGTAACAATTCAGTTTCAAGCTTCTCATTATTGATGACAATACTTAACATATTATCAAGAATTCTATCATAAGATTTTTTTTCAAGATCGATTTGACTTAATTTTTTAAGAAGAGGATATTTTTCTAAATTTTCATTCAAGTTTTTAGAATTGATTTCGTATTTTCTTCTTAAATCAACTAATGTTCTGTCTAATATATTTTTAGCTTGCATATTCTCTTTATTTTGAAGTAGTTTTTCAATTTCAAGAGAAGAAATAGATTCATCTAATTTGTTTTGCTTATCAATTTTTTTAAGTTCATTACGTCTAAGTCTTTTTTGACTGAATGTTAGTCTAGAAAGATCAGATTTATAATCTTTAACAAGAAGTTTATATTTTTCTCTATTAGTTTTAATCTTAATATTGTGGTGATATTGCTTGTCCATGATTTCTTGTTCAAGCTCTAGCATCATGTTTTCATGTTCACCATCAATTTTTTTCAAAGTTTCTGAAGCTAGCTTATTAATGTTTTTGATTTCGGCTTGGTACTTAGTTTCAATATTTTTAATATCATTTTTAATATCTGTAACTTCTAGAGTGGTTTGAACCTCATTTTGATTCTTTAATTTTAAGTATTTTTCACTTAATTCCTTGATTTTTTGGTTAAGCATTGTTTCATCTTTTAAGATGTCATCATTTAAATCAGTTTTCTTTTCATCAGAAACTTCCATTAAGTGATTGATGTGCTCTAAGATTTCTTCATTCTCTTTTTTGAAGTGGTCTTCAATTTCGTCAAATGCGTTCTTTAAAGAATAGTTATTTTTAGAAATGTGAGCATGATATTGTTGGTATTCACTTGAGTTTTCCTTTGAGAATCTTTCAATATAGAAATTGTAATTATTTCTAGATGGAATTTTAAAAGTATCTAGTTTTTCATTATCGGTTTTGATGTTAAGAGAAGAATCTGAAATCTTATTTTTAATTTCTTCAGTCTCTTTTAATATACGAATTCTATTTTCTTCTTTTTTGAAGTTATAGTTTTTAACTTCAATAGAGATATCTTCATGAATTAGACTGTTTTTTTGATGCTTAATTGTTTCGTAATATAAATAATCTTTTCTAGATTTTTCTTTTAATTGATTAGTATTTATATTTAGATTTAAAATACTGTTACCTTGATTTATATTTGCATTATTAATAATTTCGTTTAAATTTTCTAAAAGGGTTAATGAATTATTATAAAATGCTTCAAAAGAATTGATAAATTCTGGAGTGATAATTTCGTCATATGAAGAGTCGTTCATATTTGACTCGATTTGTAAGCCTATTTGGGCTAGAATTTCTTTGTAAGTCATATTATCCTCCTCTCATTTATATAATATAATTATATAATTTTTGTCGAACCTAGTAAAGAAACAATAGACTTTAAAGCTTATTTATCGATTAAAAATAACATTTTTAGATAAAA
>CAMNGZ010000048.1 GCA_946538835.1 uncultured Clostridium sp. | reverse complement strand
TTAGCATACAAATTTAAGTCTGTTGTAATGGCTTGATTAAAGTCATAAGGCATTGTGTCAGTTAGATTAGCAAACCAACCAACAAAGATATAACCATCTTTCGAAGGAGTTCTCTTTAAAGCTTTTGTCGTAGTACCCACTTCAACTTCTTCTGTATCAAATAATTTATCATCTGCATAGAAATTAACTGTTCTAGTATCGATGCTTATTGATTCACTGCTAGAACTCTCATTCAATCCAGTTTGACTAGATTCAGTTGAAATAACACTAGAATCTACAGGCGTAGAGGTTTCAGGTGTAGGTCGATTATTAATACACGAAGCTAATATAAATGAAATAGAAAATGGTATTAATTTAAAGAAATTCTTTTTTTTCATATTATCATCCTTTCTTGCCATATTTCGACATTATATAACATATTATAACATTTTATATGTAGATTGTAAAAAAAGATAAATAATTAATCCATACTCTATTAGAAATAATAAAACCCCACAAGTCTTTCCAATTTTACTTGGTTCAACTTATGGGGTTCACCTTATTAAATATGAGTTCTATATTATTTGTTGCTTTCTACTGTTTCAAGTTCTAGTGAAGCATCAGCATTTAGTGTTAAATCATCAGCTGTATTATTCTTCATAAAGCGATAATAACCAGCTGCAGCTAACATTACAGCATTATCAGTACAATACTTAATTGATGGGATGCAAATCTCAAGATTAGGATTCTTATTTGTTGCAAATAATTTTTCTTTTAATCCTTTATTAGCAGAAACACCACCAGCAACGATTAATTGGCTGACATTATATTCCTTGCAAGCTTTTAAAGCTTTTTCAACAAGAACGTCTGTTACTGCTTCTTGGAATGATGCACAAAGATTATTAGTATCAATTTCTTCACCACGTTGTTCTGCATTGTGATGTAAATTGATAACAGCACTCTTTAAACCACTAAATGAGAAATTATAATTATCATCACCTAGCGTTACACGAGGTAGATGATAAGTATCCTTACCTAAGTGAGCAAGCTTATCAACCTTAGGACCACCTGGGTAACCAATACCAACAACACGTGCGACCTTATCATAGGCCTCACCTACAGCATCATCTAATGTTTCTCCAATCAATTCAAATGAAAAATGTTCTTTCATATAAATCAATTCAGTATTACCACCTGATACAAGTAATGCAATTGAAGGGAATTTCATTTCATGTTCAATTGCATTTGCATAAATGTGTCCAGCTAAATGGTTTACACCAATAATTGGCTTATTGTACATCAATGCAAATGTCTTTGCTGCATTAACACCAACAAGTAGAGAACCAATTAAACCAGGTCCTTGTGTTACTGCAACTAAATCAATATCGCTTGGCTTTAAACCTGATTGATTAAATGCTTCTTCAAAGCACATAGAAACGTTATAAACGTGTTCACGAGATGCAATTTCAGGTACAACTCCACCAAATTTTGTATGAATATCTATTTGAGTCAAAACTACATTGGCTAAAACTTCTTTACCATCGCGAACAATGGAAACAGCAGTTTCGTCGCAGCTTGATTCTACTCCTAATACTAACATATTATAGCTCCTTTATCATAGCGTAGGCATTAGCATCTTTGTAATAGTTTTTTCTGATATGATCAATCTTAAAACCACACTTAAGATATAACGCTATTGCGCCTTCATTATGTTCATTGACTTCAAGATATATAGATTTTGATTTACTTTCAATGGCTTTTTTAATAACCATCTTAAGTAATTCATATCCCAAACCTTTACGTCTAGCTTCTTCAATTACGAAAAAATTTAATATTTCTGAATAAGTATCTATTGTTGAAGAAATATATCCAACGATCTTGTCATCAATAAGTGCAACAAGAAAATATGCACTATTATCATCAATCATTCGATTAAAATAAGTATCACCTAATGTTGTACCTAAATTTTCCTCTTCAAGTTTGACAATAGTATCTATATCAGAACTAGTCATTTGTCTTATTATCATTGGCTTTCAAATTTCTCTCAGCTTCAGTTTCTTGTAAATAATTAGGCTTTAAGCTATGTGGGTTTTCATGTAATGTTGCCACTTCTATAACTTTAAATGGATCAACCTTATATTCAGATTCAGTTGCAACTGAATCATGATTATTTAATAAGAATTCTTCTTTATTAACAATAGCTTCTTTACCTACTAATTTAGCCTTCTCATAAATTGCGCTAAATGCATTCCCACGACGTGCATCAATCATTGCTAAACATCTTCCAGGCATACCTGAAGAAATTAAAGCTAATGTTGAAATTTCATATACAGGAATGTGCTTAAATGCACCAAGCATCTTAGCTACAGTACAGGCCATACGTACACCTGTGTAAGAACCAGGTCCTACACCGCACACAACCTTATCTAAATCATCAACGGTAATTCCTTCCTTTTTTAGGAATTCATCAATTATATATACAATATTTTTAGCATGATCATTTTGACCTGTTGTATAAGCTTCTTCTACTACCTTATCATCTTTAACTAAAGCGTGATATAACACCTTAGTCGCACTATCAAGTATTAAAGTGTACATTATAATTCACCTAGCAATTCTTCATATTTTTTACCATGTGCTTCAAATGAAATCTCACGAGTTGTTTCATCAACACGTTTGATAATTACTTTTAAAAATTCATCTGGTAAAAGTTCACTAACTTGGTATGGCCATTCTACGATGCAGACACCATCACCATTGAAGTAATCATATAAATTAAAATCATCATCACCTAGACCATCTAGTCTATATAAATCCATGTGATATAATTTTGTATTTGTTCCCTGATATTCCTTAACAATTGTAAATGTTGGTGAGTTAATTACTCTTTTTACACCAAGAGCTTGACCAATACCTTTAGTAAAGGTTGTCTTCCCAGCACTTAAATCTCCGTCTAATAAGACGACATCACCCTCTTTTAAAAGATGTCCTAATCTAAGTCCAATCTCAATTGTTTCTTCGCTTGTTTTTGTAATAAACTTCATAATTATCACCACTCGTCTATTATACACTTACTTAATTTTATTTGCAAAATTTTTTTCTTTAGAGTCATAGACAGGTCAAAAAATAAACATATTTTTCAATAAAAACGATTTCTTTAAAATAGTTTATTTAAATTTATTGTGCATAAAATTAATTTAAATTAAAATATATGTAAAGTACCTTGGGTATAGGAAAGAGGAAAAAAATATGTTTAAAACAGACTACGCAAAGAGAGTTTATGAGTTTCTTGAAAAAGAAAATCCAAATGAAAAAGAATATCTAGCTGCTAGTAAGGAAATTCTAGAATCAGTTGAGATGTATGTTGCAGCTCATCCTGAATATGAAAAAGCTAAACTACTAGAACGTTTTGTGGAACCTGAACGTGGAATTGAATTCAAAGTTGTATGGGTAAATGATAAAGGTGAATATCAAGTAAATAAAGGATATCGTTATCAATTTAATAGTGCCATCGGACCATACAAAGGAGGACTTCGTTTCCATCCTTCAGTAAACAGATCAATCATTAAGTTTTTAGGACTTGAACAAGTATTAAAGAATTCTTTAACAGGACTTCCTATGGGTGGCGCAAAAGGTGGTTCTGATTTTGACCCTAAAGGTAAATCAGATAATGAAATTATGCACTTTTGCCAAAGCTTTATGACTGAATTATACCGTCATATTGGTCCAAACACAGATGTACCTGCAGGAGATATTGGTGTTGGTGCTAGAGAAATTGGTTATCTATTTGGTCAATACAAACGTATTAAAAATGAATATAGTGGTGTATTAACAGGTAAAGGTTTAACATTTGGTGGCTCATTAGTTCGTAAAGAAGCTACAGGTTATGGTTTATGTTACTACACTAGAGAAGCTCTTAAAGCTTTATTAAATACTGATTTTAATAATAAAACAGTTGTAGTATCAGGTTCTGGTAATGTTGCAATATATGCTTGTGAAAAAGCTACAGCTCTTGGAGCACATGTAGTTGCAATGTCAGATTCTAATGGATATATCTATGACAAAAATGGTATTAATCTAGATGCAATAAAAGAAATTAAGGAAGTTAAACGTGGTCGTATTAAAGATTATTTAAATTATGTTAAAGATGCTGAATATCACGAAGGTTCTAAAGGTATTTGGACTATTAAATGTGATATTGCTCTTCCATGTGCAACACAAGGTGAAATAGATTTGGAAAGTGCTAAAACATTAGTTAAAAATGGTTGCGTATGTGTATGTGAAGGTGCAAATATGCCATCTACACTTGAAGCCGAAAAATATTTCATTGAAAATAAGATTGTATTTGGACCTGCTAAAGCTGCAAACGCAGGAGGCGTTGCAACAAGCGGACTTGAAATGAGTCAAAATTCAGTTCATCTATCTTGGACATTTGAAGAAGTTGACCAAAAACTTAATAACATTATGGTAAATATCTTCAAAAAGACTTATGAGAAAGCAATAGAAACTGGTAATAAATATGACTTATTATCTGGAGCTAATATTGCAGGATTTGAAAAAGTTGCAGTCTCAATGATGGCTGAAGGTATCTAATTTAAAAAGGAATTTGAGAAATCCCAAATTCCTTTTTTTATCTTCTAAATTTAATATTTTGAATATCTTTATCCATCGAATCAATAATTTCTAATGAATCTACATCATATCCTAAACTTCTTAATTTATCTCCGCCACCTTGGTATCCTTTTTCTATAGCAATACCAATTCCAACTAAAGTAGCGCCTGATTGCTTAACAATATCAATTAATCCTTCAATTGCACTACCTGTTGCAAGAAAATCATCTACAATCAATATACGATCATTTTTAGAAATATAATCTTTTTCAACAAAGATTTCAGAATCAATACCTTTAGTATATGAGTGGATAGTAGATTTATACACTTCTCCAAGATTACTAGACAATCCTTTTTTTGCAAACAACGCATTCGTGTTAAAACGAATAGATGCTAATGTAGCTAATGCGATACCACTTGATTCAATAGTTAAAACCTTTGTTACATGTTTCTTATTAAAATGGTCATACCATAACAAAGCTATCTTATCTAGTAAGAATGGATCTAATTGATGATTTAAAAAAGAATTAACTTTTAAAATATCACCATCTAAAATCTTTCCTCTACTTTTAATTTCTTCTTCAAGCCATTTCATATACATACCTCTAATCTTATTAATTTAAGTATAACATATGTTCCATTAATAATTAAGAAATAACAAAATGGTAATGCTTTCTATTGTTTTTTATCGTCTTTTTCAATTTTTTCATCACTGATAGGACGACCTTGTTCATCAAAATTATTATCTTTTTTATCAGGATCAATATATAAGAATCTCCTAATACGATAAGAAATTGTTTTTTTCTGATCTCGAGCTCTTAATTTTTCTAAAGCTTCTCTTAATTTATCCGGTAACATTTGATCAATTTGTGATAAAGCTTCATGATTAAATCTAGCTCTATCATCATTGAATTCATCATAATGAATAATTCCACCAATCTTTTTAGCAATCTTTGATACTCGACCAAAAAGGCCCATAGATTGAACGAAATCATAAATTAAAAATCCATAAACAATACCAAGAATTAAAATAATATGAACCTTAGGGAATCCACCATAATCATTTAACATCAAGATGCTTGCAACATCTTGTTGAGCCTTATGTGTAATAAATGGAGATAAACAATAATAGAATAATATCGCAACCAAAATCCAAATTACTGAAAATAACGGACAAATGATACCCATGAAGTTATGTTTATCATTTGAATAATCCCATAATCTAACCTTAAAACCTTTTACAAAGATTAAACCAGCTACTAATTCTAATAAAGTCATACCAACACCCATAATTAAAATTGGTATTAAATCATAAGGAGTAGGGCCAGAGCCAACACCAGTACCATATAAATCATAAGGATTATATAAAGCTATTCCATTAGAATGAAAAAGAGACACAAAAGATGTTGTGATAGCTGACATAACAACTACACCACATCCATATAAAGGAATCCATGGTCCTTTGTTAAAACCAGGATTTACCCATCTTTTAACAGAAACAAATCTTCTATATAAAACTTCAATAATATATCCCGAAATAGAACCAGCTAAAAATAAATACATATATAGTAATACATATTTATAAACAGTATAATCATGTAATACTTCATCCAAAACCATATTAATCACCCAACTTTTTATTTATATTATATCAAATAAAATAATAAAAAAAAATAGTGTACTAAGTACACTATGAATTAACTTAAGTGGTGGTCCAGGCGGGGGTCGAACCCGCGACACCAGGATTTTCAGTCCTGTGCTCTACCTGCTGAGCTACCGAACCAATTAAGAATAAGAAATGGCGGTTCGGACGGGAATCGAACCCGTGATCTTCTGCGTGACAGGCAAACATGT
>CAMNGZ010000047.1 GCA_946538835.1 uncultured Clostridium sp. | reverse complement strand
TTTCTCATAAATATCCCATTCCATAAAATTTATTATCTATATCTCTATATTATCACATATATACTAAATACATAACAAAGTAATTGTAAATGTCAATTAAATGTCTTAATCCTCAGTGTTGCATATTTGTTGCACCGGTTATGCTAATATATATTTAAAGCATATAGGAGGTTATAAAATGCCAATTAAAAATTATAATATCGATTACAATAATATAGAATTAAATGAATATTATAGATCTCTTCTTTGGGAAAAAGATATTGATAGTAAAATAGATTTTATCGCTAAAGAAGTTTTATCATATGGTTATAATAATAAGAAAGCTGATTGTACAATTGAGGAAATGATTGCCGTTTCAAAATTTCAATTCTTAGAAACCTCTAATGAAAAAAGATTTGCATATAAATTTAAAATGGAAGAAGAAAATGAAAATTTTAAATTAGATGATAATTTGATTAATCCGGAAAACGAAAATGCTGAATATAAAATTAAAGAAAAAGAATTCTTAAAAAATCCAGTTAAAGTCATTAAAGAATATGCAATAGATGAAGCTAATAAAGAAATTGATGATAATGATATTGAGGCTGTTAATTGGAAAAACCATTGCAAAGAAATGGTCACAAAATTAACTAATATAGAAAACACATATGTTGAAAATGAAAAAAATTTTCAACCTAGAGTTACCACATTATTAGTTGGCCGTAATAGATACATTGGTCAAAACATTCAAACATGTGATGACATTTTAGCTAAAACTAAAGGAGGATTCTTTGAGAGACTCTTTAGAACAACTTCACGTGAATATACTAATTTCAAAAATGCATTTAGAGCCTATAATGATATAAGCAGTCCTAATTATGGTAATAAAGAAGCTCTAAGAACAGCAACTTTAGCATATATTAAGCATAAAGTTCCAACTTTAAAAGATGATGAAGAGCCTGATTCAAAAATTCTAGAAAACCTAACAGGTACTTCTCTAGAAAGAACTGAAGTATGTTTATCAGTTCTAAGTAACCTTAATTATCAAGAAAAGATGGATAATCTTTGTAATAATTTTATTAATTCAAAAGTTAATGAAAATGAACAAAAAGATTTTCAAAAAGATATAAGCGAAGCCGTTGATGAAAAAAATATCATTAAAGAACAAGTTGATGAAATGGATAATAATATCATCAAAGAAAATGAGGTAAAAACAATCTAATTAAATAAACATGATTAAGTGTTAACTTTAAATTATACAAAACGAATTCAATAATAAATAATAAAACCAATTTATAGTTTTAAGCCATAAATTGGTTTATTTTTTTATAGTTTTATTCTTATTAAAGGTACTTCTGGTTTATTATTAATTCGCCATGGTAATATAGAATTACCAATACCACGAGAAACAATCATATGCATATTATGGCATGAATATATTCCAGATGTATATTCAGGATTAAATCCTTGATTAGGCGCAATTAAACTCCAATCACCAAACCTGATTTGTCCTCCATGAGCATGACCAGAAAGAATTAAATCCGGATTAAATTTATGAATAGACGAAACATAAACATTAAATTTTTCTGGTCTATGAGCTAACAAAATTTTATAACTACTAGGATCTAATCCTTCAAAATATTTTGTATAATAATCATAATTATCAATAAGACCCATTACTGATATTTTCTTATTCTTAATTGTGATTTCATTAAAAGTATTATCTAATATTTTAACATTATTCAATACTAATACTTCTCTTAACTTATCATATTCACTATTTGCAAGTTCGTGATTTCCACTAACAAAATAAACATTAGGAAATTTAGATAATTTTTCAATGAAAGGAATTACTCCACACTTTTCAACTTTAGCTGAGCCATCAATAAAATCCCCAGTAATCGCAACTATATCAACATTTTCTTTCTCAATTTTATCAATTATTAGATTACTGTTAGCTTTGCATTTAGGAAAATGCATATCAGATAACTGCATAACAGTTATTGTTTCATCATTTTCGTTATGATTAATATCATATTTTGTGAATTCTAATGTTTTGTTATCTGTCATACATAATAAAATAAATATCGGAGTCAATAAAATTACTAACAAAATTACTAATTTATATATTTTCTTTTTTGTTTTTAATTTATCTTTCTTAACTGTCAAATCTTTTCCTTCATTTATAATATTAGACATTTCATTCTCCTTAAACTCACTACTTTTTTCTAATCTTCTCATGAGTTATTATACTATAGAATTTAAATAAATAAAAAAATATTCCTAAAATTAGATTTGAAATCTATAATAGGAATATTCCATATTTATTATCAATTTTATTTAGTTCTATATATTTTCTTTACTTCTTTTAATAATTTATGATATCCTTTATCATCAGGAATAACTTTCGCATAATCAGATAATTCTTTATTAGATGTATATCCATTTGTTTGTGATAAGATTAATCTATCATTATCAACAAATCCAAATGAATAAATAGTACTATCTTTAATATTATTAATATAGGTTTGCTTCTCCAATTCTTTTGAATAAATATTTAGGATATATGTATCACCTAATTTAGATATAACTGTACAATAATCAGTCAACTTATCTTTAACACTTAATGCTTCCTCATAAGTTTTAAAATTCAAATTAAAGCTAACCACATTCTTATTGTCTTGATATTCTTCAAAAATATATGCAACATAACCTTTGTTAATCTTATCTTTAGATTCACTTAATGTATAAACATATAATAAATTATTTTTTATAACATTAGTTAAATAATTATAATTATTTTCTTTAAAGAAATTTAGTAATTTTTTTGTATCTTCTTCTTTAATATATTCAACATAAAGATATTCTTCTTTAGAGTAATCATATACCGCAGCACCTGATAAAGTTAAAATAGGCAATTTGATATAATTGGTCACAATCATATCATGACAAATAGAAACATTTGAATTTGTGAAAATTGTAACTTTAGCATCATCCTCAATTAGCTTTTCAATCTGATATGCGCAATATCCATCAAACTTCTTTATATCTTCACGATAAAAATCATCCATACCAAATACAAAATATGCATTCTTATTTTTTTTATGTGGAATAGTAAACACATTAACACCAAGAGAAATTAAAATGCCAATGATAGTAGACATGATTCTATTTGGTCCGTAAATTACAGGATTAGTACCAAGGGATGTCATGACAGCAGTTAATGTTAATACTGCAATAAATGAGCAATCTGGTTTCTTGATTAGATTGCAGAACCAAATGACAACTATTACAGCTACAGCTGTAATAATGACGGGTGCAATAAATAATAATAAGAAGTCAAGATTAATATCCGCATGTGCAAAAGCTCTGCCATCAAGGAATTCAGTATTTAATCCTGTTAAATCTGTTGTAGGATTACCTGTAGCAGAAATATGTTGGAATGGCCAATCAAGACCAGTTGATTGATATAATGCAACAGCTAACATACCAAACAAGCCACCAATTATTGACGCTAATAAACGTAATTTGGCTTGACTATATGATTTTGACTTTGTGCTTCCAGTTGTATATGCTGCTGCAAGACATGCAAAAAATGGAGTATATAGCTGAGTTGCAAGTTTAAAATTTGCGGCATATGATTTATCAAAGATATGACAAACTAGTATTATAACAAAATATATAATTAGACAAAGTAACACTGAGATTGCAGTTTTTATATTTCTTAAACCTATTTTTTTCATATAAACATCCTCAAACATGGCTTATTATAATATTTTTAAATTAAAAAAACAATAAAAAAAGAAAATTATTTACAAGATTTTTCTTTTTTAACATAATTAAAATATTCAAATGTGGAATACTTATTACATCTTTCTTTCATCTTATTATAAGCGATGTCTCTTAAGTATTGAGCGTTCTCACGAACACCAAGATCTTCTCTTGGATAATATGGTCCATCAATAAAAGTTCTAACCTTAGGTCTTTTACCAAATAAACGTTTTTGATAACAATTAGTAAGGCAAAATATTGGTTTATTCAATTTAACAGGATATTTAAAAGATATTGAATCAAATGGACGAATATCATTATAATACGGCCAAATATGAGCTTCAGGATATATAGTTATACTGTTGAATTTACTACGCTTATTAATAGTGTCAATACATTTAATCATATCAGAATATCTATCTGAAAGAGGAATAGCTCCTAAGCTTCGTAATAAAGGTAATATTTTGGTTAAACTGGCTGTGTCCTTACCTACAACAATATAATTTTTCTTAAACAAAGATATAATGTTTGGAGTAAAGGCATCAAGCCCATAAGCTGTATGGTTTGAGTAAATAAAATATCCACCAGAGACCTTTAATAATTTAAGTTTTCCGTAAATACGTTGATGAAATTTAATTTTATTATATAAGTAGGCAATTGGTCTTGCGATTAATCTATATAAAATGAAATCGATTAAAGATGAAGATATGCTAGAATTAATATATTTATAGTTCTTTGGTAATTCAGTTAGACTGATTTTAGTATCACCAAAATCATCCGTATTAAGATCATCGTAATATATTGTGTCTCTATAATGTCTCATATCCAAAGCCTCCTTTATTAATTATACCAATAATTAAAAAGAAAAAGCAAGTTTAAAACTTGCTTAGTGGTAACCAAATAACGTCTTCTTGGCTTCTTCTTTACTAATCTTTTTAACAACATAACCAGAATTGTCTAGTGGCATCTTTAAATCCGAATCTGTAAAATCAACATCACTAATTAAAACTGTCTGACCAGTTTTATGATTTGATTTAACCTTAATTAATTTAAGATGACATCTAAACAAATCATTAACATGTGATTCACACATGCCACATCTCATCCCATTAATTTCAATAATATATTTATTCATAAAACCACCTATCCTAGAGCTATATCTAAAATCATCATCACTACAAATCCAACACTTAAACCAATAGTAGCTAAACTTGAATTCTTTCCTTCATTAGCTTCTGGTATAAGTTCATCTACAACAACATAAATCATTGCGCCAGCAGCAAATGATAATGTATAAGGTAAGACTGTAGAAACTATATTTGTTAAGCCAATTGAGATTAATGCAGCAATAGGCTCAACCACACCAGATAATACACCTAAAATGAAAGCCTTTGTTTTAGAAACACCAGTCTCCTTTAAAGGCATTGATATGATAGCACCTTCAGGAAAATTTTGAATTGCAATACCTATAGATAAAGATAATGCAGCACCAAGAGAAATGACATTGTTCATAGCACCAGCTATAACTACACCTACAGCTAATCCTTCTGGGATATTGTGAATAGTTACTGCTAGTAACATCTTAAATGTTTTACTATTAATTTTGCCTCTAATACCTTCTTCTTTATTATCTGCATGCATATGAGGAATCAATCTATCAAGAAGAACCAAGAATAGTATACCAATGATAAATCCAATGGCAGGAACTAACCAGCGCTTAAAATCTTTTTCTCCATATGATTGAATAGCAGGTTCTAACAAGGACCATATTGCAGCTGCAATCATAACACCCGATGCAAAACCTAGAAGAATTTTTAAAAGTTTTTCATTTAACTTTTGTCTTAACAAGAAAACCATAGCACTACCTATTGCAGTACCAAGTAAAGGGATTAGAAGCGATAATATGAGTCTATAATCCATATTTGCCTCCTTTATATAAACTAGATTACCTAGTGAAAAATCATTTTAATTGGAATAAATATTATGCCTTATATTATTCCAATTAGAAAATATAATAGATGGTTTATAAAAAGAACTTTTAATAACAAACTGGAGGATTGTAACCAAACGTACCATCTATTCTATGTTAGTCTTAACTAACTAGATATAATATACACCTTTTTGTTAGTCTTGTCAAACAATAAGTTTTTAAAAAAGGATACATCCAAGATGTATCCCCTTAATTATCTATGTTTCTTGCCTGACTTGCTTGATTTTAATAATTGTAAGCAAGTATATGTACCGCTAGTTAAAGCGCCAACAGCTGCAAATACGATTGCAAGAATTAATCCAATAGCCATATCACATCCTGTAGCATTATGGTCTCCTAGTGCGCCATGGTAAACTGCCATATTTCTTGCAGTAATTAATAAGATGATTGAAACTACGAAGCATGCAAATGATACACAACCAAGTATAAACTTAATTCCATTCTTATTACCTAATACACAAAGTAGCATCAATACTAAAGATGCAATAGGCAATACATATGCAAGTAAAACTCCAAATGAGAATTGCCAACCATAAGAATAATCACCTAACTTAACTTCAACCTTACCAAAGGCTAAATTCATACCTGTATAAGTTGTAGGATTATTTCCCCCTGTTGTAATTGCAGGAATAAACATCATACAGCATACTGCAATACCAGCTGCTGCTGCAACAAAGCCCATAATCTTCATTAATGTTTTATTACTCATAATAAATCTCCTCTCTTTATTTATTTATATTATAACTCAACTTTGAGCCAAAAAAAAGAAACTAAATATACGAATATGTCTTTGAATAATAATGAAATATTATA
>CAMNGZ010000046.1 GCA_946538835.1 uncultured Clostridium sp. | reverse complement strand
GAATCAAACAAAAGCTTTATAGTATTATAGAGTTTTATAGGTTTTGAAGAACGGATTGTTGTCATTATAAGTGACTCAGTCCTTTTTTTAATATAAAGTGAATTATTTTTAAATTTATTAATAAATGGTATAATTTAGTTGGTGATATAATGACATTTCATGAAGAGTTTGATCTTGTACAAAAAGAACATAATATAGAAAAGACTAAAGATTTTTTATTAAGTTATTTAGAAAAATCGCTTAATGAACATAATACTGAAGGAATTATTATATGCTTAAATGAAACTATTGGTTTTTTTAGAGATATTGAAGACTTTAAATCTAGTTCAAAATATGCACATACTCTTGCTAATTTATTAAATAGAATTAGTATAAATCCAGATGCGCTTTTTATAAGTTTTATAAATATTGCGAATGCATTAAGAGCTAATTTAGAATTAAAAGAAGCAAAAAAATATTTTTTAGCTGGTATTGATGTTTATAATAATTACAATTTGAAAAATGAATCTGATTTGGCAGCTTTATACAATAATTTGGCGTTATTATATCAAAATATTGATTTAAATACTTCAATTGAGTATTTTTTAAAAGCTTTAGATATACTTAAAAGAAATGATAATCGATTAAGAATTGGTATAACTTATATCAATATTGGATATTCTTATCTAGGTTTAGATGATATTTTAAAAACCAAAGAATATATTACTTATGCCAATTTGATTTTTGATGATTTGAAAGATGATTTCCATTATTCAAGTTTATTATGTTTAAATGCTAAATATTATAATTTAATTAAAGATTATGAGAGTTCTTATACTTATTATAGAGAAGCATTATCTCATATTGATAAGTTCCAAGGAAGGGCTAAGACTTATTTTGAAACTTTTAAAGAATATAAGCTTGTATGTGAAAAACTTAAAAGAGATTCATTTAGAAAATTATTAATAATAAATAAAGAATTTTTTAATGAAACATTTAAGAATTTCCCAAAAGAATTATTAAATGATGTTGTGGTTGGTTCATTTGGATATGGTAGTGATAAATTAGGACTAGATGATTTAAATTCTATTGATCATGATTATGAACCTGGTTATATTATTTTATATAAAGATGAATTAAGTAATGAAAAAGTTAATAAGATTAAAGAGTTTTATAATGAATTACCGGAGTTTTATGATATTTATTATAGAAGAAATAATAAATATAATGGCGTATTTAGCTTAAATAATTTTTTAGAATCAATTGGAATCACTGATATCAATAACATTAGTAATGAATCACTTGCTCTTTTGACTAATGGAATGGTATTTTATAACGGATTTATTGATTTTAAGCAACTTAGAGAAAATGCTTTATTAAGATATAAATTGAATATAAAGATTGATATTTCTTTAAATATTTTAAAGATTAATCAGCTTAACTATAATATTTGTAGGGAACATAAAAGAAAAAATTATTTAGTAGTTAAATATTTAAAAAACAATTTAGTGGAAGAATTAATTAACTTATATTATTTAGATAATAAACTTGTATTAGTTCATGATAAACAAAGATTGAAATTGATTAAGCATACTAGTAAGGTCTATAAGTTTATTAATGCAGTTTTAAATAATAATTATTCTAAAATAGTAAATGATTTAAATAATTATTTATTGAATTTATTAAAGAAATATAAACTTATTAAAAGAATTGATTCTGATTATATTGAAGATTACAAGAATGAAATCTTATATAACAAAGAGATGTATCAAAACAAATTAGATTTAGCGTTAAAGATTTGCGATATTGAATTTTCGATGCATCAAAAGTTGAACGCTTATGGCGGAGTACAAGAATGTCAATACAATAAATCATATTATTATATAATGAGATTAAGTCAGCATTTAAATTTATCATTAGAATTTTTAAAGAGTTATTATAATGACTTAGTCGAAGCTCAAAATAATAATATCTCTATTCCTTTCATTAAATATGCCTTTATGGAAAAAACAACTGATATTGATATGTATAATAATGTTAAAGATTTATTACCAATAATAAGTCCAAAGAGGCAAGAACTTCAAGAAGCTATAATTTCTTTGCAACTTGAGATGATGGAAAAATATAGTAAGAAAAATAGTGATGTAAATAATATGAGGACTTTGTACACAAGTACAGATAATAAAAATAATGCTAGTTATGAAACTTATTTACGTGCTGAATTATCAAGTTATTCTGAAGCTAGTGTTTTAGAGTATGCTAAAAATCTAACATTATTCTCAAAAAGAAAAATTAATTTTGTCAAAGAAGTTGTAGACTTATCTAAATATTTGTATAAATAAAAAAAGTTATCCCAATATCATATTATATTGTTTGATATGGGATAACTTGTTTTTTTATTAGAATCTAGGAGCTTTTAAGAATTCTTTATAAGCTCTATAAGCTTCATAAACGTCAGCTTTAGATACAATTTCCATTGGACTATGCATTGATAATACAGGAACACCTGCATCGACTACATACATGTTGTAGTTACCAAGGATATATGCGATAGTACCACCACCACCTTGGTCAACTCTACCTAGTTCACTTGTTTGATAATGAACTTTAGCGTTGTCCATAGTGTTACGAATCCATGCTAAATATTCTGGCATTGCATCGTTACAACCTGATTTACCACGAGCACCAGTGTATTTGTTGAATACGATACCTTTTGAAAAATAGCAAGAGTTCTTTGGTTCATTTACATTTGAGTAGATTGGATCAACAGCACAAGAAACATCACTTGATAGCATTAATGTGTTAGTCATTGCATGTCTTACAGCTAAGTTAGAATCTTTTCCTTCTAGTGCAAGTAATTCAGCTACTACATTTTCAAACCACATAGATTGAGCACCTGTAGCACCTATTGAACCAACTTCTTCCTTGTCAACTAAAATAGCGCAAGAAGTATAGTCTTGAACTTCTGTATCAAGAACGGCTCTGAAAGATGTATAAGCGCAAACTTTATCATCATGACCATAACCTGCAATCATTGATCTGTCTAGACCATAATCACGAGCTTCGCCAGCAGGAACTGCAGTTAATTCAGCTGATAAGAAGTCTTCTTCAGTGATACCATATTTTTCAGTTAACATATTCATAATATATGTCTTAACTGGATCTTTATCATCATCAGTTGGAATGTTACCCATAGTGATGTCTAAGTCTTCACCTTCAATTACTTTAGATGCAGACTTTTGCATTTGATCTGCTGATAAGTGAATTAATAAGTCTGTGATACCAAGAACTGGGTCCTTTGGATCTTCACCAATAGTGATTTCTACACAGCTACCATCTTTCTTATAAACAACACCAAGTAATGCTAGAGGAGTAGTAACATATTGATACTTCTTAATACCACCATAGTAGTGAGTCTCGAATAATGCAAAACCACCCTTTTCATATAATGGGTTTTGTTTGATATCAAGTCTTGGTGAATCAATATGAGCACCAAGTACTCTTAAACCTTCTTCAATTGACTTTCTACCAATTACAAATGCAGCAAAGTTTTTACCCTTGTTTAAAGCGTAAACTTTGTCACCTGCTTTTAATGTTTTAAAAGTAGTAATATTTTTAAAACCTGCTTTTTCAGCAATTTCAATAGATTCTTTAACTACTTGACGTTCTGTCTTACCGTTAGTTAAGAATGTTTTATAATCTTCTGAGAAATCAAAAATATCTTTTTTGTCGATATCTTTGTCTAACCATACATTTTTAGCAAACATATAAACACCTCTTTCTATTTATAAGTTTAATTTTTTAAGATATTAAAGTCAACAATAATACTCTAAAAATGTATAAATTTGGCAAGCATTTTTTAAAACAATACCCCAAATTATGCTATAATAAATAAGAATTGTGAAGGTGAAATTAAAATGCAAGTTTTTAAAGTCAATGATTTAAAATTTAAAGAATCATTAACTCGTAAAATATTGAATGATTTATCAGAATATTTTGATGATTATATGAAGAATGAAATACATTCTTCATTAGATTCTAATATTTATTTTGCTGTTCAAGATAATTACGGCTTTGAAGGCTTCATTTCTTTAAAAGAGAAAGAAGCTAGTTTAGAGATAGATGCTATTGGCGTTTTAAAGAGTGCCCAACGTATGAAGTGTGGGCAATCACTAATAAAAGCTGCAATTGATTTTGCCAAAATAAATAAGAAGAGAATTATTACAATTAATATAAAAGATGACTCTAGTAAGGATATAAATTATTTAAAGACGCGTCGTTTCTTCACTAAGATGGGCTTTAATAATTTAACTGTAGTTAATACAGATAATTTCATTAATCCATTGCTAGTTATGGCTTATATTATATAGGAGGATAAGTATGTCTTGTGATTCAAATAACTGTGCATCTTGTAAATCTAAAGGTGCATGTGGTGAAATAAAGAAATTTTTAGCTAAAGGTGGTATTATTAAACATATTGTTGGCGTTGTATCAGGTAAAGGTGGAGTAGGTAAATCAACTGTAACAAGCCTTCTTGCAAGTCAAATGGCTAAAAAAGGTTATAAAGTTGGTATTTTAGATGCTGATATTACAGGCCCTTCAATTCCTCATTCATTTGGATTAAATGGCAAACTAGATGGAGATGAAAACCATCTAATGTTGCCTAAGGTTTCAAAAGGTGGAATAAAGATTGTATCTACAAACTTAGTTGTAGATGATCCAGAGCAACCTGTTGTATGGAGAGGTCCTATTTTAGGTAATGCAGTTAAGCAATTCTATGATTCTGTTAAGTGGGGAACACTTGACTATTTATATGTAGATATGCCGCCTGGTACATCAGATGTTGCACTTACAGTATTCCAATCAATTCCAATTGATGGAATTGTTCTTGTTACAAGTCCACAAGAACTTGTAACTATGGTTGTTGAAAAGGCTGTAAATATGGCGAGAAAAATGAATGTAAATATTATTGGCCTTGTTGAAAATATGAGTTATGTAAAGTGCCCATGTTGTGATCAAAAGATCGAAATCTATGGTAAGAGTCATCTTGAAGAAGTGTGTGAAAAATATCATTTAGTACCACTTGCTAAACTTCCGATTGATCCTAAACTTACAAACTTGATGGATTCTGGAAAAATTGAAGAATTTGATACATCTTTATTAGATGTAGCGATTTCTCAAATTGAAATGAGAAGATAATATATTATTTATTGAGATTAAATGATATAATAGAGTAAAATATTCTATAGATGAATATTTAGATTTATTAAAGAGGAATGAAAATGAGAAAATTTGGAATTAATTTTGTTAACCTTATTTTCGGAATAGTAATGGTAGCTCTTGGTATCTGGTTTTGTTCAGGTGATACTGAAGTGTTAACAAGAGTAATATTCATTGTCTTAGGAGTAGTTATGATTGCATCTAACATCACTCCTTTAGTTTATGCTGTTAGAGATAAGAATTTGCTTGAAATTATTTATAGATCAATACTTGTTATATTTGGTATTGTCTTCATGTTCTGGCATAATACTGCAATATTAATTATTGTTGGTGTCTTATTTATATTATTACCTTGTCTTACTATTGCATTATCTGATAATAAGAGAGATGAATTAATGATTCAATTGCCATCTATTATTTTAGGTGTTGTAATCATTGTGTTAGGCCCTGCTACTATTGGTAAGGTTCTATTCGTAATACTTGGTGTAATTTCAATTGTATTTGGAGTGCTTGCAATTGCGTCTAGTTTCTACAAACAAAGTATTATTAAATCAAATGAATAGTAATGGTGTTTGCGGTTATCGCAAACATCTTTTTTTATTATATTTTACGCTAGTTTTAATGCATTTTATTTAATAATTTTACTTGAAAAAAATAATTGAAAAATTAATAAAAAACTCTTGCATTTATCTAAAGATTTGTGTATAATCTTAAGTGCTTGTTAGCAATAAGCAAAAACAAGTTAGATGGACCGTTAGCTCAGTTGGTAGAGCAACTGACTCTTAATCAGTGGGTCTGGAGTTCGAGTCTCCAACGGTCCACCATCTATATTTAAAATGGACCGTTAGCTCAGTTGGTAGAGCAACTGACTCTTAATCAGTGGGTCTGGAGTTCGAGTCTCCAACGGTCCACCATTTGTAAATTACACGATACTTAGGTATCGTTTTTTTTTATACTTTTTTAAAACATCTTATGTTTTTTAATGCATTTAATTTAATATAGAGAAAAATGAATTTTTTGTGATTTATTATTTCTTTTTACTAAATTATGTTGAATATATAGAAAATAGTAATATAATTATATTAATGTTTTAAGGAGAAAGTATATGAATAAAAAGTTTAAAGATTATTTAGAATCAAAGGGATTCAAAGTTGAAAAAAAATTTGGGTATAGGAAAAATTGATGATTTTGAGGTTAGAGCTGTCTATAACGCATTTAGTAATGTAGCTCCAATTGAATTCACATTTGTTTGTTATAACGAAGATAGTAAAAAAATAGAATTAGTTAATAGACTTATTGATAAAAAGATTAAATACTTAACATGTGATTATAACGCATATGGTATTACAATTGGTACTAATGGATTTACCGCTTCAAAGTGCATTGAAAA
>CAMNGZ010000045.1 GCA_946538835.1 uncultured Clostridium sp. | reverse complement strand
GATGAAAATGATAAGATTGGTAGACAATTTGTAACCGAATCTATCAATGATTTCATCTCTAAGCTCATTGTTCATATTCAAAACGAGTCTGTACATACGACTAGATATTATGGTTTTTATGCTAACCATTCTATTACTAAAACTTCAAATTTTATTAAGCTATACACTAAACACGAAATCGATAATATGAAAAAGAATTTATCTTGGAGAGACAGATTACTTTCTTCATATCATTATGATATTCTACTTTGTGAATGTGGTTCTATTATGTTACTTAATAAAAAATTGTCTTATTTTATAATTGGAGAAAAAAGATTATTATGAATTTTAATACTAAAAAAAGATTATTAACTAAAAATGAAAAACTTAGAAGAGCCATATTCTACTATGGAGATATTCAAAATATCGAATTAAAATTTGATGAAGAGATGTTTGATGAATATGGTCAGCCAAACGTTTTAATCGAAGAAAATATTAACCAATTTTCAGAATCAATAAAAAAAGAAATATTTGATTTTGCTGATAGAGAAATCTATGACGAAACTATTGATATGAAATGTACTAATTGTGATTATGAAGAACTTAATCAAGATTATGAAGAAATAACTTATGGATGGAATCAAATAAACTATCCTATTTGTTATTGCCCTAACTGTGGTAAAGGAACTTTCGTACCTTTAGATATTTATAATAAAAAGAAACATTAATAAAACCATAAATAGAAAAAAATCAGCCTAGAAATCTAGGCTTTTTAGTGTTGTATGAATATATTTAATCATAAATTTGGATTAAATATTGAAAATATAGAATTTCCTAATAAAAAATAAAAGACCCTGTCAAAATTGACAAGGTCATTCATACTTATGTTTTATGTCATTTTCTGCGAGTGATTGTGTCACTTCACAGCAATCGCTTTATTATTCGTTAACGAATGGTAATAAAGCCATATGTCTAGCACGCTTAATAGCGATAGCTAACTTTCTTTGGTGCTTAGCGCAAGTACCAGTTACACGACGTGGTAAAATTTTACCTCTATCAGTAACGAACTTCTTTAATAAATCAACGTCTTTGAAATCAACGTGGTCTAACTTATTTGCATCAAAGTAACAAACTTTCTTACGACGGAATCCGCCATTTCTGTTCATTTGTGGCATAGTAATTGTCCTCCTCTTTAGAATGGTAAATCATCATCAGTGATATTTTCATTGTAACTCTTATCAACAGGAGCACTTTGAACACTTTGAGATGGTTGGTTATTAGCATAACCATTAGAATTTGTAGCTGTACCTCTAGGTTGAAGGTTTTGAACTCTGTTAGCAACAACTTCAGTTACATAACGAGTTTGACCTTGGTTATCTTGATATTGACGAGTAGAAATTCTACCTTCAACACCAACCATATAACCCTTCTTAACATAATTAGCTAAGAAGTTCGCTTGTTGATTCCACGCAACACAGTTGATGAAATCAGCTTGGCGTTCACCTTGTTGACCATTTTGATTTGATACAAAAGGTCTATCGATAGCTACCGTAAATGAAACTGTTGTAGAACCACTAGAAATTGTTCTTAGTTCTGGGTCTTTAGTAATACGACCTACTAAAACAACATTGTTAATCATGTTCTACCTCACGATTAGTCTTCAACGACTACGATATCACGAAGGATTGCTTCTTCGTAACCAACGATACGCTTGAATTCATTTACTGCTGTAGTATTAGCTTCAACTTCAGCCCAAACATAGTATCCTTTACGGTTACCTTGGATTTCGTAAGCTAATTCCTTTAATCCTAATTCCTTAACTTGAAGAACCTTAGAACCGTTGTTAGTGAAAATAGCATTAGTATTTTCGATAACCTTCTTAGTTTGTTCTTCGTTTAAAGATGGACTTACAATGTACATAACTTCATATTTTTTCATCTTTGACACCTCCTCTTGGTCATAGGTCTAGTTTTGCTCTAGACAAGGAGCATTTTTCAATGCTGTAATATTTTAACATACTGAAATATAAAAAACAAGTATTTTTTACAATTTGTATCCAATATTAGACCAAGATTTTTTCTCTTCTTTAAAGTTATATTTATATTCTATCATAAAGCTTATTAGGTAATCTAGTGCATAAAAAAAGAGTATTAAATAAATAATACTCTACATCATTTTTAACTCTGAATTAATTAATTTATACATATGACTTATCGCAAAGTTAGCGCCAAGACGTCTTACTTCATTTCTTGTTTTACCGCTAAACACTTTTTTTACGCTAAATACATTATCAAATATCTTAAATCCAAACCAAATAGTACCAACAGGATTAACATCATCTCCACCAGTAGGACCAGCTACTCCAGTGGCACTTATTGCAAATTCAGCTTTAGCTTTTTCTCCAGCCTTTAAAGCCATATCACACGCGACTTCACTAGATACAACTCCATATTTTTCAATCAATTTAGCATCAACTCCAACTAAACCGACTTTAGATGATGCAGCATATGTAACATATGCTTCATCAATCACAGCACTAGAGCCTGAAATATCGATGATGCTAGATGCAATTAATCCACCTGTACAAGATTCACAAGTGGTAATATGATATTTATTTTCACTTAATAATAAAACTAATTTTTGATTACTCTTCATTTTTTTCCTCTTTTAGTTCCACTAATTTCATAAAAACATTATAAGCATTTGATGATAATTCATAAGATTCAAAATCTTTTAAAGTCAAAGTCATGGTATCAAATTTGTCATTTTCATAACTCTTATCTTCGATATTCCCATTCTCTTCAATTTTTCCGTTTAATTTAAACTTTAAAATGTCAGTTATTATAAACTCCATCTTTTTAAAGTCATAAACTCTTTCACTTAATACTTTAATATCTTTTCCACAAACTTTATAGCCACTAGATGCAAAAGGATCTTCAGTAATAACTATCTTATATCCATTTGTAAGAAGTATTGCCGTATTAGTTCTAAACTTATTCTTACTATTTTGTACAAATCCAATCAAATACTTATCATATCCAAGATATGTGTCAAATAATTCATCATATTTTTTCTTAATAGAATCAATATATTCACTTCTTCTTTTATTGTAGTTTTTAATAAAATGAAGAAGCAAATAAATTCCTATACTAATTAATACAACAAATACATAAAGAAAATAAAGATTCTTCCCATAAGTTAACAAAAAAACTATAAGCGCATTTATAACCCCAATAATAAGTGATATAGATATGTCAATTAAACGAACTTTTCTCATATCACTACCAAGGTACAAACAAAGCTTATTTATATCTTTTACGGTATCGAAATCTATACCTTCTTCAATCATATATTTATATTTATTCATACTTACCATAAGGTGATAGTAGCTTTATGACTTTTTTTATCAAAGTCAATAAACTCTATTAACACCTTATCCCCTTTATTCTTTCTTGAAAGATAATAAGATAAATCAGACATTCTATTTAAAATATTATTATCAATTGAGACTAAGACAAAACCAGGTTCAATACCAGCCCTTTGAGCAGGTGAACCAGTTCCAACATTAGTGACTGCTACATGAGGTACATCAAGTTCAACCACAGCAAGCTTAGATCCTTCAATAAGTTCATAATTAGTAACAGTAACACCTAGTAATCCACGTTCAACATCTTTACCACTATCAATAATATCTGAAGTGATTCCACTAAGCATAGAATAATTCATAACCATATTTAAGGAAACCACGTGATTATCAATTACATCTCCTGATTTAGCACCATCATCTGAAATAACTTGATGAGTTATACCTAGCATCTTCCCTTCTTCATTAAAAATAGGAGCACCTAATTCAGTAATCGATAAATTTAAAGTTGTAGAGAAATAACCATTATAAACATTACTAATTAGTCCTGTTCTTAACATATTTAATGTGCCTAGATCTGAATTAGATGCATAAGGAGTTGAAATAGACATAATGTTATCACATTTAGCATACTCTGTTTCTTGACTTGCAACAACAAAATCTTTATTTATTTTTAAAGTTTTATAAACCGCAATTTCATTTTTTGAATCAGTACCCACATATGACAAATCAAATCTATTACCATTATTATCAATACCTGTAGTTAACTTTAATGTTTGATTTGAAGTCTTTCTACCCACTGTCGCAAAATAATAATATAATAAATCTTCTTTAACACATACACCATTGTAATGATAATGAATTGGGCTAATTTTATCTTCTGCAAGATAAATTACGCTTTTTTTAGCACTATTTAGATTTTCCTCACTTATTTTGAATGAATCATAATCAGCACTATAAACAGTATCTACTTTAATAGTTTTAGATCCACAAGATGCCAAAAAGAATATAGGGAGAATATATAGCAATTTATATTTTTTCATATATACCTCCTATATTAAAGAATTAATATCTAAGAAAGTTATAACTTCGCTTAATGCAATCGCATAATCAACTCCATCTACTAACACCTTAGTACCACCATCATTAACATAAGTTGTCTTCTTAAAGTTAATACCAATTAAATCTCCATTTAAATTAAATAATCCTCCACCAGAATTACCAGGATTAATTGGGCATGTATTTTGAATAACATTAAGTTCTCCACCATTATTTGTAGCAGTATATTCAGCTTTAGATACAACACCTTTACATACACTATTAAAATAATCTAAAGAGATAGGACAACCAATCGCAACAACTTCTTCTCCTGGTGTTACGATAGGATGATAATCTTTTGAAATTGAAATAGTCTTAATATCTTTATCAGGTGTCATTTTTAAAACTGCTAAGTCTTTTTGTTTATCTAATGCACTTGTGACTGTAGCCTTAAATCTTTGAGAATTACTTCCTTGATAAACATAAAATTTTGAATAATCACTATCTAAATATTCATCGAGAACATGATAATTAGTTAATACATAATAAGCATTATTATCTTTTTTAAATATAACACCACTACCAATTGATGCCGTACTAGACGATAGACTTGTACAATAAATTCCTACACAAGAATCCTTAACCTTATTATAAACATCACTGATTTTTGTAGTGACTTTAACAACTGTAGCATTAGAATCATCATATTCTTTAGTAAATAAGCTACATGATGAAAGTGATAAAGCTACAATTGGTAATATTAGCCTGTAAATTTTTTTCATAATTCTATTCCTTTCCAATATTAAATATTCTTAAACTATTTTTATAAGTTACTTCAGTCAATTCTTCGTAAGATATACCTCTTATGTTAGCAATAGCTTCTGCGCTATATTTAACATATGAACTCTCATTACGTTTGCCCCTAAATGGCTCGGGAGCTAAAAAGGGACAATCTGTTTCAACAAGTAATTTATCTAGTGGAATATTAGCAGCAACTCTCTTTGGCTCTTTAGCATTTTTGAATGTGACAGGGCCTCCAAGTGAAATATAAAAGCCTAACTTAATATATTCAAGAGCCATTTCTAAGCTACCTGAATAACAATGCATAATTCCAAAGCATTGTCCTTTGTACTTACTTAACATATCAAATGTATCTTGCTGAGCATCACGAGAATGTATAATAAGTGGCAAATGATACTTGATAGATAATTTTATTTGTTCTTCAAATATATATTTTTGAATATCAATATCATCAGTACCATAATGATAATCTAAGCCACATTCTCCAACTGCATATACTTTATGGGTTTCTAAGAATTTTTTTAAGCTTTGAAGCTTATCAGAAACATTACCATTAGCTTCATCAGGATGTAATCCCGCACTTGAATACATATTATATTGTTTAGCAAGATCGTAAGCTATTTGATTATTGTGAGGATTAAATCCTACTAGCATAACCTTACCATCTATTTCTTTTAATCTTTTAAAGCATTCGTCTCTGTCCGAGTCAAATTCGCTTTCAAACAAATGTGAATGAGTATCAAAAATCATGATTGATACCTCCTAGTTAAATTATAGCATAAATTAATTTAGATAAAAGAAAAAAGAGACCCCTTACGGAATCTCTTATATTTCGATTAGAATAGACTAGTCAAGGATGTCAGTGATTGAACCAGCACCAACTGTATGTCCACCTTCACGAATTGAGAACTTAGTTCCCTTTTCGATAGCAACTGGGTGAATTAATTCAACAGTCATAACTGTGTTGTCACCTGGCATAACCATTTCAACACCTGGTTCAAGAGTAATAGTACCTGTAACGTCAGTAGTGTGGAAATAGAATTGAGGTCTATAGTTAGAGAAGAATGCAGTGTGACGACCACCTTCTTCTTTTGTTAATACGTAAACTTGAGCTTTGAACTTAGTGAAAGCCTTGATTGAACCTGGTTTAGCTAAAACTTGACCACGTTCGATTTGAGTACGGTCAACACCACGAAGTAATACACCTACGTTGTCACCAGCTTCAGCATAGTCAAGAGTCTTACGGAACATTTCTAGACCTGTAGCAACTGAAGTGATAGTATCTTTAATACCAATGATTTCAACTGGTTCATTGATCTTGATGATACCACGGTCAACACGACCTGTAGCAACTGTACCACGACCAGTGATTGTGAATACGTCTTCAACTGGCATTAAGAATGGCTTGTCAGTATCACGAACTGGAGTTGGAATATATTCATCAACAGCAGCCATTAATTCGTTAATCTTTTCAACCCATTGTGGTTCATCATT
>CAMNGZ010000044.1 GCA_946538835.1 uncultured Clostridium sp. | reverse complement strand
CTAATGGTTGTCCTGCCTTACGACCATCTGGAGTATTACCAGTCTTCTTACCATATACAACGTTTGAAGTAATAGTTAAGATTGACATAGTTGGTTCAGAATGTCTATATGTAGTGTGCTTACGAACTTCATTCATGAAGAAGTCAACTAGCCATGAAGCTAATTCATCAGCTCTGTCATCATTGTTACCATACTTAGGGAAGTCTCCTTCAATCTTATAGTCAACAACTAAACCTTCTTCATCACGGATTGGAGTAACCTTAGCATACTTAATAGCTGATAATGAGTCAGCAGCTACTGATAATCCAGCAATACCTGTTGCGAAGAATCTATGAACTTCAGTATCATGTAAAGACATTTCTAATGCTTCATATGAATACTTGTCATGCATGTAATGAATAGCATTTAATGTGTTAACATAAATATCAGCTAACCATCCCATCATGATTTCATATTTATGTTTAACTTCATCGAAGTTAAGTGGTCCATTACCAAGGATTGGTTGGTATTCAGGTCCAACTTGAACAGCCTTACCTGTTACCTTGTCCTTTAATAATTCATCCTTACCACCGTTGATAGCGTATAATAAGCACTTAGCAAGGTTAGCACGAGCACCGAAGAATTGCATATCCTTGCCTTCTCTCATAGAAGATACACAGCAAGCGATACAGTAGTCATCACCCATCATTGGACGCATTAATTCATCTGATTCATATTGAATTGATGAAGTAGTGATTGAAATGTGAGCACAATACTTCTTGAAGTCTGCTGGTAATCTCTTTGACCAAAGAACAGTTAGGTTTGGTTCTGGAGCAGGTCCTAGGTTTTCTAGAGTATGAAGAACACGGAATGAGTTCTTAGTTACTAATGAACGACCATCAGTACCCATACCAGCGATTGATTCAGTTACCCAAGTTGGGTCTCCTGAGAATAATTCATTGTATGAAGCAATACGAGCGAAACGAACCATACGTAACTTCATAATGAAGTGGTCCATTAACTCTTGAGCTTCAGATTCAGTTAAGATACCTCTCTTGAAGTCTCTTTCAATATAAATGTCAAGGAATGTAGAGTTTCTACCGATTGACATTGCAGCACCGTTTTGGTCCTTAACAGCACCAAGGTAACCGAAATATAAAGCTTGAATAGCTTGTTGAGCATTTTCAGCTGGTTTAGAAATGTCAATACCATAACTTGCAGCCATTGCCTTTAAAGCCTTTAAAGCCTTAATTTGTTCAGCAATTTCTTCACGAGTTCTGATCTTTTCTTCAGTCATTTCACCGACATATAAAGTCTTGTCAAATTCCTTTTGTTCAATTAAGTAATCAACACCATATAGAGCAACTCTACGGTAGTCACCAACGATACGACCACGACCATATGTGTCAGGTAAACCTGTTAAAATGTGTGCTGTACGGCAAGCACGCATTTCTGGTGTATATACATCAAATACTGCGTCGTTATGAGTCTTACGATACTTTAAGAAGAAATTCTTAATAGTTTCATCGATTACATAACCATATTGTTCTGCTGCTTGGCAAGCCATACGGATACCACCATTTGGCATAAATGCTCTCTTTAATGGCTTATCTGTTTGTAAACCAACGATCTTTTCAAGAGATTGATCGATGTAACCTGGCTTATGAGAATTAACTTGTGAAGGATTGTCAATATCGCAATCAAGAACTCCACCTTTCTCACGTTCTTGCTTCATTAAGTCAAGAACTTCGTTCCATAACTTAGTTGTAGCTTCTGTTGGTCCAGCTAAGAAACTAGCATCACCAGTATATTCTGTGTAGTTTCTTTGAATGAAGTCTCTAACGTTAATTTCGTTAGACCACTTACCTGGGACAAAATCTTCCCATGCTTTGTTCATAAAATAATACCTCTTTCTTCTTTTTATAAATCACGTTTAAATAACGACGTGGTATTATAAATTTCATGTTTTATAAATACGGTGATTTATTCACCGCTCAATATTATATTAAATATAATCTTCTTTTTCAAGTAATATCATTTACGATATTGATTTATTTTAATAAAAACGTTTTTAATAAAATATTATTTTGTTAATTTTTCAAGTTTGTCGTCAAGCCATATTTCAAGAATTTCTTCTGGTTGGAAACCAACAACTCTCTCACAAACTACTCCATCCTTTGTAATTAAAATAGTTGGAGCTTGACGCACTTCAAATCTCTTAATTAAATCTTCAGTTGTAGGATCAGCTTCAATATGAACTAGTTGACAATCCTTTCTAGGACTCACTAAACGGTCTAGAATAGGCATTAGTGTTAAACAGTTTGCACAAGACTCTCCTGAAACTTCAACTACACAAACACCTTTTAAAATTTCATCAATGTCTTTCTTATTAAATGCGTTAATTGTTATCATTAAATATTACCTCTCAAAATTGTTTTAGCAAGTAAAACTTGTTCTTTTGTAGGTGGTTCAACACCTTCAAGACGATAAGGGATACCCATCTTCTCATATTTTACTTTACCTAGAGTATGATAAGGAAGAATTTCAACCTTATCAACAGTCTTTAAAGTATCTAAGAAAGCTCTTAAATCCTTTAATTCTTGTTCGTCTGTAGTAATTCCAGGAACTATTACATGACGAATCCACATATGCTTATCATGATCACTCAACCACTTTGCAAATGCTAATGTGTGAGCATTAGATTTACCAGTTAATTCTTCGTGAGCCTTAGGATATATTTGTTTTATATCTAATAAGAATAAATCAGCATACTTAATTAATTCTTCATGTTTCTTTATTGATTCAGGATCTTCCGGATCAAAAATATAACCTGAAGTATCAACAGCAGTATGAACACCAGCATCATGGAACTTCTTTAATAATTCAATCGCAAAGTCCATTTGATATAGAGGCTCTCCACCAGTGATAGTAATACCACCATCAGCACCCCAATAATTCTTATAGCGCATTGCTTGATTAAAAATTTGGTCAACTGTGTACTCTTCAGCACCATCTTGACTCCATGTGTCAGGGTTGTGACAATATTTGCATCTTAAAGGACAACCTTTAAAGAATGTTACAAAACGAACTCCTGGTCCATCAACTGTACCAAAAGATTCGAATGAATGAATTTTTCCAACCATAATATTTCACCTAATCTTTCTTGTAATAATATAAGTAGTTGTCAATGAATTTCGTTTCTACTAGATTCTCTTTATAAAGATATGCTAGGTATGAACGAATAGTACTAGTAACAAGCAAAAACTTATTAAAAGTAATATGCATCTTATAATAATCAAAGATATTTTTAACTAAATTTTCAAGTGTTAAAGGAGTTTTTAAATTAGTTAGAATCAAATCAATGATTTCATTTATTTGTCTTACATTAATATTAACTAAATCAGTGATATTAGTTGTAACTTCACTATGCGAAGGTACAATATAATTACCATTAAATCCATTAATTAAATGTAAACTATCTAAATAACCTTTAACATCATATATTAATAATATATGTTCCTTATAAATTGTATCTTTATTACCAATAGAGTCAGCAACAAAATATACGTCATCACTCGTTTTAAAGCCAACCATATCATAATGGTGTCCAGGCAAACGAAATGAAATAATACCTTCTGGTAATTTTGAAAGATGCAAAATATCTTTTTGCTCGTCTATATGCATTAAGGGAGTTTCAAAAGCTTCAAGAGGATAACCACCATATAAGAAGCCAATGTCTAATTTATCGTCACGAGCAAACGCACGTTCAATTTGACTCGTAATCATTTGGCAATTATAAATATTCATCAAATATTTATTTGCGCCAATATGATCAGCATGACAGTGCGTGTTTATTATATATTTTAAGTTCCAGTTGTGTTCTTTTAAAATTTCATAAATTCTAGGACCACACTTAGCAAATCCAGTATCAATTAAACAAACATCAGATTCATTTAACTTATACAAGCCAATATTAGTTGAGCCATCAATATAATAAGTATTTCCTTTTAATTTATGTAATTCCAAAATGCTCACCTCTTAGGACTTCTCCCGTTTAAAGATTATACTATAAAAAAAATATTTTTCAAATTATTAGCAAAAAAAGAAAAAAACACCCTAAGGTGCTTAGTTCTTTTCTACGACTCTCATTTTAGCAGAATGAGATCTATTATTTCTTTCAATTTCTTCATCACTTGGAAGCATAGCTTGGCGAGTAATTAAAGTGAATGGAGCCTTCATATTGCTTGTAGCCATAGGAAGACCTGCAGGAATATCTAGCGTAGATATTTCTTTGAAAATGTGTTTTGCAATCTTGTCTTCTAAAGATTGGAAGGTAATTACTACTGCTCTTCCACCCTTATTAAGCATTGATAGTGCATCATTTAAAGAATATTCAAATACTTGAAGTTCATCATTTACAGCTACTCTTAATGCTTGGAATACTTGTTTAGCAGGATGACCTTTTTGTCTTAAGACTTTAGCAGGTAATGCAGATTTAATAATATCAACAAGTTCAAAAGTAGTTTCAATAGGCTTTATACTTCTAGCTTTTTCAATCTTTAATGCAATAGGCTTAGAAAATTTTTCTTCACCATATTTATAAAATATCTCGATAAGCTTTGAAACAGGATACTCATTAACAATAGTTTTAGCTGATAATTCTTGATCTTGATTCATACGCATATCAAGTGGAGCGTCTAATCTGTAAGAAAAACCACGACTAGCATCATCAAATTGGAAGCTTGAAACACCAAGGTCATATAAAACACCATCAATATGTTCTACACCAAGTTTTAAAAGTTCAGACTTAATGAATTTAAAATTTGACTTAACAATAGTGTAATTCTTACCAACTTTATCTAAAACTTCGCGTGCTCTACCAATCGCATAATCATCTTGGTCAAATGAATATAGGTGACCAGTTGTTAGTTTAGATAAAATTAATGAAGAGTGTCCTCCTCCACCAAGTGTCATATCAACATATATGCCATCTGGTTTAATATTAAGTTGTTCAACAGCTTCTTCTTTTAATACAGTTACATGTTCTAACATAAAAAACCTCCATAAATAGAAAATAGATGCTGTTAGCATCTATTTCTATAAACTATTCAGATTCTTTCTTATCCTTAATAGTTAATACTTGTTTACCCTTGTAGAAACCACAATTTGAGCAAGCACGGTGAGCTAGTGTTAATTCACCACAGTTAGGACAAACGATCATACCTGGAACATTTAATGCAAGGTGAGAACGTCTCATTCTCTTCTTCATCTTTGAAACACGACGAAATGGAACAATTGCCATAGATTACACCTCCTATTTTTTTAGCAAATCTGCAAGTCCTTGAAAAGCAGGATTAATCTTTTCTGTGTCATCTTCTGGAGCTTCATCAATAAATTCTTCACCATCTAGTGTGACAGTCATAGGCTTTTGACAAAGTATTTCAGTTAAGATAGCATCAGTAGTATCAATCGTATTATTTTCAATTACTATTGCATCACTATCTTCAGTACTCTTATCTAACGTATAGTCAACATCAAGTACTGTGTCGATTGCATAAGGAACTTCTTTTAAACTAATAGCACTTTGAAGCGTTAAAGTAATTTTAATCGATGCTTTCAAATTATAAGTATCTTCAGAAATTTGACTAAGTGTCTCATCCACTAAAGCTTTAGAACTTGATAAAACATCTTCAAAACCATTAAGTTCTTGTGAAAAATCAATCTCACTAGTTTCTCTTAAAGGCATCTTAAATTTTCTTAATTGCGGAATAGCGTATTTCATTTAAAATCACCCTAGCATTTCGATTATACTATTTTTATATATATTAGTCAACCATTAATTTACTCTAAAAAGTTGTTTTTAGCTTTAATGTTTGCAATTATTTTAAACATATTAAAAAACAATTTAAAAAGAATAAAAATCATTTTATAATAGGCTTAGGAGATGATTTTTATGGATATCGTTGGAATTATTGCAGAATATAATCCTTTACATAACGGTCACATGTATCAATTAAAGAAAATTGACGAAATGTACCCAAACAATCTAAAAGTCGTCATTTTATCTAGTGAATTTAGTGAACGTGGTGAATTATGTGTTTTTAATAAATTTATACGTTCGAGACAAGCACTGGATGCAGGTGTAAATCTTGTATTATCAAATCCTGTTTATTATTCAATGAATAACGCTTCTTCTTTTGCTTATTCTAATGTATATTTTTTAAATCAAGCCAAATGTAACATTATAGTATGCGGAATAGAAACTGATTCAACCGATTTATTCATAAAAATGTATAAAGTTGAAAACACTTCTATATTTAAAGAAAAACTCGCTAACTATCTTAAATTAGGTCATTCATTTAAAGATAGTTATTTAAAAAGTTTTGAAGAATTAAATATAAAATTCAAATCAAATGATTTGCTTGCATACTTCTACTATACAGCGATTCAAAAAATTAATAAAAAAATAAAACTAGTCACAATAAAAAGAATTAACAATGATTATAAAGATCAAACTTTAAACGATACAAATATCCAATCAGCAAGTGCGCTAAGAAAGACTTCTGATATTTCTAAATATGTTCCTTCTTTGGTTAATAATGATTACAAGAAGTATAAATTTCGAGATATCAATAAACTTGTACCTCTAATTAAATACGCTTCTTTATTTCAAATAAATTCAAGAGAAAATACAGAAGGTTTAAGCAATAAACTAAAAGAGATAGCTTATAAAACAGATTATTATCAAATTGTTGATCAGATTAAGTCAAAACGTTATAGTGAAGCCAAAATAAATAGATTTATAATTAGTCAGTTATTTAGAATCAATACTAATAATAATCCTAGCGAAAAATATATAAGAGTAATTGGCTTTGATAAACGAGGTCAAGAATTACTTAAAGAAATAAAAGATGACACAACCATTTATACATCTATTAAAGAAAACATAAACTATGAATTTGATTTAGAAATTTTAATCGATAAAACTTTAGATATTATATATGATGAATCTCTACTAAAGAAAGAAATTAAGGGCCCTATTATTAAGTAGGACTCTTTTTCTTTATTATTTTTACAAACCATTAAACTTTTCCTTGAAAAACGTTCTAAAAA
>CAMNGZ010000043.1 GCA_946538835.1 uncultured Clostridium sp. | reverse complement strand
TTTAAATTTATTTAAAATCGACAGTTATCGTAACACTTGTAGAACTAATACTTGAAATATTGAAAATAAAATCAAGCTTATCACCAGTGTTGTAAGCGAAATCAGAATAGATATCTACACCAAAAGTAGTTGATGTTGATTCAAATAATACATTATTAGTTACATCATATTCTGAAGTATAACGATTATAGATACCATCTTTATTCTTTGCCAATGTTTCAAGGAAATTCTTAGAATCATCATCTGTATTGTTATATTTGAAATAAGATGGCCTCTTACCATTAGTTAATGTCGCCTTACCATTGACATAATTAATGCTTGCATCTAAATGTAATACTCTAACGCCATAAGCATCAGTACCAAATGTATTAGAAGCGTCATACGCATTTAATCCTTCTGGAGTCCAGAATTCAAGAACTATGTATTCGCTAAAAATTGTACCTTTGGATTCAATTGATTTAGAAATGATAATCGCATTATTACTATCAAGTGCGGTTGATCCAATAGTTATAACATCATCATTTGAAATAATAACAGGATCTAGCCAACCAAGTAAAATCTTGCTAGCAGCATCTAAATCACCATAGTTTTGGTCCATCATTGTAATACCATACATCGTATGTGAATAGCCAACAGATTGATCATAATCATAATCATAATAATCTTCAAGACCTAACAAATGACCAGTTTCATGAATATATGTACGAGCAGTAACTTTGCTTGAACCAGCTCCATTATATTTTGAATTATAAGAATCATTTGAATCTAAGAAACTATATGACGCAAATACACATTTTGCAAATTTTACACCATCAAATTCTAAATTAGAGTCTGAATAATCGCTTGTCCAAGCCCAGAAATAATTAGTGTTTTTGTCATAAGGAATATCATATACGAACCATACAGCATCAATATATCCATCTTTATCACTATCATAATCAGCAAGATTATAAGTGTTTGATACACTTTCTAAAGCTTCTTTTAAAAGTGATTTAATATTTGTATCATAATATGATTTTGTACTAGTTAATTTAACCCAGCTTTGATATATATCAAATGTTAAGTTAAGTTTGTTGTAACTAGACTTAGCATAGTAACTAGATACAGATTCAAAACTTACATTTGCGCTATTACCATTAAATGCTGCATTAATATTAGAAATAGGTTTATTTGCAACCGTAGTCGCACTATCTAAAGCTACAGGGATTACCAATCCTTTGACATTTCCTTTTGAAGGAAGTGCATGGGCTTCACCTGTATCATTAGTTCTTACAGTTTCTTTTGATATACCAGATAAAGTCTTATAATTTTGACCTACTCTTACAACAATTGTTAATGAAGCAACATTACCAGATTGGTCACCAACTTTACAAGTGACATGATATACACCTTCACTAGTTAAATCTAAATCAGTTTCAATCATAGAATCACTAATCTTAATATTTCCATCAACAGCATCATATGCTTCAAAATATTTTGTTAAATCAACAACAGCACCAATTTCAACATTACGAGATATATCTTCATTTAAATTAAGTTCAGGAGCTTCTTCATCAACATATAAGATATTTCTTTCAAATGTTAAAACATTACCATAACTATCATAAATGTTATATGTGATACCTACATTATGACCAATATTTTCATTAGTCAAATTAGATAAGTCAATCATATCACTTGTGATACTGATATTATTGCCTAAAGCGTCAGTTGCAACCACATCATATAATTCACTTATTCTTGTTTGAGAAATACTTGAAATTTCATTGAACGAAACAGTTGGTGTCAAAGTAGTAAATGTAGAATTAGCTAATTTTTCAACAACTTCTTGTAACGAATCACAAGATGAATAATTATATACATAATTTTTTCCTAATGTAGATTTATTATTATTTAAAGTTGCAAAATAATCATCATATTCTGTATCAAATGTTAAATCTATTGTATTATCTTGATTAATTAATTTAACACTTGCTAATTTTGAACTTGAAGTTGATTTTATTACTTGATCCGCATATTTAGAAAAATCAATTTTTTGAGCTCCAAAATAAAAATTATTGATTGTTATTTTTAAGCTGTTAGAATAAATTAATACGGTATAAGTTTTATTACTATCTATTGAACCAGATAATGTGTAAGATTGACCAAACACATCAAGTGAAACATTTGATAAATCAATAGTTTCAAATGAATTATTATAAATTTGAATATAATTATAATAATTTATATTTTTTTTACTACCTGGCATATAATTTCCTGTTTCAACACTGAAGCTTGAAACATTAGAAACTATAATTGAATCTTTTAATTCATCAACAACATTTAAATCTACAATAGTTTCAAGGCCATAATAGAATTCATTTTCCAAAATAGTGATATAGGCTTTATATTTACCAACACTATTAATTTTATCAACAACATTATTATTTGAGTCATAATATGTGACTGTATAATCCACATTACTTAAAGAGAATGATTCATCATCAATCTTTAATTCATTCACTTCACCAAGCTTAATAGTTTGATTTTTAATAAATGAAGTGATAGTACCCTTCTTAATAGTTAAGGTATAAGTACCACTCAATGCTTCATAATAATTATCACCAGTAAATTCATAAGCTACTGTATAAGTACCAGGATTAATTGGTTCTACCTCTTTATTGTTAGAGTCATAATATTTATATGTTAATCCCTCATATGTGAAAGGTTCTTTAACTTTATTACCATCATATTCCGTAACAATATCATTAAATGTGTATAAAGTACTAGCTTTTTTTATAATTAAAGTCTTGGTTATACTTTCTACAAGACTATAATAATTACCACTCAATTGGTAAATATTTATTGTATATTTATATTCACCTGGTTCAGTTTGATACACATTGGAATTATCATATTGTACCTTATAAGAGACACCATTTATACCAATTTTAAGTATTCCGCTCACCGCATTATCATCATAATAGAAATATAAATAATGTCTTAATTTATCATATTCAACAGTTTCATCTTCAAAATAAATACCAAGACTTTGAGATATACTCTCATCTGTTGCGGTGAAGTTGGCCTTATTATTAAGTTCTATATTTTGGCCATCAATTGTACAGCTGACATAAATCGTATAAGTATCACCAACAACGATATTTTCAAAAGTATATTTGTCACTTAAATTCTTCACTTCTTGGCTTTCCGTATTTGAAGAAGTGTCGCTTTGATTAGCTAAATTAACTATGTAGTTAGAACCAACTGATTCACTATCAGTTATGTCTAATTGAAAAGTTACACTACTAGTTAGTGAATTAAACTTAATATCACTATATGATACACTTGGTTTAGTCACAAATACTTTACAGCTCGCCAATATATATAATAATATTAAGGACATTGATAGAAAAATAAATCCTAGTTTCTTTTTCATATTAAGACCCCTTTCTTTTATATTTATTATAGAACATAAAAAAATATATAAAAGACCTTGAAATTATCTTTTAAATAGATTTAAAAAATAACAAAATTATCCCACAATTAAAAAGACCAATTTACAAAATTGGTCCATATTTATTCGATTATAAGTCCAACAGGACAATGATCGCTACCAAATTGATTTGTATATATTAAACTATCTTTAACTCTAGACATAAATTTGTCATTTACAACAAAATAATCAATTCTCCAGCCAGCATTATTCTCTCTTGCGTGAAATCTATAGCTCCACCATGAATAAGTTATAGTTTTAGGATATAGAGATCTAAATGTATCTACAAATCCAGTATTTAAAAGTTCTGTAAACTTTGTTCTCTCTTCTATTGTGAATCCCGCATTACGAAGATTAGTCTTCGGATTTTTAATATCAATTTCTTCATGGGCAACATTTAAATCGCCACACAAAATAACATTCTTCTTTTCTTTTAAAGAATTTAGATACGCTCTAAAATTATCTTCAAACTCCATTCTATAATCAAGTCTTAATAAACCTTCTTTAGAATTAGGCACATATACATTTACCAAATAAAAATCTTCATATTCTAATGTAATTACTCTCCCCTCATCATTGTATAAACCATTAACTCCATATACAACACTTAATGGTTTAATTTTAGTGTAGACAAGTGTACCAGAATAACCTTTCTTTAAAGCACTAGACATATAGCGATAATATCCATCTATTTCTAAATCAGCTTGTCCTTCTTGCATCTTAGTTTCTTGAATAGAAAAAATATCAGCATCTTCAGTCTTAAAGAATTCATCAAATCCTTTACTCTTACAAGCACGAAGTCCATTAACATTCCAACTAATTAATTTCATATATAACTCCTTCATTCATCTATATTATAACTAATATTTTTAAAAAAAGAAAAAGGAGTTTAACTCCTTAATCATTAAATACTGTACGAATTTCGTCGTTCCAATAAACTTCTTCAATTATAGCTCCACCGATACACTCATCTTTGTCATATAGACATACAATTTGACCTGGTGTAACACCTTCGCTAATTTCATAAGAAACCTCAATTTGTTGATTATCTAAAAGTTTAATCTTAACATCAGTATCTTTTTCTCTATATCTAAACTTAGCTTGATAAGTCTTGTCCCCGCATTCAGGAACATCACAAATCCAGTTAACATGAGATGCGATTAAACGATTAGATTGAAGTAACTTATTATCTTCACCTTGACCAACTACAAGAACATTTCTCTTTAGGTTCTTACCAAGAACGAACCATGGTTCATTCTTAAATCCATGAAGACCACCGATATTTAATCCTTTTCTTTGACCAATTGTATAATACATTAAACCATCATGTTTACCAATAACTTTATGGTCAACTGTTTCCATATTACCTGGCTTAGCAGGAAGATAATTCTTTAAAAATTGATGGAAATTACGTTCACCAATGAAACAAATACCAGTTGAATCTTTCTTTTTAGCAGTGTCTAGATTATATTCAGCCGCAAGCTTTCTTACATCAGGCTTAACCATATCACCTATCGGGAATAATGCTCGACTAATTTGGTCTTGAGAAAGAAGACATAAGAAATATGTTTGATCCTTATTTTGATCAACAGCACGCATCAAATGTGTCTTACCAGATTCTTCTCTTCTAACTTGAGCATAGTGTCCCATCGCAATATAATCAGCATCATGTTTTAAGGCGTAATTTAAAAATGCCTTAAACTTAATTTCTTTGTTGCAAAAAACATCAGGATTTGGAGTTCTACCCTTAGCATATTCATCAAGGAAATATTTGAATACATAATTCCAATATTCTTCAATGAAATCTACTCTATCCATCTTAATACCAAGCTTATTAGCAACATCTACAGCATCTTGATAATCAATTTCTTGTGGACAAACATCATCATTTACAGTAGGATTTCCAAGTCTATCATTATTTAATGTGCTATCCCAATTACGCATAAACACACCAGTAACATCATATCCTTCATTCTTTAAACGAATGGCTGCAGCTGATGAGTCTACACCTCCTGATAATCCTAAGATTACCTTCTTCATAATATCACCTTTACTTTACTAATTTTTGACTTAATTCCATCATCTTATCAAGGCTACGCTTAGCGCCTTTCGCAATTGTTTCATCAACAAACACTTCATTAACTTCTTCATTTAAGCAATCATATACTTGTTGTAAAGTTGTCAACTTCATATTAGGGCAAACTAGTCGAGGAGAAGCCATATGGAATACCTTATCACTATCATTCTTCTTCATTTGATGTAATACACCATTTTCAGTCGCAATGATAAATTCTTTCTTATCTGATTCATGGGCATATTGAATAATACCTTTTGTAGAACCAACATAATCACTAATTTTAAGTACCTCTAAATTACACTCAGGATGAGCTAAAACCAAAGCGTTAGGATACTTTTTCTTTAATTTTAATACTTCTTCACGTTGTAACATTTGGTGAGTGATGCAGCAACCTTGCCAAGCCTCAAATTTAACGCCCATTTGTTCCATAGCATAATTAGCTAAATTCTTGTCAGGAGCGTATAAAATCTTTTCACCATTGTCTAAATAATACTTAATAATTTGCATCGCATTAGAACTAGTTACACAGCAATCAGCTAACGCTTTAACGTCAGCTTCACTATTAACATACATTAAAATCTTAGTATCAGGATTCTTATCCTTATACTCTTGTAAAGATTTAGCATTGATAAATCTAGTCATTCTGCAGCCTGCATTTTTAGCTGGCAAGAATACACGTTTTTCTGGAGCTAAAATTTTAGCAGTTTCTGCCATGAATGAAACGCCACAAAAAATGATAAAATTACTGTCAGAATCACGAGCGATTTGGCTTAATTTTAATGAATCACCAAGATAATCAGCAATATCTTGAATCTCATCTGGTTGATAATAATGAGCTAAAATAAGCGCATTTTTCTCTTTTTTAAGTCTCTTAATTTCTTCTACTAAATCCATAGGAATACCTTCTTTATTCTCTTTTTAACAAATTACTAAAGTATTATATCATAAACATTATCAAAATAAAACATTATACTTATTACCGATTATCATAGTCATCATTACTTGGCTTATTTTGGTCTAAGACATTAACTTTAACATTATTAAATATGACATTTGCAAAACCAATTCTACCGAATTCACTTGCCTCAATATTTGAATTATTAATCTTGAAATCCATTATCGGACTATCTTTAAATCCAATTATTTCAAAAGCTCTAGATTCTACTTTACCATTTGTAGTTTTAGAATTTAGATTATCAACAACAATATTATCTATTATTGTGTTGGGAATTGAATCATCAACAGGAGCTAATAACTTATCTACATATTCTTCTTTTTTATAATCACTTGGCAACTTTATACAAAGATTAGAATAATTTTTATTCCAATCAAGTGATACATGTATTGGAAATTTAACATCTATCATATCTAAATTAGATAAAGTGACATTTTTAATATATCCTTTTCTCGTAGGACTTGATTTAATTCTAAAACCACAATCAGTGTTTATATATTTAATGTCATGAATATTGACATTAAATATACCACCACTAACTTCACTACCAATTGTAATACCAAAACCTTTTAAAATTGTGCAATCAGATATTTCGATATCATGGCTAGGTATATTAGTCA
>CAMNGZ010000042.1 GCA_946538835.1 uncultured Clostridium sp. | reverse complement strand
TTTTTCATTATCTAATTCTTTAACGCAATTATCTAATTTATTGAACAAATCTTCTTTCGGTTCATTTGAGATTCGTTCAATATTTGAAATATAATCTTTATATTCTTCTGTTTCACTATGTGCTTCAATATATATTTGTTCATCTAAATTAACCATATTAGATTTTATTAGATGAGCATTAATAATATGTTTAGCAACCTTTAAGCTTATTCTTTCACTTGCATGAAACATTTTGGAAAATTTTGATCTCTTAGAATATTTATCATATAATCTTTGATAAGCTGCACATACTAGTTTTTTATCTAAATTATTAGTATCTCTAATTACATACCATAAATATTCTTTAAAATTATTAGTATCTCTATTCTTATCACAAACAATATCATAAAATGTTTTGTTTCTTGGAAAGACATTTGCAAAAAGCTTAGCTCTAGACAATGTAGCTATAATAAGACCATTAAGTTTTTGATAATAATTAGTATCAAGAACTGGCCTATTTATACGTTCAAATTCATTAAGTTTTACTTTAGATTCAAAATAAATGTTAAAACGATCACTAAATTCTTTGCTATCTTCAATTTTACCATCTTCCACATTTTTAATAAAATTCTTGATTTTTAATATGCTTTTTTCACTAAATTCATTAAAAACATCTGCGCAAAGAGAAATATGAGCTAAATCATTTTTATATTTGATATACAAAAAATTTAGTTTTCTAACCTTCTCATCTTTATAAAGTCTATTCTTTACCTCAAGATAAGCTTCAAAAGATTTTTTCTTTTCTAAGAAATCTTTATTTAACTTTATATGTTCCTTATTAGCATATAAAGTTGCATCCCGATATCCTTTGTAAGTATTAATATCAAATCCTTTATCTTTATATAATTTAATTAATTTATCAGAAAATCTTTGATTATACTTAAAAGTGTCATTAATATTTAAAATCGTCTCTTCTTTAAGTTTATCTGAAGCATTTGAGGCTTCAATTGCAACCTTTAACGCTTTTATATACACAAGATTCACGTTGTTAATATTAGAATCAAGAATAACTAAATTTTTTAATTTAGTTTCATAATTAACTACATCTCGAACTAATTTTATATATAAGTCTTCATATATATTTTTAACTAAATCATTCCTAGGATTTCTTAAATTTCTAATTAAATTATCTAATTTCTCATTTAAGCAAATAGTATCAAATCTTTTAATATTATCATTAACTATACTTAAAGCATCTTGATCATTTGTTTCAGTCATCCCAACAAGGTCTATTATTTTTTTAACTATTTTAGCTAATTCTTGACGAATGTCAAATGCATTAGGAACATTTGTATCAAATTCTAGCATAATTTGTTACCTCCAAAATAATATATTCGAAAAATGTTTTAGATTTATTTTTATGTTGAGAGAAAACTTGTTTGATATATAGTGGTAACCCTATACACATACAAGTAACATCGACAGAAATATTAATTAAAGAGCTAGATGGTAGACTATTTCGATTTTTCCAAAGCACAACAAAACCAAATCCTATACAAAATAAGATTAGCGTTATAAATATAACTTTTAAAAATAAAAATAATCGATTTCTTTTTTTTGCCATATTTTATCCCTATTCTTTAATTTTATTCTACATCAAAAATTGCCACAAAACAAGATTATTCGACAAAGCTATGACATTATTCGACTTGCACAATATGAAATAATAGTACTTTTTTGTTAAAAAAGAAAAATGTGCATTTTATTGCACATTTCATTATTTAAAATTATAAAGATTCTTTTAAAATTTCTCTAACTTCATCCTTATCTAATTTCTTATAGCCACCATCTAATAAAACTGTAGCTTTCACAACATCTTCTAAATTAGATTCATTAACACCAAGTTCTCTTAAATTCATAACTAAACCAATTTTTTTCATCCAATTTAACATTGAATCTAGTCCACGCTTAGCGATTGTCTCTTTATCAGCTTCTTCTTTAACATCCCAAACATTTCTTGCAAAACGAACAAATTTATCTAGTCCATAAGGCATTATATGAGTATAATAGGCTTTAGTTACAGCAGCTAAAGTCATACCATGTGTAGCATTAGTAACAGCGCCTACAGCTTGACCTAGCATATGTACCATCCAGTCTTCTTCTTTTCCACAACAAATCAATTTATTTAATGCCCAGGTTGCAGTCCACATAATATTAGACCTAGCTTCATAATCTAATGGATTTTCTATTGCTACTAAACTAGACTTGACTAATGATTTCATCAAACCTTCAGCTAAATAATCACTTGTATTATCATCAGTACCAGAAAAATATTGTTCGCAAATATGACTCATAATATCATATATACCTGCGACCATTTGATAATGAGGTAATGTGTAAGTGAATTCAGGGTTTAAGATAGAAAAACGAGGGAACACAAGAGAAGATTTAAAGACATGACCAATCTTTAACTTTTGATGAGTATTTGTGATAACTGAACCTGTATTCATTTCGCTACCAGTTCCTGCCATAGTAAGAATTGAACCAATTGGTACAATTTCTTTATCAGGTTCTTCAAAGCGAATAAAAAACTTTTCCCATGGATCTTCAGGCTCATGAATAGAGACAGCTAAAGCTTTAGCATAATCAATAACAGAACCTCCACCAACAGCTAAAATAAAATCTGTGTTAGCCTTTCTTGCGATAGCAACACCTTCAATTAATTTATCACTTGTAGGATTTGGCATAACATTTGAAATTTCAGAAACTGTCTTACCTGCTTCTTTTAAAGCTTTAAGACATTGATCATAAATTCCGCTCTTTTTAATAGATCCTCCACCATATACTAAAGTCACATTTTTTCCATACAAAGCTAGTTCATTAACTAACTCTTTCATAGAATCTTTACCAAAAATTAATTTGGTAGGATTTTGATAAGTAAATTGTCCTTGCATAAAAATTCTCCTTCTTTCATTAACTTTATTATATAATTTTTTTTACAATTTGAAAACTAAATGTAGTTATATCTCTATAACTGCCTATTCTTAAATTGATTCAACTTTAGAAAGGAAATCTTTTAATCTTTGGCTCTTAGGATTATTAAAAACCTCGTCTGGGGTTCCATCTTCTTCAATATGTTTATCCGCAACAAAAAGGACACGAGAAGAAATCTTTTTTGCAAACTCTAGTTGGTGAGTGACAATGCAAATAGTCATACCACTTTTAGCCAATTCTTTAATTACATCAAGCACTTCTTTAACCATTTCAGGATCTAATGCTGAAGTTGGTTCATCAAATAACATAACCTCAGGATTCATAATAAGAGCACGAACGATAGCGATACGTTGCTTCTGTCCTCCTGATAAACTACTTGGATAACTATCAATCTTATCTAATAAACCCACGCGTTCTAATAAAGATTTTGCGTCATTTACAGCTTCTTCTCTTGTCTTCTTTTTAAGTGTTACTGGTGCTAAAATAATATTTTCTAATACGCTTAAATGAGGAAACAATTCAAATTGTTGGAAAACCATACCAACATTTTGTCTAATTTTATCGATATTCTTATCAGTTAAGACTTCTTCTTTAAATTTAACAGTACCTTGACTTGGCTTAGCTAAGTGATTCATAGTACGAATTAATGTTGATTTACCACTACCACTTGGTCCGATAATAGATACAACTTCGCCTTTATTAATAGTTAAGTTAATATTATCTAATATTAATTTTTTCTTTAAAACTACAGAAACATTATTTAATTCTATCATGTTGAAGTCTCCTTTCAAGATAATTAAGACAAATTGTAATTAAGAAAACAATTACAAAATATACAAGTCCCATTACTAAGTATGCAGTAGTATAATCAAAAGTCGCATTTGCAATCTTTCTAAATGCTAGAGTTAAATCAAATGCACCAATAAAACCTACAACAGAAGTTTCTTTAATTAGTGAAATAAATTCATTACCAAGAGATGGTAAGCAATTTTTAATTCCTTGAGGTAAAATTACACGTCTCATTACAGTGTGATAAGGAAGACCCAAGCTTCTTGCAGCTTCCATTTGCCCAGTACCAACAGAGTTAATACCACCTCTGATTATTTCAGATACGTATGCACCACTATTTAATCCAAACGCTAACATTGCAATCCATATTGCATTACCTTCAAAGAATCTAAAAATAACATAATAAATAATTAGTAATTGAACCATTATAGGTGTTCCTCTAAATAAAGCCACATAAGTTTTTGCAACACCTTTAGCTAAATAAGCATACCATCTATTTGATTGAATGCCATTTGCTAAAGAAACTAATGTACCTACTAATATACCAATAATGAATGCTACAAAAGTAATTAAAAATGTATTACCTAATCCTTTAAAAATAGATTTGATATTTTCATCACTAAATACTTTATTATTTTTCAATATATCTTCATTTCCAAAATAAGTTAGCATCAACTTATTGTAAGAATCTCCATTTTTAAATGAATCAATAAATTCATTGATTGAATTTAATAATTCAGTGTCTTCTAAATTAATAGCGACAGCATATTCTTCACTAGTTAAAACAACATTATCAACAATTGTAACTCCACCAATAGATTTGGCATAAAGCTTAGCAGGAGCTGAATCTATAATAACAGCATCTATTTTACCATCTGATAAAGCTTTGACTGCTAAAGGACCATCATCATACATTTTGCATGTAGCATTCTTAATTCCTGCAAAGCCCCATTCAGTATCCCCCTCAATGTAATATTGACCAGTTGTACCTCTTTGACAACCAATTTTAGCAGAATCATGAGATAAAGCTTCAAGTAAGTCTTCTTCATTAGCTAAACTAGAATATTTAGAATTTGATCTAACAATAACAACTTGGTCAGCTGAATAATATGGATTAGAAAAAGACAATATTTTCTTTCTAGTCTCATTAGACGTAATACCTGCAATAGCTAAATCAGCTTTTTTTGTAGATACACTAATTAGAGCTGCATCAAAATCCATATTAATAATTTCAACATCAACATTGGCATATTTGCCATATTCTCTAATTAAATCAATATCAAATCCCTTAATTTCATCTCCATCATAATATTCAAATGGAGCAAATTGAGCATTAGTCGCAACCTTAATTGTCTTATTTTTCTTGCAACTTGATAAACCTAAAGTTATCACTAAAACAATTAAGAAAGCTAATAAAAATTTTTTAATTTTCATATAAATCCTCCACGTCTATGGAATAAAAAAACGTCCATAGACAAAATAAAGTCTAAGGACGTATAAATACGCGGTGCCACCTTAGTTACTTAAGCATCACTACCTAAGCACTCTATGAGTTCTATCAAACTCAGACGCTTTGACGGGCGAACCCGGATAAGTCTTATTTATTCGACTATCAGCTCCATGAGACGTTCATTATATATTCCTATATTACCCTTACACCATACGGTAACTCGCTTAATAGTATATTATAATTACTACTTCATTTCATAGCTATTTGAGATGAATTATATACTAAAAATTAAATATTACAATATATATTTTTTTTGAAAACGTATCCAATTTTTAAAATAATATGATGTTATTCATTATCTTTATTATCAGGTTTCTTTTTGAAGAACAATACAATAGTTACCAAACTAGAAATAATAGTTATAGAATTAAATATTGTAGGTGGATATAATTTATAAAATAATGTATAAATGATCCAACCAATAGAATTAAATATTAATCCAACTTTAATAAACACTTCTTGATATTTCTTACTATATTCAGAAATAATTAAGAAAATTGTATAAGAAATAGTTGCTAAAATTGGCAAATAATCATACCAATTATTTTGATTTAATTTAAAATTTAAAACGGTACCAATAACCGAACCAATTACTACGAATATTAGCGTAATAATAATCTTTAAAAGCTTATTATCTTTATTTACAAATACTAGCACTAAATCCCTTAACAAACTGGCAATTTCTTGAACTAAACCAGAATAAGCCTTATTAATGATTTCAGCTATACTAGATAAAATATGAGCAATACTTTGTAAAAGTAATATCCAATTCTTCTTTTTAAAAATACTACTTAAAGTAAATGTAGTATTACCTAAGAATGATAAGATATTAGCTATAATTAATGCGACTTCAAATATCATAAACTAACCTCTTGAAAACTTAGATTTATCTGCACCACATTTAGGACATTTAAAGTCATCCGGTAATGCCTCAAATGGTGTACCTTTAGCTATTCCCTTTTCCAACATCCCCTCCATTGGGTCATACACAAAGCCACATATTTGACATATATATTTACCACTAGCTTTTTTAACAACAACATCTTTAACTGGTATTGGGTCAAGCATATTATCTAGATCAATAATTTTTTTATTTTCTAGGTTTTCAATACCAAGAGGTGTATGCGTTGATAAATAAATAGTCTTATTATTACTAACAAACTCTCTAACTCTATCTAACGTAATACGAGCCTCAACTATATCTTCAAATACGATAGATAATTTATTTAGATAAAGAGCTTCATCAGTATATGTGATATCGCCTTGAAACATATAATACAAATCTTTATCTTCTAATATAACCAATGAATTACCATTAGTATGTCCTTTAGCACGTATCATATAAATGTTATCGCATATTTTTTCACTTTGAGGGAAATTCTTATATGGTCCTGATAAAAACTTAACAATAACTAAATTTTCTAAATCCTTAAGTTCTTCGGACATCGATTCTTCTTCTGACACATAAATTTTAGCATTAGGAAAATCTTTAAGGCATCCAGAATGATCTAAATGCTTATGTGTAAGTATAATCTTTGTAACATCACTTTTTCTATACCCAAGTTTTTCAAGTTGTTCAACGTATTCTCCAACATAGTATCCTGGATATATCATAGTGTTATTGTCTGGAATTGTAACAGGTGTACTTTTAGGAAAACCTGTATCAATTAAGATAACTTCTTCTCCCGTATCAATCAAATAATTTTGAAGACTTGATCTATAGCGTCTTTTATTATCAAATGATAAATAACCTTCCTCTCCTCCAAATGCGAATCCTTCCGTCATGAATCCGTCTTTCCTTAATTCAATCGCTTTTATTTTCATTTTTCTCTCCTTTTAACATCCCATAATAAACGAAATTCATACTTTATA
>CAMNGZ010000041.1 GCA_946538835.1 uncultured Clostridium sp. | reverse complement strand
AATAATATTTTAGGTAATTTCATTGGATTACTATTTTAATTATTGAATATAAAAAAATCAGCATTAATGCTGATTTTATTTTTTTGATCCTACGAAGAAGAACTTAACTCCGTTTTTAACATTCATAATTCCAAAGTCATAATTGAATTTGTTTAAGATTTGTTTAACGATGTATAAGCCTAATCCGTTTCCTTTATGTTCTTTTTTTGTATGTGATTCATCAATTTTAATAAATGGTTCAAATATGTGGTCAATCTTTTCTTCTGGAATTGAAGAATTGCTATTGGTTATATCAAAAATTGCTTCATTTCCTTTTTGAGATACGTTAATTAATATATCTGAACCGATAGGTGAATTTGTTATTGCGTTGTTTATTACGTTTGATAAGACAGTACCAATTTGTTTTTTATCAGCGTATATGAATGCAGGTGAAACGTTCAATATTAGATTAGTTTTATATTTTTTGAATAATTCATCGAATGATTTTAGTTTTTCATTAACTAAATCTGTTAGATTGAATAATTCATTATCTAATTTGAAATCAGAACGCTCAAGTTTGAATACATTTAATACGTCTTGAATCATTGACACGGATATTTTACATTCATTAACTATCTCATTCAATTCGTTAGTGGCTTCTTCACCCTCATATATACCGTCAAGAATAGCACAGGCACCGGCTTCAATGATTGATAGAGGTGTCTTTAATTCGTGAGAAATAGAATATATTAAATCCCGTTCCTGTAATTCAATGATTTCGCGTTTGCTATTTAAATCATTGATTCTATTTTTATATTGTTCGTAATTTAATTTAGTCTCTTCTAGCAAGTTAGAAAGAAGAGATATGTTATCAAGTAAGATACGATAGTCTTCAACATTAGTATATTCTTTCTTTTTATAATATCTAAATGTTGATAGCATTTTTATGTAATCATTTATTTTTGCTAATGGATCTAGCAATAGTTTTAAATAATACATATAGACAACTGGTATTATTGTAAGTAAGAACATTATTACAATACAAGTTATAGTATATAATCTGTTTTTAAACCAGATAGCGCTAGATATTGCAAGTATTAGAGTTACTATATATAAAATAGAGAACGCAATTAAAAAAGAACGGAATAGTTTGACTTTTAATGATTCAAATAATTGCTTATTTTTCATCTTTTAATGTGAACATATAACCTGATTTATAAATAGTCTTAATGTAGTTATATGGAGAAATTTCCTTTCTCAAATTTTTTACATATGTATCAACGATACGATTATCAACAAAAGAGTCTAGACCCCAAATTTCGTCTAACAACATATCACGTGAACAAGTTCTATCCTCTTGTTTGATAAGAAGAGCTAAAAGGTCAAACTCAGTTTTAGATAGGTTTAACCAAGTGTCATTTTTCTTAACCTTATGAGATTCGAAATCAAGTGTTAAACCACCTTTTGTATATGTTACGGTTTCGCTAATTTTATCTAATCTATTCAATAGATTTAGAGCTTTAGCTACTAACACCTTAGGGTTAAATGGCTTTGGTACATAGTCATCAACTTTAAGTTCGTATCCTTTTAAAATATTATCTTCGTCATCTAGTGCTGTGATGATGATTACTGGTACTAGTGAACTAGAACGTATAATTTTTAACACTTCAAAACCATTTAACTTTGGCAACATAATATCTAGAGTAATAAGATCGAAATCTATATCCCTAAATATGTCTAAAGCTTCTTGCCCATCAAAGGCTTGATATACTTCAAAACCAGCTTTTTCAAAGTAGGCTTTTGTAATTTTAGATATTTCTCTCTCATCTTCAACAACTAATATTTTTTTCTTATCCATAATAAACACCTCGTAATTCATATTATATCATAATAATTACAAGAAAAAGATTATTTGTAAAGTTTAAAAATATGATATAATTAAATCAAATATTAGAAAGGACACAAACCATGAAAATTAATGAAAGATTATATGATGTACTTGGCTTAATGCCATACAAGGAACCAGCACCAGGTGAAGACTATGTACCTGTTCCTAGTACACCTTTTGAAGTACAACAATGTGGAAAGCACTCAGTTGAACTTTATTATATGAATGACTATGCAGATGTTTTAAAGGAATTTACTGCTCAAGGTAAGTTTGCAGTATGGTCTAGCAAAGATGGTGTTAACTATCGTCTTGCTGTAGAAAAGAATTATTTTGAAAAACTACATGAGTTGTATACTGTTGAAGTAAACGAAATCTGGCTTGGATTCTGGGATAAGTGTGACACATTACAATCCAATTTTTCTCGTCATTTAGTATTGCCTTTGACAATTGGTGTATTAGTACTTTTCTTACTTTTCGCTAACTGGAACAATTTCTTTAAGGGAGCTCAAATGCAAGATGGTTTACAATTGGGTCTAACACTAGGCATTCCATTTGCTTTCTTAATTGTTATGATGTTCTTAAGAAAGAATATTTATAACAAAGTGGCATTAGCACAGCAAGAATCTTTAGCAAAGATTAAAGAATTATTTGGTGAAACTAAATATACATCATTATTAAAGAATCAAAGAACTTATATTGATGAATATTTTGATAATCAAGATGATAAACAAAATGAAACAAAAGCTGTTGAAACTTCTGATCAAGCAACTAATGTTGTAGAAACTGAAGATGAAGAAGTTTTAGATAAAACAGAAGGACAAGAAGAAGCAGAAGATAATAAGGAAACAAAATAGTACAAGAGAAACGTAATATAGGAGTTTAAAATGGTAAAAAATATAGATAATTTATGCATTAATACGATTCGTCTACTTGGAGTTGAAATGATCAACAAGGCGAATTCAGGTCATCCAGGTATTGTGCTTGGTAGTGCACCTATTGTTCATACGTTATTTACTCGTCACATTAATATTGACACTGAAAATACAACTTGGTGGGATCGTGACAGATTTGTATTATCTGCTGGTCACGGAAGCGCTATGCTTTATGCATTATATCATTTATCAGGATATGATATTTCTTTAGATGATTTAAAAGAATTCAGACAATATAATTCAAAAACCCCAGGACATCCTGAATATAGACATACACCTGGTGTTGAAATGACAACAGGACCTCTTGGTCAAGGTTTTGCAACTGCTGTTGGTATGGCCTTAGCAGAAAAATATTTAGCTAATCATTTTAATAGAGAAATTTTAAAACCTTTTAACCACTACACATATGTACTTTGTGGTGATGGTGATCTTCAAGAAGGTATTGCCCAAGAAGCAGCATCATTTGCAGGCCATTTACAATTGAATAAGTTAATTGTATTATTTGACTCAAATGATATTCAACTTGATGGAGAAGTAGAACTTGCAAATACAGAAAATATGGGTGCTAAGTTTGAAGCTATGGGTTGGAATTATGAGCTTGTTCGTGATGGTAATGATGTTGATGCTATTGATGAAGCAATCACTCGTGCAAAAAACAGCTTAAAGCCAACTTTAATTGAAGTAAAGACTGTAATTGGTTATGGTTCACCTGATTCTGGTTCTAATTTATGCCATGGTAAGCCACTTGGTGTTGAAAACACTAAGAAGCTAAGAGAGAATCTTAATTACAACTATGCTCCATTCGAAGTTCCAGCTGAAGTTTATGATTTCTATAAAGAAAATGTAACTCTTCGTGGACAAAATGCTGATAAGGTTTGGTCTGAAAATCTTCAAGTATATCACAAAAAATATACAGAATTATATAATGAATTAACTAATTTTATGTTCAATTCATTTAATGTTGATTATACTAACTTCCCTACATATAAAGCTGGTGATAAAGAATCAACAAGAAAGATTCTTGGTGCCATTCTTGATGAATACAGCCGTCAAATTCCATCTTTAATTGGTGGTTCTGCTGATTTAACTCCTTCTACATTCGTTCGTGGAGCTGATGGTAACTTTGAACCTAAATTCTTAACTGGTAGAAATATTCGCTTCGGTGTAAGAGAACATGCCATGGGTGCTATTGTAAATGGTATCAATTTGCATGGTGGCTTGAAGAGTTTTGGCAGTGGTTTCTTCGTGTTTAGTGATTATATGAAGCCTGCTATTAGACAAGCAGCATTAATGCGTATTCCATCAATATTTATATTCTCACATGATACAGTTTGTGTCGGAGAAGATGGTCCTACTCACGAACCAATTGAACACTTCTCAATGCTACGTTCAATTCCAAACTGTAATGTAATTCGTCCTGCTGATGCAAACGAAGTATATGGTGCATTAGATAGTGCAATCAACTCAGTTTACACGCCAACAGTTATTACAACAAGCCGTCAAGGTTTACCAGTTCTTGAAAATACTGATAGAAATGGTGTTAAGCTTGGTGCTTATGTTTTATATCAAACAAACGATAAGTTTGATGGTATTATCATTTCATCAGGTTCAGAATTATCAATCGCATTAGAAACTGCAAAATTACTTGAAAAAGACGGATACTCAATTCGTGTTGTATCTATGCCAAGTCCATTTGCATTTGATAATCAACCAGCGGAATATCAAGAGCGTATTTTGCCAAGCTCTTGCCAAAAGAGATTTGCAATCGAAATGGGTGCTACTATGCCTTGGTATAAGTATGCTAGAAATGTTAAAGGTATTGACACATTTGGTATTTCAGCTCCAATTTCAGTAATGCATGAACATTTCGGATTCACTCCAGAAAAGTTAGCTGCTGATTATAAAAATATTAAATAAAACATAAGACATCTATAACGATATCATATCAATATGGATGTCTTTTTTCTTTTTGTTAAACTTACATTAATAATGTGATTATAAACATTATCATTATATTTGAGGTGATAAGATGTTTATGTGTATCGATTTAAAATCATTTTATGCGTCTGTTGAGTGCAAGCTTCGACACTTAGACATCTTTACTACCCCACTTGTAGTATGTGATATTTTAAGAGGTAAAGGCGCAATCACTTTGGCTGTAACTCCTTATTTAAAAAAGTTAGGAATAGCTTCTAGAAGTAGGGCGTATGATCTTCCGCGTGATATTCCAATTATTTATGCTAGACCTAGAATGCATAAATATATAGAAGCTTCATGTGATGTTTATAGGTGTTATTTAAACTTTTTTTCAGCAAGCGACATCTATATGTATTCAATTGATGAAGGGTTTATGGATTTAGGACCTTATTTAAAATATTACAATATGAGCCCTTTAGATCTCGCAAGAATGATTAAGAAATTTGTATTGAAAGAAACTGGACTTGTTGTAACAATCGGAATTGGCGAAAATATGTTTCAGGCTAAAGTGGCATTAGATATTTTATCTAAGCATAATGCAGAAGAAATTGGAATTGTTAATTATGAGAACTTTAGTGAAACCATAGGAAATGTAAAGCCATTAAATAAGATATGGTGTATTGGGGATAGAATAATGGCAAGATTAAATAAGATGGGATATTTTTGCTTAAACGATATCATGGATGAAGATAAGGATAGGCTTAAAAAAGAATTCGGCTTAATTGGTCTTGAGATATTTGACCACTCAAGAGGGATAGACTCTACAAAGCTTAAAGAAGCTAAAAATTCGATTTTAGTTATACCTAAGTCGGTTCAAGAGTCACAAATTCTATTTAAAGATTATGTGAAAACTAATGCTAGGCAGATAGTTGTTGAGATGGTTAACGAACTAGCAATAAAATTATTTAATAAATCTTTAAAAGGAGATACTATTTCTCTTTTTATTGGATATTCTAATAATACATGTTATCACATGAGTATGCGGTTGAATAAATTTACTAATCTTTATACAGATTTATATAAAGGTTTCATAAAAATTTTTGAATATGTTCCTGACGGTTTAATTAGGCGAGTTGGTGTATCAATTTCTAACATCTGCAAGAATCATTTTCAAATGTCTATTTTTGATAATTTAGATAAGCGAGAAGATAAAGTGATTGATAGTATTTGTAAGATTAGAAAAGTTTATGGAAAGAATTCACTTGTTAGAGCTGTCTCCTTAATGCCTGACAGCAATCAATTGAATCGAAACTTAATGATAGGAGGACATAATGCATAATAGTGTTGATAGAAAAGGAGTCAATTTTAAGCCATTTGATGCACTTGAAGGTTATAAGGAATCATTAGAAGAAGTGTGTATCAATTATTTAAAAGAGCCTAAGATTAGTTTGAGTAGTGACCAAGAAGAAGAGATTAATAGAAATTTGACTAAAGCATTTAAAAATAATTTGTTTGTTATAATAAGATTTTATTCTAATGGATATTATAAATTCCATAGCGGACATATAATAAGCATCAAAGATGATATTATATTTGATGATTATAGTAGTATTATTAAAGAAAATGTAATTGAAGTTATGTTTGTATAGTCAATATGATATAATAGGTGCGAGGTGAAACTATGGATTTAAATTATGTTAAAGGTTTAGTTAATAAAGTATTCTTAACTGACTCCCCTACTGGATTTAGTGAGAATGTTGATAAAGTTATTTTGGAAGAATTGGATAAGTTAGGATACAAGGCTAGCGTAACTAATAAAGGAAATATTAAGTTGTTTATTGAAGGTAGAGATACTACAAAGACTGTTGCAACTAGTGCACATGTTGATACATTAGGTCTTATGGTTAGATCAATTAATTCTGATGGTACACTTAGTGTCACAAACATTGGTGGTCCTTCAATTCCAACACTTGATGGTGAATATTGTAAGATTGTAACTCGTGATAATAAGGTTTATACAGGTACAATTTTATGCAAGGAAGCTAGCGTTCATGTTTATGCAGACGCTAAGTCAGCTCCTAGAAATTTAGATACTATGATTGTTAGAATTGATGAAATCGTTAAGAACCGTGCTGATGTTGAAGCTCTTGGCATTTCTAATGGTGATTATATTTGTTACGATCCTAAGACTGTTTTAACAGAAAGTGGTTTCTTAAAATCTAGATTCATTGATGATAAGGGCTCAGTAATTGGTATTCTTGGTGTTTTAAAGGAAATGAAAGATAATAATGTATTACCTCATTATAATACATATGTTTATTTTGTTAATCAAGAAGAAGTAGGACATGGTGCGGCTACAGTTGATCAATCTATTTCTGAATTTGTAACTGTCGATATGGGTTGCGTTGGATTAGATTTGGCTGGTAATGAATTTGCAGTATCAATTTGTGCTAAAGATTCAGGTGGTCCATATAGTTATGATTTAACTACTCGCTTAATCAATATTGCTAAAAAGAAAAAATTAAATTATACAGTTGATATATTCCCATTCTATGGTTCAGATATCGGAGCTGCATGGAGAAGTGGTGTTGATTGTAAGGGAGCTCTTATTGGTCAAGGTGTTGCTGCAAGCCATGGTATGGAACGTACTCATATGGA
>CAMNGZ010000040.1 GCA_946538835.1 uncultured Clostridium sp. | reverse complement strand
TTTAAAATTATATAATTAATAAAAACCCCATAAGTCTTTCTAATTTTACTTTGAAACTTATGGGGTTCATTTTATTCTTAGGTGTTTTATATTTTATAATTTTTCAATTAATTCAGCTAGGTTTGAAGAAGTGTTTTCTTCAAGTTCTGTTATACCAAACATTTTATAAATATTTGATGCATAATTATATGTATCATCAGTAAATGAAATATGGATTCCAATATTAGGATCAAATTTTGATTTCATGTAGGCTAAAAATTCGGCTTTAAATGGAGTAATGTCTAGGTTTATTGAATAAACATGACCGAATGAAGAAGTGAAATCATGGGCAATTGTATATGCAATAAGTGCCATATTATTTAATCCAATAACTGATTTATTCATATAGTTATTGTTTAAACGATAAATTCTTTCAAGAGTAGGTATTACTTGATTAATTATTGATTCTTGATATAAATATGAAAAGTCATATTGAGATTTGAATGATTCAAATAATAAAACATTCTTTTTGATGTTTAAACTAGGGAATATCGCAATAAGTGCGATATTTTTTTTATTAACTAATTCTTGAAATTGATTACTACCAATGAAAGGATTAGTTTCAGATAATATATAATATGCGTTATATACAGTATTTACCGAATTATAGTTGTCTGGTAATAAAATAGCAGTAGATATATTAGCTTGTAAGCTTTTTGAAAATTGTTTTGTAATGTCTAACATAATACACCATCCTCGTTAATAATATTATAGCTAATTTATGGTTTAATTTAAAGAATAGTTTTGCCTAATTTTTTGGCACTTACCTATTGACAGTGCCAAAAACTGAAACTATAATATAGGTGTTAAAATTTGGAGGTTATATATTATGGCAGAAAAATTTGAATTTAAAACTGAAACTAAACGTTTACTTGATATGATGATTAACTCAATTTATACTCATAAAGAAATTTTCTTACGTGAGTTAATTTCAAATGCGAGTGACGCAATTGATAAAAGACATTATTTAAGCTTAACTAATCAAAATATAAAGAATCTAGATTATGAGATTTTAGTTGAAGCTGATAAAGAGAAAAGAACTTTAACTATTACTGACAATGGTATCGGATTTACACATGATGAACTTGTAAATAATCTAGGTACTATCGCTCGTAGTGGAAGCCGTCAATTCGTTGAAGAAATGACTGAGAAAGGTGAAAAGAATGATACTGATATCATTGGTCAATTTGGTGTTGGTTTCTATTCAGGATTTATGGTCGCTGACTCTATTGAGGTTTACACTAAATCTCCTCTTGATGCTAAAGGATATAAGTTTGTATCAGAAGGATTAGATAGCTATACTATTGATGAAGCAGAAGGATTAAATGAAGGTAGTAAGATTGTATTACATTTAAGACCTAATACAGATGATGTTAAATATGATGAATATCTTGATGAATATACTATCAAAGATTTAATCAAAAAATATTCTGATTATGTAAGATATCCAATTAAGACTTGGGTAACTAAGTTTGTTCCTTCAAAAGAAAAGGATGAAAAAGGTAATCCTAAGACTGAAGAAACTCGTGAACTTGAAACTATCAATTCACAGACTCCTATTTGGAAAAAAGACAAGAAAGATGTTAAAGATGAAGAATTAAATAACTTCTATAAGTCTAAATTTATGGATTGGCAAGATCCACTTCTTACTATTCAATCTAATGTTGAAGGTAATGTAACTTATAGATCTCTATTATTTATTCCTAAGAAGGCTCCTTATGATTTATATAGTTCTAAGTTTGAAAAAGGTTTACAACTATATACTAAGGGTGTATTTGTATTAGATAAGTGTAAAGAATTATTACCTGACTACTTAAAGTTTGTAAAAGGTTTAGTTGATACTGAAGACTTACCTTTAAACATTTCTCGTGAAATGCTACAAGAGGATAAGGCTTTAACTTTAATTGCTAAGTCTGTTGAATCTAAGATATTATCTGAATTAAAGAAATTATGCGACAAAGATAGAGCTAAATATGAAGAATTCTTTAATGCTTATGGCATCAATTTAAAATATGGTGTTTATGAAAACTTTGGTGAAAAGAAAGATAAATTACAAGATTTAATCTTATTTAGCACTACTAATAGTGATACAAAAGTTACATTAAAAGAATATAAAGACCATATGGTAGAAGGACAAAAGAATATTTATTACGCTAGTGCTGATAACAAGGACAAGGTTCTTGCGTTACCTCAAATGGAATCTTTAAAGAATAAAGGTTATGATGTATTAGTATTAACTGATAATGTAGATGAATTCATGATTCAAGTTCTTCGCGAATATGACAAGGTTGAATTTAAGAATATCAATTCTTCTGATTTAGATTTATTAAGTGATGATGAGAAGAAGGATATTGAAAAGGTTAAAGAAGATAATAAGGATTTATTAACTTCAATTAAGGAAGCTTTACCTGATGTTAAGGATGTAGTTATTTCTACACACTTAACTGATAGTGCTTGTTGCTTATCAAGCGGTGAAGGTATCTCATTTGAGATGGAAAAGGTTTTGAATAGCCAACAAGGTGATAACAAAGTAAAGGCTGAACGTATTCTTGAAATTAACTCTAATAGCGAATTGTTTAAGTTAATTCAAGAATCATATAAAGAATCTAAGGATAGTGTTAAGGATTATTCTAAGTTATTATATGATGAAGCTTTAATTAACCAAGGATTACCTCTTGATAATCCACGTGAGTTCTCAAGCTTACTTGAAAACTTAATGAAGAAATCATTAACTAAATAATAAATGAATGCTTATGGCGAAAACTATAAGCATTTTATTTTGAAAAAATTTCCTGCAAATACTAAAAATAGTCTTTGATTTTTCATTACTTTTTTGTTAATATAAATAAATGTGTATAAGAGTTATATTGTTTAGTCTATACCTTTTAATTTAGACTAATTTATGGTATAATTTGTTGTATTTTAAGAAAGGAGGCACTATCTATGGATGAGAATGCTAAAAAGAATAATTTAGAACGTCTTCAAAAGATAATGGCCTCATGCGGTGTTGCTAGTAGAAGAGCGAGTGAAGAGCTTATCGTTAATGGTCATGTTACAGTTAACGGTAAAGTTATTAGAGAACTTGGATTTAAAGCTAGCTATAATGACGACATCAGAGTTGATGGTAACCAAATTGCAAAAGAAGACAAGGTTTATTATGTTTTAAATAAGCCTACAGGTTACTTAACAACTGCTAGTGATGATCGTGGTAGAAGAACTGTCATGGATCTTATTGAAGATATAGATTTACAAAACAGAATATTCCCAATCGGTCGTCTTGATTATGATTCAAGTGGTTGTCTATTATTAACTAATGATGGAGATCTTGCACTTAAGCTTACAAAATCTTCAAATAACATCGAAAAAGAGTATTTGGTTCGTGTAAAAGGCATGTTAAATAATGAAATCTTAAATCAAGTACGTTATGGTGTTACTATTGATGGAAGAAAGACTAAGAGATGTAAAGCATCTATCGTTGATTATGATAATGAATTCAACACTACTCAAGTAAGAATGACTATTACTGAAGGTAGAAATAGAGAAATTCGTAAGATGTTTGACACTATTGGCTTTGAGGTTAAAAAATTAAAGAGAGTTAGATTCGGAACAATCACATGTGAAGGTCTAGGTCTTGGCAAATATAGACCTCTAAAAATACATGAAGTAAAGACTCTTTATAGCTTATAAAATCTATTAATGCAATTGAGTATTAAATTTTTATATGTTATAATTTAGTTTGGTAAAAATATTAAAAAAGGTGAATCTATGAGAAACTTTCAAGTAGCAATAGATGGACCAGCTGGAAGCGGAAAATCATCAATTTGTGAAATCGTATCAAAGAAAATTGGCTTTACGCATATCGATACAGGTGCTATGTATAGAGCCGTAACTCTTGAGGCAATGAGACGTGATATTGACCTCGGAGATGAGAGTCAATATAACTTTATTGATTCAATTAATTTAATATATAAGAATGATAAGACTCTTCTTGAAGGAGAAGATGTATCTGATGAAATCCGTAGCGTCCCTGTTACAAGAAATGTATCTCTTGTCTCTTCATTAAAACGTGTAAGAGATAAGATGGTTGATTTCCAAAGGGAGAGCGCGAAGCATGGATATGTTCTTATGGATGGCCGTGATATTGGAACTGTGGTATTACCAAATGCAGATTGCAAAATCTTCTTAACCGCCACTCCTGAAGAAAGAGCTAAACGTCGTTTGAAAGAATTAGAAGAAAAAAGCATTAAGAGTGATTTCAAAACTGTATTAGAAGATATCAAATTAAGAGACTTTAAAGATAGTCATAGAGCTATTGCACCACTTAAAATGGCAGATGATGCAATTGAAGTGGATACTACAAATATGTCTATTGAACAAGTCTGCGATAGAATCATTGAAATCATTAATGAGAGGATGAAGTAAAAGTATGGAAAACAATATGAGTATGGAAGAACTACTAAATGAACAAGAAGGTAGTCAAGTAAGAGTTGGAGACGTTGTTACAGGTGAAGTTGTATCATTACATGAACGTGTAGCATATGTTGATATTAATCAACCAACAGAAGGACAAATTTATTTAAATTATTTTACAAATGATAAAGATGTAGAATCATTTGCTGGATTATTAAAAGTTGGTGACAAGGTTACTGCAAAAGTAACTAGAATTAGCGAGACTAAGACAGGAGATTCTGTCATCTTATTATCTTGCCTTGACATGATTAAGGACGAAGAATTAAATAAGCTTAATGAACAAGTTAAACTAGGTGCAGTTGATGTAACTGCAACTGTTGTAAAAGTTAACGAAAAGAGCTATGAACTTCGTTATAATGGACTACGTTTATTTATGTCTATTCGTGACTCTAAAGAGCCATTTGAAAAAGGAGCTAACGTTTTAGTTAGAATTACTGAAGTAAATCTTGAAAAGAGATTCGCGTTCTGTTCTCATTACTTAATTGTTAAAGAACAAAAAGAAAAAGAACATGCAGAATATTTAGCTAAGAAAGAAGCTGAACATAAAGCTTATGAAGAAGCTCGTGCTGCAGAAGTTGAATCATTACATGTAGGAGATACTGTAGAAGCTGTTGTTTCAAAGATTTTAAATTATGGTGTTTTAGTTAAACTTGATAAAGCACAAGGTTTAATTAAGATGCGTGATCTTGATCATAAGTTTGTGAAAAATCCAACTGAAATTGTTAAAGTTGGCGATAAAGTGACTGTTAAGGTTACTAAGAACGAAGATGGTAAGCTTGAGTTCTCTCGTAAAGCTTGTATCGACTCTCCATATCAAGTATATAAGAAGAGCCATAATGTAGGAGATACTGTAAGTGGTAAAGTTGTTAATAAGTTACCATTTGGTCTACTTGTAGAACTTGCTCCTGAAGTTACTGCATTATTACATAAGTCAGAATTTAGCTGGAATCCTAATGACAACTTAATGGCATCAACCTTAATCGGTGATACTATTGAAGCTGCCATTTTAAAGATGGATGATGAGAATGAAAAAGTTAACTTATCTAAGCGTGTATTAATTGACAATCCATGGTCAAGAGTTGAAGCTAATGTTGGTGATGTTTGCGAAGCATTAATCACTGAAGTTAGTTCACGTGGTTTAAAGGTAGAAGCTTACGGTGTAGATGGATTTGTTCCAGCCCGTGCTGTAGTTCTTGATGGTAAGTCTAACAAGATTGAAGATTATTACGCTGTTGGTGATAAGATCACTGCATTAGTAAGCGAAGTAAATCCTCGTCGTTGGATTTTAACTTTAGATCAAAAAGCATATAAGAATCAACAAGAACGTCTTGAATTTGATAAATATATGAACACTCAAGAAGAGGAAAAGCCAGTTCAAACAATTGGTGACCTTCTTGGTGAAGAATTAAAGAAATAAAAAAATATAAAATAAAAGGAGATGATTCCTATGTTATCAAAGGTAGCTATTGTAGGTCGCCCAAACACAGGTAAATCCACCCTATTCAATCGTATTATCGGTAGTAGACTTTCTATTACTGATGATACTCCAGGTGTCACAAGAGATAGAATTTATGCTCGTGCTGAATGGCTTGGACATGAATTCAATTTAATTGATACTGGTGGTATAGAAATTAAAGATGCGCCATTTAGAACTGAAATTCAGGCGCAAGCAGAAATTGCAATGGAAGAAGCTGACGTAATCATTATGTGCTGCGACGGTAGAGCCGGAGTCACAGATGACGACATTTATGTTTCTAAATTATTATATAAGTCAAAGAAACCAGTTGTACTTGCAGTTAATAAAATTGATGATTCTAAGTATATTGATAATACTTATGAATTCTATTCATTAGGCTTAGGTGATCCTATTGTCATCGCTTCACTTCATGGTGTAGGTATTGGTGACTTATTAGATAAAGTTGTTGCATCATTCCCTGTAAAAAGAGAAGCTGGTGAAGACACATCAATTAAGTTCTCAGTTGTAGGTCGTCCTAATGTTGGTAAATCAAGTTTAGTAAATGCTATTTTAAACAATAATCGTGTTATTGTTTCTAATATAGCAGGTACAACAACAGACGCAATTGATACTCCATTTAAGGCTTATGGTAAAGATTATACAGTAATCGATACTGCTGGTCTTAGAAAACGTGGTAAGATTTATGAAGATCTTGAAAAATACATGGTTCTTCGTACAATTGACGCAATTGAACGTAGTGAAGTTGTTTTACTTGTATTAGATGCTTCTGAAGGATTTATTGATCAAGATAAGCATGCAGCCCAATATATTGATGAATATAATAGACCTTGTATCATTGTTGTTAATAAATGGGATACAGTAGAAAAAGATTCAAATGCAATGGCTGAATGGACAAAGAGAATTAGAGCTGAATTTAAATTCTTAGATTACGCTCCAATTGTATTCCTTTCAGCACTTGAAAATACTCGTGTTCAAACATTATTTGAGCCAATTAATCAAGCATATGAAGCATATCATAAGAGAGTTTCAACATCAATTCTTAATGATGTATTTACAGACGCTCTTGCGATGTTCCCACCTAGTGAATTCCACAATGGTAAGCCTAAATTCTTCTATATTTCTCAAGTAGGAGTTGAACCTCCAACATTCGCAATATTTGTTAATGAACCATATTATGTTCACTTCTCATATGTTAGATACTTAGAGAATCAAATTAGAAAGAATTTCAATTTCTATGGTACTCCAGTTAAACTAGAACTTAGAAAACGTGACTAGTGAGGTATTATTGTGTCCATATTATCAAGAAGTATAATTATTAGTTTCTATATTATTATACTTGCGATTACTTTAGTATTCGCTTTAGTTTATAGAAAAAATAAGATAATTAAAGAAGTGGGACCACATAAATATAAAGTACTCAATCATGACTGGCTTATTAGAATAACTCTTCTCGTATTTGATTTACTTTTAGTAATTCTTACAATAACCTCAGTGGTGTTTGAAAAAGAGTTGAAATTTGCCATAATAGTGGCTGTAATATCTTACTTAATAGTTGGATTTTTAATCCTTTTAAGTGAAATATATACTACATATTTTATGTTAGTAAGTAGTCAGGATAAAGTGTATTTATTTTATAGAAATCAAACTGCAGCATTTGATGCTTCGCATGTTCATTTTCAAATGAAAAATGGTCATACACTGATGTATTATAAAGATGACTTGGTATTTGATACAAAGAAGAAAGTAAATAAAAAAATTAGTAGCAATCGTTAATGATTGCTACTTTTTTAACAATAATTATATTATAATCAAGATTAATAGGGGTGATTATTATGGAAAAGTGGGAT
>CAMNGZ010000039.1 GCA_946538835.1 uncultured Clostridium sp. | reverse complement strand
TATACTATCTATAATTTGAAGCAGGGATACTATACTACGTATAATTTGTTATACTGTTCTTTTTATTTACAAAATCCGACATTTCATGTTATAATTATTTTAGATATAAAGGGGGCATTTTATGAAAAAAATCTTTAAATGCTTGATTACTTTAGTGACTATTTTGGCTCTTGTTTCATGCAATGAACAACAACCTAATACATCTACTGAAACATCAGAAGTTTCAGAAACAACATTAATTAATATAGAAGCTTCAAATACAAATGAAGAATATTGTTATGTTGGAGATGTTTATCATCATAGTCCTGATGTTATTATTTATGCTATATATTCTGACTCTTCAAAAGTTAATGTTACTAATCTAGCAAGTTTTAGTACTATAAATACCGATGTTGAAGGAAGCAGATTGGTAAGTGTCTCTTATCAAGGTAAAATTACTAATTATAGTGTTAATGTTAAAAAACCTATTTCTGATTATCTTGAAATTGATACTACTAATATTAGACAAACATACTTTACTGGCGAAAAAATTGATTTAAGTAATCTTAAGGTTAAAGTTCATTATATTAATAACACAGTTAAAGAAATAAATAATTATTCATATGATTTAACTGATTCTTATAATTATCCAGTTAATCCTTTTGAAATTGATAGAGTCGGAAGAATTGATGTAAGAATTAGTTATGATAATATTTCAACTTCATTTGAAATCTTTTCGATAGGAAATTATGATGTAAGTTATACAATGCGTTATCAAGCCTTAGATGAGCTTTATGATACTTCACTTGGCTATTATGAATTTCAAAATGAAGATAATATTTATAAAACACCATATATGAATATTTATGCAAATGATACAAGATTATCTCGTGTAGATACCAAAAACAATCCTATTACTGAAAAATATAATACGGTTGAATATTTTGAAGGCTTAGCAATTAATAAAGATTCAGGTCTTAAATTTGTGTTAACTCATGATGCAACAGTATCTTTTTTAGTAAGAGGTGAATCTAATACTAACATTTTAATATCTGAAATAAGTTCTGAAGAAACTCAATCTACTAAGTTTCAATCTATCGATTTTGATAATAAATTAAAACTTATTTCAACTCATTTAAGACAAGGTATATATCAATTGACAAATATGAAAGGTGTTTGTTATTTACTTGAAAATAATGTCTACATCTCTGATTCAACAGTTGAAACTATAAGAACTTTTAGAAATTTAGAATTAGAATTAAAAAATGTTAAGAAAGAATTTGTTGATGAATCATTTAATTATGATAATTTATATCTTAAAGGGGTATATGAAAATGGTTCATATAAGAGTATTGAACCTAAAGATTATAAAGTTGAATTAATTTATAATGATTCAATTGTAAATTCGTTCAAATTATCAGGTGATTATCTAGTTAAAGTTACATATATTGGTCAAAATCCTACTTTAGATTTTGTAACAAGTTATCTTGTTAAGTACACTAATAGTAAACAACATTCTGAGAATCAATTTGAAGAATTAACTATTAATGGTAAATCAGTAGAATTTGGTCATGGACAAAATGCTGATATTGTTGGTAGTGTAACAATTGATGCTGCTTCAAAAGCTGTTGTTAAATTTAAATTACTAGATCCTCAAAATTCAGTATTATATATTGATGGCGTCTTAGCTACTAACTTAATGGAATTAGATTTAACAAGTAGTGAACAAACATTTGAATTTAGTGTTGAATATAAAGATTCACAAGGAAAGACAATATATTACATAAAGTATTTAGTTACAATTAAACAATAATGACAATAAGGCGGCTTTTAGTTGAAAAGTCGTCTTATTTATTTTATATTGAGAAAGTAGTTAAAAAATGATAAAATTAATAGGTAATATAAGGAAGGTCAAAATATATGTATACAAGACATGAAGTAAGAAAATTTGCAATGCAAATTCTATATATGATAGATCAAAATGAAGTTGCTAGAGAAGAAAATAGACTTCAACAACTTCGCATAGCTCGTGAAGCAGCTAAAGAAGAAAAAAGAGTCTTTATTGAATCTGATGTTGAGATTAAAGAAGAAGTTGAACGTTTAACTTTAGCAAGTGCTGTTGAACAAGTGTTTGATAACTTTGAAAAGTCAGATGATGCCATTGGTTTAGCTAATTATGTAACTTTAAATATTGAACGTATTAACAATCTTATCGCTAAGTCATTAACTAATTATACTCTTGATAGATTAAATTCTGTTGATAAGGCTATTTTAAGACTTGCGACTGGTGAAATGCTTCAAAATGTAACTCCAAGAGAAGTTGTAATTAATGAAGCTTTAGAATTAACTCGTGAGTTCAGTGATAGTGGAGATAATAAAGCTGTAAGATTTAATAATAAAGTTTTAGATAATATTAAGAATAACTTATAGTATGGAAGATAACAAATATTTAACAGTCACATCTTTAAATAGATACATTAAATATAAGTTTGATTATGATAAGAATTTGAAAGGGATTTTGATTGAAGGGGAAATTTCCAATTTTAAGAGACATTCACGTGGACATTTCTATTTCACTTTGAAGGATGAATATAGTCAAATCTCTTGTATGATGTTTGCGTCAAGCGCTAGAAGTGTAAACTTTAGTCCTAAAGATGGGGATAAAGTTTATATTAAAGGAGACGTTCAAACTTATGAAGCAGGTGGAACATATCAAATATATGTTACAAGTTTAAAGAATGCTGGACTTGGTGACCTTTATTTAAAATTTGAACAATTAAAGAAAGAACTTAGTGAAGCTGGTTTGTTTGACGAACGGTTCAAGAAACCTATTCCTAAATATCCTAAAGTGATTGGTGTAATTACTAGTGAAACTGGTGCAGTTATTCATGATATTATGACTACAACAAGTAGAAGATATCCACTTGTTAAGATTGTATTGTATCCTGCCCTTGTTCAAGGAGATACAGCTAAAGAATCAATAGTAGCTCAAATTAAAAAAGCTAATCAAGATAATTTAGCTGATGTTCTAATTGTAGGACGTGGCGGTGGATCAATTGAAGATTTGTGGCCATTTAATGAAAAGATTGTCGCAATGGCTATTTTTGATTCTAAAATTCCAATTATCAGTGCTGTCGGTCATGAATCTGATACTACAATTGCTGATTTTGTGGCAGATAAAAGAGCTGCAACTCCAACAGCTGCTGCTGAACTTGCAACACCTAATGTGATTGACATTAAGGATGAAATTAAAAAAAATATTATACAAATTAATAGACTTATTCAAAATAAGCTTAATGATTTGTCTAATATGATGTTACAAATTGACAAACGTCTTGATACGTCTAGTCCAGTCAATAGACTTAATAATGAATTAGAAAGACTAAATGTTTTAAAGATAAGACTTAATAATTCAATGAATGTAAAGATTAACAATGAACGTGTTAGACTTAAACATAATTATGAATTATTAAACAAAATTAATAATGTTTTAGATAATAAGAATTCTAATTTTAAAGTTCTTATTTCTAAATTGAATGCCTTAAATCCTCTTTTAATTATGGATAAAGGATTTTCAATTGCTAAAAAAGATGATCACATTATTAGAAGTGTTAATGATATTAAAAAAGATGATACAATCAATCTTACTTTGCAAGATGGTGTTGTCTTATCCCGTGTTATTGAGGTGAATAAAAATGGAAAATAAAGAGAAAAGTTTTGAAGAATTAATGAAAGAATTAGAAGAAACTGTAACTAAACTTGAAAGTAGAGATATCACTCTTGATGATGCAGTAAAGGCTTATTCTCGTGGTCTTGAATTATCTAAGACATGTTATTCTATTTTAGAGAAGAATCAAAAACTTGTGACTGAAAAAATGACAAGTGAAGGACTAGTAGAGTTTAACGAAGAAAACAAATAATACCACTATGTGGTATTTTTTGTCTATATAAAGTGGGTGTGGTTATGTTTAATCTAGAGGAAATCAAGGATCCTAAATTTTTAAAAACTTTATCAATGAAAGAACTTAAAATATTATGCAAAGAAATCAGAGAATTCTTAATTGAACATATATCAAAGACTGGTGGACATTTATCTAGTAATCTTGGTGATGTTGAATTGACAGTTGCACTTTTATACGTTTTTAATGATGATGCTGATAAGTTTATTTTTGATGTTGGTCATCAATCATACACTTATAAGATTTTAACTGGACGTGCTAAAGATTTTTCTACTTTACGTAAATATGATGGACTTAGTGGATTTATTAATTATGATGAGTCTAGTTATGACCATTTTGAATCAGGTCATTCTTCAACTTCTATCAGTGCATTATCTGGCTTTTTAATTGCAAAAGAAAAAGGTGAAAATATTCATGATACTATTGCAATTATAGGTGATGCGTCTATTTCTAATGGTGAAGCTTTTGAAGGCTTAAATTTTATATCCACATTTAAAAATGAACATCCGGTTATCATTTTGAATGACAACAAGATGGGAATTTCTAAAACAGTTGGGGCTACTAGTGCTATCTTTGATGTAATGCGAAGATCTAAAGTTTACCATGGATTAAAAGCGGCACTATGTTTTATCTTTCCAAAACCAATCACTCACTGGTTCCACCAAGTTAAACGTGGTATGAAAGCTTTTTTCCAACATGATAATTATTTTGAGGATATGAATCTAGACTATTATGGTCCTTATGATGGTAACAACATTAGAGAATGCATTAAAGTTTTAGAGCGTGCTAAAGAAGCTAAGACACCTTCAGTTGTCCACCTTTATACTAAAAAAGGTCTTGGATATAAATTTAGTGAAGAAGATGAAATAGGTAAATATCATGGCGTTGGACCTTTTGATATTGAAACTGGTAAAGAATTAAAAGTTTGGAAAGAAAATGAGTTTTCTTATAGTGAACATGTTGCCCGTACATTAAAAGATATTAAATGTAATAAGAATAAAATTTGTGTCACTCCAGCTATGATTATTGGATCAAGACTCAAAGATTTACAAAAAGAATTCCCACATTCTATATATGATGTTGGTATTGCAGAAGAACATGCAGCTACCATGTGCGCAAGCTTAGCTTTAAATAATCAAAAGCCTATTTTGTTTATGTATTCAACATTTGCACAACGTGCATATGATCAAATCTTAAATGATATTTCAAGAAGAAAATTACCTGTGACTATTTGTATCGATAGAGCCGGTATTGTTCCTGGGGATGGCTCAACTCATCAAGGTATATATGATGTTGCTATGTTCTTATCTATGCCTAATATGATTATTTGCCAAGGTAAAAACTTGAGAGAAACAGAAGGTTTATTAAAATATATTGCAAACATTAATTATCCTTCTGTTATTCGTTTCCCAAAGAGAACTGAAATTTTAGGTCAAGATTTAGTTGAAATTAATGACATGAAATGGGAGATTTTGAAAAAGTCTAATAAGAATGCTGTTATATCATATTCTGATGATATTTTAAATATTTTAGATTTGGTTGAAAAAAATAATTTAGATTTAGAAGTAACAAATGCTCGCTTTATTAACCCACTTGATGAAGAATATTTAGAATCTATTAAAGGAAGAAAGGTTCTAGTTTATGAACAAGTTTGTCAAAATGGGGGATTATATAGTCAAATTTGTTCTCTAAATGAGAAAAAGAATTTAAATCTTACTATTATTCAAATGGCTATACCTCAAAGCGCTTTTGTGCCACATGGTGATATTGAAAATATTAAAAAATTATATCGTCTTGATGATGAATCTTTACTTAAGGAGTTAAAGAAATTATGCGACTAGATTTATATTTAGTAGAAAAAGAATATTTTAAAACTCGTAGTCGTGCCCAACAAGAAATTAAAGAAGGACATGTTCTAGTTAATAATAAAAAAGCTAAATCTAGTCTTGATGTAACTGATGATGATATTATTACTATTACTAATATTATTCCTTACGTTTCTCGTGGTGGTTTAAAACTAGAAAAAGCTATTAAAGTATTCAATCTTGATTTTAAAGGTAAAACTATCTTAGATATTGGTGCATCTACAGGTGGATTTACTGATTGTGCACTTCAAAATGGAGCTAGTAAAGTATATTCGGTTGATGTTGGAACAGATCAATTGGACAAAAAATTAAAAAATGATCCTAGAGTTATATCTATGGAAAACACAAATATTTTAGATACTGATATTAAAGAGAAGATTGATTATCTAGTTATGGATGTATCATTTGTCTCAATTTTACATTTGACTGACGCTATCAAAAAATATTTAAATGATGATAATAAATTAGTTTGTTTAATCAAGCCTGAATTTGAATCAGCTGGCATTAATAAAAAGGGTGTTATCAAAGATAACAAGACTCATATTCTTATTTTAAATAATGTATATAAAGAACTTGTTAAAGCGGGACTTTTCATTAATCAATTAGATTATTCACCAATTAAAGGTGGAAGTGGTAATATTGAATTTATTTCAATTATTGAAACTAAATATAAAAATCAAATTGATATTGATTCGGTTGTAAAAAAAGCCCATATGATGGAGGGATAAAATGTTAGAAAAGTTGGTAGTAAGAAATTTTGCGATAATAGAAGATATAAGTATAAATTTTAAAGATGGTATGACTGTATTAACAGGTCAAACTGGTGCTGGTAAATCTTTACTTATTGACTCTATTAGTTTACTTCTTGGCTCTCGTGCCGATACAGATATGATTCGTTATGGTGCTAAAGAGGCATATATATGTGGTGAATTTAAATATTCTAATCCTAAAATTAATGAAATTTTGAATGAACTTGGCATCAATGTGTCAGATACATTAAAAATTGAACGTACTATTGTTGAAAAGAAGAGCACAATTAAAATAAATGATACTACAACTAATTTGACTATTTTAAATAGAATTACAATTAATCTAGCAGATATCTCAAGCCAACAAGAAACATTTAGATTATTAAATAAAGATAATTATTTATCTTTTATTGATTCTAAAACTGATACTAAATTGAATTTTTTATTAAATGATTATGTCATTAAAAGAGAAGAATATTTAGATAATTATCAAGAACTAAAAGAAATTGAACAAAAAAGTAAATTAAGCAAAGATAATTTGGATTATCTAGAATCTGCTTATAAAGAATTATCTTGTTTAGACTTATATAAAGGTCTTGATAAAGAAATTGAAGATAAAATATTGAAATTAAAAAACTTTGATAAGATTTATTCTAATTTAAAAGAAGCTTATGAAAGAATGTGTAATGAATATTTCAATATAGATGCAATTTATGATTCTTATGAATCTGTTAAAAGCGTTGTTAAATATGATGAGTCTTTAAAAGAAATTTGTGATAATTTAGATACATCGTATTCTTTAGCTTCTAATTCTATTGAAACAATTAAAAAAATATTATCTAATATGGAATATGATCCGGATGAATTTGATGAATTAAATAAGCGGCAAAATGAAATAAATAACATGTGCTTAAAATATCATAAGGATTTTGATAAGCTTGTTGATTATGTTCAAGAATTAAAATTTGAAATTGATTTAGTCTCAAATTATGATGAACTCTTAGATAAAACTAATAAGAAGCTTAAAAATTCTTTTGATATATTAGCTAAAGCTTCTAAAGAATTAACTTCTTATAGAAAAGATTTGGCTTTAAAATTATCTGATGAAATTGTTAATGAATGTGAAGAACTTGAATTGCCTAACACTAAATTTTTAGTTTCATTTGAAGATATTGATTATTCAAATTATTTAAATAAAGATATTTTTAAAGACAATGGTACTGACATTATTGATTTTATGGTATCTCTAAATCTAGGAGAACCATTGAAACCATTATCTAAAGTCGCAAGTGGTGGTGAAATGAGCCGTATCATGTTATCATTTAAAGCTCATTATGCTAAAATCAATCAATTATCAATGATGGTATTTGATGAAATAGATACAGGTGTTTCTGGACATGTTGCAAAAGAGATTGCCAAAAAGATGAAGGATATCACTAAATATAATCAAGTACTAGCAATAACACATCTTCCTCAGGTGGCTGCTTATGCTGACAATCAATTATTTATTTATAAAGAAGAACTTGATGGTAGAACTATTACTCATGTTAAAGAATTAGATAATAAAGACAGAATAATAGAGATTGCTAAAATGCTTAGTGGCGAGACTGTATCTAAATACGCACTAGAAACTGCTAAAGAAATGCTTGAAGATAAATAA
>CAMNGZ010000038.1 GCA_946538835.1 uncultured Clostridium sp. | reverse complement strand
GATAGGAGATGATGATTATGCAAAATATTAGACCATCAGCAGAATTAAGAAATAAGTACAATGAAATATCAACCTTATGTAAGGAAACTAGAGAACCAGTTTATATAACAGTAAATGGTCATGGTGACACTGTAATACTAAGTTTAGAACAATTTAATCAAATGCAAGCAGAATTAGAATTATTAAAAATGCTAGCTGAATCTGAAGAAGATGTTAGAAATGGAAGAGTTTCTTCAATCGAAAATACATTTAATGATATTAGAAAGAAGCTTGACTTATAATGAGTTATAAAATTGTAAGAACTGATAAATTCAATGATCAATTAACTGATATCATTATGTATATAAAAGATGCATTTTCAAAGAAAGAAGCAATTGATTGTCTTAATTATCTTGAAACAACAATAAATGAATTAAAAGAATCCCCTTATATTGGTGTTGTACCTAGATATCAAGCTATTGCTAAACAAGGATATAGAGCAATTATTTGTAAGCAAAATATTATATTTTATAAAGTTAATGAAAGCTCAAAAGAAATAATTTTAAATATTATTGTATCTTCAAAAAGAAATTATATAAATTTAATTTAGGTTTTATTTATGAGATTATTATTTGAAATAGATTTAATAAATTATGATAAAAAAGGTAATTACAATTTCCATAAGGCAAAACATACATATTAATAACTTATCAGGCTTATTAACTAACCATTAATAAGTCTTTTTTGTTTTGCCTTAAGTAAAAAATCAATACCAGTTTTTGTCTTGCTTTTTTACATTTTTCTTGATGATTCCTTTTTGGTAATGTATTTAAAAAGTCTTATAAAATATGATATAATATAATAAAAAAGAGGTGGTAGAGTTGAAAAAACTTTTAGCCGGAATTTTTAGTTTAACTTTAACTATAATTTTCGTATATTTATATTATTCTAAGCATTTAGAAGCGTTTATGTATATTTCTATAATTGGTTTAGTCTTTGCAACTATCATGTTTACTATGTTTGGTTTTAGAAACTCAACTAATAAGATTAAGATGTTGGAAGATAGACTTGAGGTTTGGAACAATATCTCATATCACGTTAAACAAGCTGGTGACGAAGCATTTAACGAATTACCTGTTGGTATCATTATATATGACGATGAATTCCAAGTTAAATGGGGAAATGACTTCGCAAAGTCTATATTTAAGACTAACTTTATTGAATCTAGATTGAATGAAGTTAATGAAGCTTTTTTCGAACATATAAAAAATGGTGATGAGAAGTTTAAGTTATTTCATGAAGATAAATATTATGATATTACACATGATTCTGAAAACAATCTTATCTATATGTTTAATGAAACTGAACGTGAACAATTATATATTCGTTACAATAATAGAATTACAGCTTTAGGTATTATCAATATCGATAATCTTGAAGAGGCATTAAAAGATTATGGCGTTCAAGAAGCTTCAAGAATTCGTGGTGAATTCTTAGGTGAAATTTCAGACTACATTCAAACTTATAATGCATATTTACGAAGTGTTGATGATGATAAGATTATCATTGTATGTGATAAAGAATCATTATATAAGATGGTTTCAAATAAATTTGATGTATTAAACAAAGTTCGTGATGTCGGCATAAAGAACCACTTGAGAACTAGTATTTCTATTGGTATGGCTTGTTACGACGTTTCAAGTGATGAATTAGCACAACTTGCGCAAGCTGCAGTAGATCTAGCTGAGCGTCGTGGTGGTGACCAAGCAGTTATCAATATTCAAAATGAAGCAATTCAATATTTCGGAGGTAAGACTAACGCTCTTGAAAAGAACTCTCTTGTGCAAGCTCGTTTGGTTGCTCAAAGCTTAAAGGAAAGCGTTGAGGCTTCATCAAATATTTATATTACAGGACACTTTATGCCTGATGCTGACTGTATAGGTTCAATGGTTGGTGTATTAAAAATGGCATTATCTAGCGGTAAAGATGCATCAATCGTTCTTGACTTCAATCATTTAGATCAAATTAGTGAACGTATCATTTCATTGATTAAAGAATCTGATTCGAATTTATTCGATCATATTATTTCAATTGAAGATGTTGATATTAAAGCTAACACATTACTTGTTATTTGTGATACTCAATCTCCAACAATTATGTGCTACAAGGAATTATATGATAACATTCCACGTCGTTGTGTAATTGACCACCATAGAAGTGGTGAAATTGGTTTTGAAAATACTATATTTTCATATATTGAATCATATGCATCAAGTGCAGTTGAACTTGTAAGTGAAATGTTTTCATTCTACAATAAGGATATTCAATTTACTGATCTAGAAGCTTCAATAATGCTTGCTGGTATGGTAATTGATACTAATAACTTTACATTCCGTACAAGTACACGTACTTTTGAAGCTGCAGCTATTTTAAAACAACTTGGTGCAGATATGGTATTTGTTAGAAAGTTATTAAGAGAAGATTTAAGAACAGAACATGAAATTGCAGAAGCTGTTCTAAAGGCTGAAAGATTCTTAGATGACTTTGCGATTGTTCGTCTTGATTTGGAAGAACCTATTCATGATAGAACTCTATTAGCAAAGATTTCTGACAGACTTCTTACTATTGATAATATCAAGGCTAGTTTTACTATTGGTATGTTTGATAATGGTATGGTAGGAGTTTCTGCTAGAAGTTTAGATACTTATAGCGTACAATTAATTATGGAAGAAATGGGTGGTGGTGGTCACTTAAATAGTGCAGCCACTCAAATTTCGGATAAATCTATTATGGATGTTTACCAAGAATTAAAAGATATTCTCGGAAGAGAAAATGAAGATGTTTCGGAGGCAGAAAAAATGGAAGTTATATTATTAAGCGATGTTAAAGGTAGAGGTAAAAAGGATGAAATAATTAAGGTTGCAAATGGTTATGCAACTTACCTTTTAACTCATAATTTAGCTATTGAAGCAACAGAAGCTAACATTAAAGAATTAAAAGAACGTCAAGCTCAAGCAGCTGTAGATTCTCAAAATCATATTAAATTATTGCAAAAATTAAAGGGTGAAATTGATTCTAAGTCAATTAATGTTTATATCAAGATTGGTCAAGATGGTAAGTCATTTGGTCACATCACAAGCAAACAAATTAGTGAAGAATTTGAAGCTCAAACAGGTATTCATATTGATAAGAAGAAGATTTCTTTACCTGCTGATATTGATTTCGTGGGTATTTTCAAAGCTACTGTAGATTTAGGTGAATCTATTCAAGCTACATTTGATGTTCATGTACTTGAAAAGAAGTAGGTAATATATGGAAAATAATAATACCGAGCGTGTTACCCAAAAATCTGTTCCGATGAATATCGAAGCTGAGGTTGGTATCTTAAACTGTATTTTAATTGACCCTGTGTTATTAGATTACAGTTTAGACCAAGTAGCTCCTGAAGATTTCTTCGATCCGAAAAATAAGGGTATTTATCAAGCATTTATTAATATTAAGAACAAAGCACTTGTTCCTGATATTCAATTATTAATTTCTAACCTAGAAGAGACAAATAAGATGAATGAGGTTGGCGGATTAGAATATTTAAACCAAATTCTAAATTACAACTATTCAACTGCTAATATTGATTCATATTTAAATCTAGTAAAGGATAGTTCTTTAAAAAGAAAAACTATCGATAGTTTGAATGATTTATCTCAACAAGGTTATGATCCTAGTATTAAGGTTAATGATTATTTGGATAAGGTTGAACAAACCATTTTCAATTTGTCACAAACTAGAAGAACTACTGATTTCAGAACCTTATCTCAAGTTGCGCAAGAGGTTCAAAGAGAAGCTGATGATAAGAATAACGAAACTAGTGATATTACTGGTCTAAATACTGGCTTTAAAAACTTAAATCAGTTGACATTAGGTCTTCAAAATGGTAACCTTATAATATTGGCGGCTCGTCCTGCAATGGGTAAGTCAGCCTACGCATTAAATCTTGCATTAAACGTTGCAAGAAAGAACAATGCGACAGTCGCATTCTTCTCACTAGAAATGCCTGCAGAGCAACTTGTTAAAAGACTTTTTGCTGCAGATACTTCAATTGAACTTAGTTCAATCAATAAGGGTCGTTTGTCAGACACTGAATGGAAGTCATTTGCCACATCTGCAAGAAATTTCGAAACAACTCGTATTTATTTTGATGATTCATCAATGAATACAATTGGAGACATAAGAAGTAAGTGTAGAAAATTAAAATCAGGTCCTGATGGACTAGATTTAATAGTAATCGATTATTTACAATTGATTTCTATGTCTGGCAAAGTTAATTCACAAAACGAAGGTATTTCCCAAATTTCTCGTGGTCTTAAGTTGTTAGCACGTGAACTTGAAATTCCTGTAATTGCCTTGGCACAGTTATCAAGAAACGTAGAACATAGAGACGATAAGCGACCTATTATGGCAGATCTTCGTGATTCTGGTTCTATCGAGCAGGATGCTGATATCGTAGCATTCTTATATCGTGAAGAGTACTACACACATAAACGTCCTGGTGAATGTGATTTAATCGTTGCAAAAAATAGACAAGGTTCAACAGCAACCTTAAAGTATCTGTTTGAGGGTAAATTCCAAAAATTTACTGATAATGGCGAGGAGGAAAACAGCTAATTATGGTATTCGATAGACTTGATGCAATGGAAAAAAGATATGATGAAATTACTGAATTATTATCTACTCCAGAAGTTGCAAGCGATGTAGCTAAGTTAACAGCTTTATCTAAGGAACAAAGCCAATTAGGAAAAACTGTTGAGTTATATCGTGAATATAAGTCATTAAATGAGGGTTTGGCCGATTTAAAGGAGATGGCCAATGGGGATGATCCAGATATGGCAGCAATGGCAGAAGAAGAACTTCATAATGCCAAGTCTCGTATGGAAGAAATTGATGAAGAAATCAAAGTGCTTCTAATGCCTAAGGATCCTAATGATGATAAGAATGTTATCATGGAAATCAGAGGCGCTGTTGGTGGAGATGAAGCTAACATTTTCGCTGGTGATTTATTTAGAATGTATTCTAAGTATGCTGAAAGTAAGGGATGGAAGGTTCAAATTATGGACGCTATGCCAGGCGCAATGGGTGGTTATTCATCTATTCAAGCCAAAATTTCAGGTGATGCTGTATATTCTCAATTGAAATATGAATCTGGTGGACACCGTGTTCAAAGAGTTCCTGTCACTGAGGCTAATGGTAGATTACAAACATCTATCGCGACAGTTCTAGTTATGCCTGAAGCTGAAGAAATTGACTTCCAGCTAGAAGAAAAGGACTTAAGAATTGACACATTCTGTTCTTCAGGTCCAGGTGGTCAAGGTGTTAATACAACTTATTCAGCAGTACGTGTTACATATATTCCTACAGGTGAATATGTAGCTTGCCAAGTTGCTCGTTCTCAACATGAAAACAAAGCTATGGCTATGGAAATCTTACGTACAAGAATTTATCAAAGAATGAAAGCTGAAGAAGATGAAAAGAACGGCGCAACTCGTCAAAGCTTAATCGGTCATGGTGAGCGTAGTGAAAAGATTCGTACTTACAACTATCCTCAAAACCGTGTAACTGATCATAGAATTGGTTTCTCAATCAATAGACTTGACGCTGTCATTGATGGTAAGCTTGATTTAGTTATTCAAGAATTAATCAATGAAGACCAAAAGAGAAAACTTTCTGCTGAAGAAGGAATCTAGTAATTAAAAAGTAGGAGGGTGACTTCCTACTTTTTTAAAGGAGACAAATTATGACTTTTGAAGAAAAATTACAATCTACATGTAAGATTGCACTTGAAAAAGGTAAAGAGGATAGCGCATGTTTATTCTTAATGTCAGAACTTACAGGTTATAATACTGGTGAATTATATTTCCATCAAAAAGAAATTGTACCTTCAGATATCGAATCTAAATATGATGCTATGTTTGATAAATATATCAACGAAAATATTCCAGTTCAATATTTGACAGGAAAAGCATATTTTTACGGATATGAATTTCATGTTAACGAGAATGTTTTAATTCCACGTCCAGAGACTGAACAATTAGTAGAAAATATGTTGCTTCTATATGATAGAAATTTAAAGGGTCAAAAGGTAGATGTTGTCGACATCGGTACCGGTAGTGGATGCATCGCAACCACTTTATCTCTTGAAGAAAAAAACATGAATGTGTCTGCTACTGATATTTCAAAAGAGGCACTTGAAGTTGCTAGTGCAAATGCTAAACGCCTTGGTGCTAATGTCAATTTCATGCAAGGAGATATGTTGCAGCCAGTAATGGATAAGAAATTTGATATTCTTGTATCTAATCCACCATATATTCCTGATAGTGAAATTGTAGATCCGCTTGTAAAAGATAATGAGCCTAATGTTGCATTATTTGGCGGAGATGATGGTCTTAAGTTCTACCGTATTATTTTAAAGAACTCAGTTTCTATCATGAAAGATAAGTGCATTATTGGTTTTGAACACGGATATAATAAATCACGTGAAATTGAAGATCTAGCACACATTTATTACCCTGATGCCAATATTTATACTTTAAAAGACTATCAAGGCCTTGATAGAATGACTTTTGTCGTTAGAGGTTATGAACATGATTCAAAATAAAGTTTTAATTTTTCCTACTGATACTGTTTATGGTATTGGTGCATCTATTTACTCAGAAGAAGGTATGAGTAGAATTTATAAAATTAAAAATCGTCCATTGGATAAGCCTCTTGCTGTTCTTTGTGCAAACATTGAACAAATGGAAGAGATAGCTTATTTGACAGATGACGCACGTAAGCTTATCAAAGCCTTTTTACCAGGTCCTTTGACAGTTATTTTAAAGAGCAAACCTTCAATTTTGGCTTCATTTAAGCATGAGACTGTAGGTGTGCGTATTCCTAAATATAATATTGCTTTAAATATTTTAAAAGAAAATGGTCCTATGGCTACAACTAGCGTAAACGAATCAGGTAAGCCTTCTATAAATGATTACAATATCATTAAAGAAGAATATAGTGCCTTAGTCGAGCAAATTTACGCTCCTGATGATGAGCCAACTTCAAGTTTGGCATCAACTGTTGTTGATATTACTGGTGATAAACCTAGAGTATTAAGAGTTGGTGCAATCACACTTGATATGATCAATGAATGTCTTGAGAAGTAGAAATGCTTCTCTTTTTTCTTTTGTTGAGATAAGTCAATAATTTTGTTATAATTACATCGAGGTGTTAATATGTACGAGATTATAGATCGCTATATTGATAAATTAATTAACGGTTCAACTCCAGAAAAGCCATTATGGAATATTGAATTTATTCGTAAAGGCAAGGAGCCTAAGTGGAATTACATCGATGGATGTATGATGACTAGTTTACTTGAACTATATTATCAAACTGAAGATAAGAAATATCTAGACTTTGTTCAATCATTTGTTGACTACTTTGTGTCTGAAGATGGTAGTATCAAAGGATATGATATTAATAAGCATGTTTTAGATGATATGTGTGAAAGTCGTGTTTTGTTTGATTTATATAAATTAACAGGACTTGAAAAGTATAAGAAGGCAATTGAATATACTTATGGACAAATTGCTGTCCAGCCAAGAACATTTGAAGGTTCATTCTGGCACAAGGATATTTATCCTAACCAAGTTTGGCTAGATGGTTTATTCATGGCTCAAGTCTTTTATATGCGTTATGAAACAACATTCCATGACTGCATGAATTATGCTGATATCAAAAAGCAATTCGAAAATGTTAGAAAGAATATGTTTGATGAGTCAAAGCATTTATATTATCATGGTTATGATGCATCTAGAGAAGCATTCTGGGCTGATAAGAAGACTGGTTTATCTAAAAATTTCTGGCTTCGTGCTACAGGATGGTATGTTGTAGCTTTAGCTGATACATTAGGATATATGAATGAAGCTATCTATGAAGATTTCGATTTCTATAAGAAATTATTAAAAGAAGCAATTGATGGATTGTTAATGTATCAAGATAAAGAGTCTAAGATGTTCTGGCAAGTTATTGACCAAGCTGGTAGAGAAGGTAATTATTTAGAAACATCTGGTTCATCAATGATTGCATATGCAATTATGAAGGGTGTTAGATTAAATGTATTACCTGAAAGATATAGACAAATTGGTTTAGATATTTTTAATGGTATTTGTAACCGTTATGTTTCCGAAAAAGATGGAGATCTTAATGTTGGTGGAATCTGTCTTGTAGCAGGATTAGGACCTGAAAAAGATAGACGTCGTGATGGTACATATGAATATTATATTTCAGAGCCCGTAGTTGAAAACGACGCAAAAGGTATTGGACCATTGATTCTAGCTTATACAGAAGTGAAAAAGATTAATAAATAAGAAAATCGCCATAGAGTTTGCAAGCTTTATGGCGATTTATTTTACTTAAAAAATATTGTATTTTTTGATTGACAATAAAGAGCAAAACGAGTATACTAAATAAGGCTTTACATAAAGCTAAATCAGTTAAAATTGCTTCTAAATAACTTAAAAAAATCTAAAAAAAGATGTTGACAAAGTTATAGCAAAAGTGATATACTGAATGAGCGCATAGCGTTAAAAACTAAGCGACATTAGGTCTTTGAAAACTGAACAAATGACAATAAATAAACGAAACACAAAA
>CAMNGZ010000037.1 GCA_946538835.1 uncultured Clostridium sp. | reverse complement strand
ACAATTGTGCTAAAATAATTAAGATGATTATAAGATAATAAATGCAAAAAACAATTGTAAAAGGAGATACTTTATGAGTGAAGTTAAAAGATTCGAGTACAATTGGGCTGGACGTCCACTTGTAGTTGAAATCGGTGAAGTAGCTAAACAAGCCAATGGTTCTTGTCTAGTGAAATATGGAGAAACAGTTGTATTATCAGCTGTATGCTCAAAACCAAGTGAAACTGTACAAGACTTCTTCCCATTAATGGTATTATATCAAGAACGTTTATATGCTTCTGGTATGATTCCTGGAGGATATTTAAGAAGAGAAGGAAGACCTACAGAACACGAAACATTAACAAGTCGTTTAATTGATAGACCAATTAGACCTCTATTTGCAGAAGGATTTAGTGATGAAGTACAAGTTGTTAATACTGTATTATCATATGATCCAGATTGCTCACCAGAAATGGCAGCTATGCTAGGTTCATCAATCGCTTTATCAATTTCTGATATTCCATTTGAAGGACCAATCGCTGGTGTTAAGGTTGGATATATTAATGGTCAATATGTAATCAATCCAACACCAAGTCAATTAGCAGAAGGTAATCGTATTGATTTGACAGTTGCAGGTACTAAAGATGCAATCAACATGGTTGAAAGTGGTTCAAGCTTTGTAAACGAAGACGAAATGTGGGGAGCATTAGTATTCGGACACCAAGAAATCATTAAGCTTTGTGAATTCCAAAATAAGATTCAAGCTGAATGCGGAAAAGAAAAAGTTAAGCCATTGTTATTCGTTGTTGATAAGGATATTGATGCCAAAGTTCGTGCTTTTATCGAAGCTGATTTAGTTAAGGCTATTCGTATTGAAGATAAATTAGAGCGTTATGCTGCAATTGATGAATGCAACCGTCGTGCATTAGATCATTTCAAAGAAACAGTATTTACTAAGCAACTTGGTGATATTACTGTTGAAGATACTGATGCTAAGAAAGCTTATCTTGCTCAAGTACAACATACACTTGATGACATCTTATATACTACTGTTCGTAAGATGATTGCTATTGAAAAGATTCGTCCTGACGGTAGAAAGACTGACGAAATTCGTCCTCTATCTAGCCGCGTCGACGTATTACCACGTGCACATGGTAGTGCATTATTCACACGTGGACAAACTCAATCTCTTGGTGTAACTACACTTTCAAGTTTGGCAGATGCCCAAGAAATTGAAGGACTTGACGGAATTCATAAGGATCGTTTCATTTTCCATTATAACTTCCCTCAATTCTCTGTAGGTGAAACTGGTAAGTATGGTTCTCCAGGTCGTCGTGAAATTGGTCATGGTCACTTAGCTGGTCGTGCTCTTTCATATATTATTCCTAGTGAAGAAGAATTCCCATATACTATTAGACAAGTATCAGACATTCTTGAATCAAATGGATCTTCAAGCCAAGCTTCAATTTGTTCAGGTACATTATCATTGATGGCTGCAGGTGTTCCAATTAAAGCTCCTGTTGCTGGTATTGCAATGGGTTTAATTACTTATGGTAATGACTATACAATTTTAACTGATATTCAAGGTCTTGAAGACCACTTAGGAGATATGGACTTTAAGGTAGCTGGTACTACTGAAGGTATCACAGCTTTACAAATGGACATCAAGATTCGTGGTATTTCATATGAAATTCTAAAGGAAGCTTTATACCAAGCTAAGGCTGGTAGACTTCAAATCTTAGATCATATGATGCATACAATTGACAAAGTAAGACCTGAATTATCTAAGTATGCTCCAAAGGTTAAGATGATTCGTATCAACCCAGATAAGATTAAGGATGTAATCGGTTCTGGTGGTAAGACAATTAACGAAATTATTGAAAAGAATAATAATGTTAAGATTGATATCGAACAAGACGGTAGAGTATTTGTAATGCATATGGATATGAAGTATGTAGACTCAACTATTAAACAAATCGAAGATATGACTCGTGAAGTTGAAGTAGGTAAGGTTTATACAGGTACTGTAAAACGTATTGAAACTTACGGTGTATTCGTTGAATTATGGGACGGAGTTTCTGGCTTATGTCATATCTCACGTTTAGCTAACGAAAGAGTAAACAAGTGTGAAGATGTAGTTTCTGTTGGTGACACTATTTTAGTTAAGGTTATTAAAGTAAACGATAAGGGTCAAATTGATCTATCTCGTAAAGACGCTTTAAGCAACAATGAAACTAAAGAAGAAAAATAGAATTTTAAGGCCTTATCCTTATGTGATAAGGCTTTTTTCTTACTGTTATTTTATTGACAAAGATTATAAATAAATATACAATATTAAAGGCTATATAGTGGGATAATCGAGCAGCAATGTTAGGAAAGTCCATGCTAGCACAGTCTGCGATGACTGTAGTGTTTGTGCCAGTCCAATAAATAAGGCTGGGTACCGCAAGGTAACGGCAACGTCTAAACCTAAGGGAAACTATGGTTTAGGCAAGAACGCGCCACAGTGACGAATCTTTCGGAAACGAAAGGGTGAAACGGGGTAAGCCCCTCAAGCTAGAAATCCAAATTTGGTAGGAGAGTTCTGACCGGCGAATTGAAGCTAGGTTGGAGACGGCGACGTAGATAGATGATTATCACTAATTTATTAGTACAGAACATGGCTTATTAGCTATATAGCTTTAAATTGATTTTAAGAGGCTTTCAAAGTCTCTTTTTTTTGAGAATTTTTAAAAAACGCTTTAAAATATGAAAAATTTGTATTTTTCTTCGCTTTTTTGTATAATATACTAAGAATGGTGTGGAGGCCTAAAATTAATGGATAACGATGAAAAATTAGAAATTTTAAACCTTCAGAAAAAGATTAGAAACTTTTCAATAGTTGCTCATATCGATCATGGTAAATCTACATTGGCTGACCGTATCCTTGAAATATGTAATAGTGTTACTAAGCGTGAAATGAAAGAACAATTGCTAGATTCAATGGAACTTGAGCGTGAAAGAGGAATTACAATTAAATTAAATGCTGTCACATTAAAGTATCAAGCTTTAGATGGCAATGAATATATTTTTGATCTTATTGACACTCCTGGTCATGTTGACTTTTCTTACGAAGTTTCAAGATCACTTGCTGCTTGTGAAGGAGCAATCCTTGTAGTAGATGCCACTCAAGGTATTCAAGCTCAAACATTAGCTAATGTATATCTAGCTCTTGATAACGCACTTATGGTTTTACCTTATATTAATAAAATTGATTTACCAAGTGCTAGGCCTGATGAAATTAAAGAAGAAATAGAAGATGTTATTGGTCTTCCTTGCGATGATGCTGTCTGCGGTAGTGCTAAGACAGGTGCAGGAGTTCGTGATATTCTTGAACAATTAGTTACATATGTACCTGCCCCTACGGGAGATCCTTTTGGAAAAACAAGAGCTCTAATATTTGATAGTGCTTATGATCCATTTAGAGGTGTTGTGTTATTATTTAGAGTTGTTGATGGTATGATTCACGTTGGTGATACAATTCATCTGATGCAATCTGGATATGATTATCAGGTTGTTGAACTAGGGGTTCGTACTCCAAAAGAAGAAAAACGTGATTATTTAATTGCTGGTGAGGTTGGATATTTAACTGCTGCAATTAAGAATATTGAAACTGTTCGTGTTGGTGATACTATCACTTTAAAGGATAATCCAGCTCTTAAGCCACTTCCAGGATACAAAAAGATGAATCCTATGGTTTATTGTGGTATGTATCCAATTGATTCTAAACAATATCCTGAATTAAAGGACGCGCTTGAAAAACTAAAATTGGAAGATGCTGCACTTAATTATGAGCCTGAAAGCTCACAAGCTTTAGGATTTGGATTCCGTATTGGATTCCTCGGATTACTTCATATGGATATAATTGAGGAAAGAATCCAACGTGAATTTGGAATTGATGTAATCGCAACAGCTCCATCTGTAGAATATCATGTTTATATGACTGATGGATCTATGAAAGTGTTAGATAATCCAGCTGAATTACCTGACCCAAGCCATATTTTACGTATTGAAGAACCATATGTAGAAGCTACTATTATGGTTCCTAGTGAATATGTTGGTTCTGTTATGGATTTGTGTCAATCTAAACGTGGAACATTTGTTGATTTAAAATATGTTGAAGAAACTCGTGCTATTATTCATTATGATATGCCATTATTGGAAATTGTTTATGATTTCTTTGATAGATTAAAGAGCCAAACTAGAGGGTATGCATCTTTAGATTATGAAATTGGTGATTACAAAGAAAGTAAACTTGTAAAAATGGATATAATGCTTAATAAAGATATTGTAGATGCTTTATCTACAATTGTTCATAAAGACTTTGCGTACGAACGTGGAAAAGCCATTGTTGAAAAATTAAAGACTCTTATTCCAAGACACTTATTTGAAATTCCAGTTCAAGCAGTTATTAACCATAAGGTAATTGCTCGTTCTGACATTAAAGCTCTTCGTAAAGATGTATTAGCTAAGTGTTATGGTGGAGATATATCAAGAAAGAAGAAACTTCTTGAAAAACAAAAAGCTGGTAAGAAGCGTATGAAAGCCATTGGTAGTGTTGAAGTGCCACCAGAGGCATTCCTTGCAATTTTATCAAGCGATGACAATGAAAGGAATGATGAATAATGAAAAAAAAGCCTGTTGTATGTTTAATGTATGATTTTGATAAGACATTATGTGACAGAGATATGCAAGAATATGAATTTATTCCTGCATTAGGACTAACTCCAAAGGAGTTCTGGGGTAAGACTAATAATCTTGCTGAATCAGTTCATATGGAGCGTATCCTATCTTATATGTATGTAATGCTTGACGAAGCTAAGAAAAAAGGTATTAATGTAACTAGAGAATATTTGAATGGTTGCGCTAAGTCAATGAAGTTATATAAAGGTGTTCAAACATGGTTTGATCGTATCAACGCGTTTGGTGAATCTCTTGGTGTAACAGTGGAACATTATGTTTTATCTAGCGGAATTAAAGAAATTATTGAAGGCAGCCCTATTGCTAATTGCTTCAAAGAAATTTATGGTTGCTCATTCCACTATAATGAAGATGGTATAGCTGACTGGCCAATGAATACAGTTAACTATACTACTAAGACTCAATATATTCATAGAATTTCAAAAGGTGTATTTGATATCACTAATGACTTTGATTTGAATGCACATATGGATCCTAAAGATAGACATGCTGATTTCAAGAATATGATTTATATGGGAGACGGATTAACTGATGTTCCTTGTATGAAGATGGTTAGTGAACGTGGTGGTAAGTCAATTGCGTTATATCAACGCGGTAAGATTGAGAAAGCTACTGATCTTTTACTTGATGGTCGTGCAGATTTCTTAACTCAAGCTGATTATTCAGAAAATAGTGAACTTGAAACTATTGTAAAAACTATCATTGAACGTATTTCTCTTGAATCAGATTTAGATGAAATCTATGTTAAGATGGCTAAAAAGGCAATCAAGAGTCAAAAAGAAAAAATTTAGAATTCTAAACCAGTTTTTAAAACTGGTTTTTTCTTTAGAAAAAATGTTAACGCTTTCAATTTAATCTTTAATTTGTCATTATTTTGATTTATAATAAATACGTAAAGCATAATTCAAAAGGAAAAGAAACAAAAAATTAATAATTTTATGGAGGAAAATAATGACAAAGGATTATTTAGAAGAAGAACCTGGTCTAACTCCAAGACTTGTCATGGAGGAAGCCGCAAGATGCTTACTATGTCTAGATGCACCTTGTAGTGCTAATTGCCCTGCTGGTACTGATCCTGCAAAATTTATACGTTCAGTTCGTTTTAAAAACGTTGAAGGTGCAGCTAGTACTGTTCGTGAAAATAATATTTTAGCAGGAATTTGTGCACGTGTTTGTCCAGTTGAAAAGTATTGCGAGAAAGCATGTTCAAGAACAGGAATTGATAGACCAATTCAAATATCAAAAATTCAAAGATATTTAACAGATTATGAGTCTTGCACTCATATGAATGTTTTAGAAAAGAAACCATTAAATGGTAAAAAAGTTGCAGTTGTAGGTAGTGGTCCTGCCGGTTTAACAGCTGCTGGAAACCTAGCTTTACAAGGTTATAGTGTTACTGTATTTGAAAAATATCCTCATGCTGGTGGATACTTAAGATATGGTATTCCAAGCTATAGACTACCAAATGAGGTGGTTGATAGAGAAGTTAAGATTATTGAGGATCTTGGCGTTGAATTTAAATATAATACCAATGTAGGTATTGATGTTTTACTAGGAAATTTAAAGAAGGAATATGATGCTGTTATTCTTGCAGTTGGTTTCTCAAAAGGTAAGATGCTAGACATGTTTAAGGAAACTAAGCATGTAGAACTTGCTGTTGATTTCTTAAAGAGAGTTAAAGAAGCTAAAGGTAAGATTAGATTACCTAAGAATGCCGTAGTAATCGGTGGTGGTGATGTTGCTATGGATGCTGCAACAACACTTAAGAAATTAGGATGTGAAAATGTTACTGATGTCGCTTATGAACAATTTAGCGAATTTAGAGCTAGTGAAAAAGAATTAGCTTTAACTCGTGACATGGGTGTAACTATTTTAGATGGTTATATTCCTACAGCAGCTTCTAAGAGTGGTACTTTAACATTTAAACATCGTGTAATTAATTCACAATTAAAGATTAAATCAGGTCTTACAATTTTAGCAATTGGTCAAGCAAGTGATTTAGAAGGATTAGAAGTAACTAATGATGATTTAAAGAAGAATTATCAAGTATCTGGATCTAATTTATTCTTTGCAGGTGATATTGCTCAAGGCGATAAGACAGTAGTTTATGCTGTTAAGACAGGCAAAGAAGTTTGCAAAGAAGTAATGAAATATTTAGGAGGTAAGAAGTAATGAAAAAAGATTTATCAATTACCTTCATGGGTGTTAAGTTCCCTAACCCATTCTGTTTGTCATCAAGCCCTGTTGGTAACTGCTATGATATGTGTGCAAAAGCGTACAGAGAAGGTTGGGGTGGAGTAGTATTTAAGACTATTGGTCCTAAACATTATGTTATTGATGAAGTATCTCCTCGTTTTGACGCTTTGACTAAAGAAGCTGAACCATTTGTTGGATTCAAGAATATGGAACAAATCGCTGAACATTCTCTTGAGGAAAACTTAGCAGATTTAAGAAGACTTAAAAAAGAATTCCCTAATCAAGTTTTAATTGCATCTATTATGGGTAGCAACGAAGAAGATTGGGAAACTCTTGCTAAACTAGTTACTGAAGCTGGTGCTGACATGATTGAACTTAACTTCTCATGTCCTCAAATGACTTCACATGCAATGGGTAGTGACGTTGGTGTTAATGCTGAGCTTTGCAAAAAATATTGTGAAGCTGTTAGAAGAAGTACTAAACTTCCATTTATGGCTAAGATGACTCCTAATATCACTGATATGTGCGTACCTGCTATTGCTTCACTAGAAGGTGGTGCTGATGGTATTGCTGCAATTAATACAATTAAGTCTATTACAAATGTTGACTTAAAATATAAAACTGCCCTACCTATTATCAATGGTAAATCATCAATTTCTGGTTATTCAGGTAAAGCTGTAAAGCCAATCGCTCTTCGCTTTATTGAACAAATGAAGACTAATCCAAAATTAAAGGATTGTGAAATATCTGGTATTGGTGGTATTGAAACTTGGGAAGATGCAGCTGAGTTTATTTTACTTGGTTGCAAGACTTTACAAATTACAACTGCCATCATGCAATATGGTTATCGTATTATCGATGATTTATGCGACGGTTTATCTAGATATATGGAGCATGAGGGAGTAGATAAACTTGAAGATTTAGTAGGTATTGCTGTAAAGAATATAATTCCTGCTGAAAATCTTGATAGAGATTATAAAGTATTCCCTAAGATTGACTTAGATAAATGCGTAGGTTGTGGTAGATGTGTCATTTCTTGTTATGATGGTGCTCATCAAGCAATGGAATGGGATGAAAATACACGACAACCACATTGCAATCAAGATAAATGCGTAGGTTGCTTATTATGTGGTCTTGTATGTCCTGTAGGTGCAATTAATACAGGAGAAAGAGTTTTAAAGAAAGATAGAAAACCTAAAAATTTAAAGAAGGTTATTCTTCAAGACACATTTGAAAAATTATAAAAAAATTGACGCTATATTAATTTATAGCGTCATTTCTATTTGTTCTAGCTTTTTATAATTGTTAAAGTATAATGCCTCGTTACAAGCATTTACTAAAGATGTAAATGTTGCTAATAGCATATTGAAGTTATCTAAAATATCTGTAGTATCAACTTTATTTATTGTTATAGTTTTAACGTTTAATAATTTGATTTTTTTGCTAAAGTGTAGCTTAGAAAAATATCTTAACTTAAATAAAAAAGTGTGATCTGCATATAAATAGAATTTGTTAAGTGAATTCTTTAAATAGGGTCTAATCATTAAGATATTGTAAGTAGGGCTAACAACTTTATCTAAGATATCAAGTATCTCAAGATTAAATCTATGGGCTTTTCTAAAATGATTGTAATAACTTTTTTCTTTAAAATAATTTTTATCATCCTTAAGTGATAAGTCAGCAAAAAAACTAGAATTAGATATTACATAATAACTTAATAGACTGTATAAGAGAAGTATTGAGTCTTTTGAATAACTATTTTGTCTTATTTCTTCAATAAGCTTTTTGAAAAATTCAAAAGGCTTTTCTTTAAATTTAAAATAAATTGAAGGATTAAATTTATAAGAATTAAATTCATAAAATTTTGATATTTCAATTAGATTTGAGTATAAAAAAGATTTGTTATCATCATAATTGATTTTATCTTTATATTCATCTTTTAAACTATTTATGCATAGTTCATTAAATTTGTAAATCATAAAATATGAATTCATAAGCATCACCAATTAAATTATAACATATTAAAGATATTTCACTTTAAAAAAGGTAATAAATTTAATATAATAGTACCGGTG
>CAMNGZ010000036.1 GCA_946538835.1 uncultured Clostridium sp. | reverse complement strand
ATTATTTCTTTAGCTATAAATGTTTCAACATATTTTTGAATGAATCTTCTTATTGGACGAGCACCATATTGAATATCAAATGCTTGGTCTAATATGTAGTTCTTTAATTCATCTGTGAATGTGATATTAATATTTTGACTAGCTAAGCGAAGGTTAACTTCTTGTAGCATTTTATTAACAATTTGATATTGAACATCTTTTGTTAATGGGTTAAAGACAATTAGTTCATCGATTCTATTTAAGAATTCTGGTTTGAAATATCCACTTTGTTTGATAAAATCAATTACTGCCTTCTTATTAGTTGGATCTTTTAATAATAATTCACTACCTAGGTTAGATGTCATGATGATTATTGTATTTTTGAAATCAACTACTTTACCTTGACCATCTGTAAGTCTACCATCATCAAGAATTTGAAGAAGAACATTGAATACATCACGATGGGCTTTTTCAATTTCGTCAAATAAGATGATAGAATATGGACTTCTACGAATAGCTTCAGTTAATTGACCGCCTTCATCATAACCGACATAACCAGGAGGTGCACCGATTAAACGAGCCACTGAATGAGCTTCCATATATTCAGACATGTCAATACGAACTATGTGACGCTCAGAATCAAATAATTGCTCAGCTAAAGCTTTTGCAAGCTCAGTCTTACCTACACCTGTAGGTCCTAGGAACATAAATGAACCAATAGGACGATTTTCGTCAGCTATACCAGCTCTTTGACGTAAGATAGCATCACTTACTTCTTCAATAGCTTCATCTTGACCAATGACTCTATTTTTTAAACGACTCGCAAGATGTAAGACTTTTTCTTTTTCACCTTCTACAAGTTTAGACACAGGAATATTAGTCCATTTAGAAATTACTTCAGCAACATTTTCTTCAGTGACAGTTTCACTTAGCATCTTGTTATCTTTTTGTTCTTGCTCATAAGCTTGAATGTCTTTTTCAAGACTTGGTATTTCTTTATATTGAAGCTCACTTGCCAATTGATAATTGCCTTCGTTATACGCAATCTCTAAATCATGTCGCTTTTGATCAAGAGCTTTTTTCTTAAATTTGAAATCATCGATTTCTTTCTTTTCGCGTACCCATTCATCTTTTAATGATTTATCTTTTTTAGTTAATTCTTTTAATTCATTATCAAGATCTTCTTTACGTTTTAAAGAAATTTCATCGGTTTCATTTTTTAAAGAAATTTGTTCAATCTTAATCTGAGTAATTCTACGTTCGACGTTATCTAGTTCAACTGGCATTGAATCTAGATCTAGACGAACAGAAGCACATGCTTCGTCAATTAAGTCGATAGCTTTGTCTGGTAAAAAACGATCTGTAATATATCTATCAGATAATAGTGCGGCTTGTACAATCGCATTATCTTTGATATGTACACCATGATGCACTTCAAAGCTTTCCTTGATACCACGAAGAATAGAAATAGTGTCCTCAACATTTGGTTCACTAATTAATACTTTTTGGAATCTACGCTCCAAAGCTTGGTCTTTTTCAATATATTTCTTGTACTCGTTTAAAGTAGTAGCACCGATACAGTGTAATTCACCACGGGCAAGCATAGGCTTTAATATATTACCAGCGTCCATTGCGCCATCGACCTTACCTGCACCTACAATTAAATGGATTTCGTCAATAAATAATATGATTTGACCATCAGATTTGGAAATTTTGTTTAATACAGCTTTTAAACGTTGTTCAAATTCACCTCTATACATAGCACCAGCTACAAGGCTAGCCATATCAAGTTCATAAACTTCCTTATTTTTTAAACTATCAGGAACGTCTCCTGATACGATACGACGTGCTAGTCCTTCGACAACAGCAGTCTTACCTACACCTGGTTCACCAATTAGAACGGGGTTGTTTTTAGTTTTACGAGATAATATCTTAATAATTCTTCGAATCTCTTCGTCTCTGCCAATAACAGGATCAATTTTACCTTTTTTGGCAAGGTCTACTAGATTTCTACCAAATTTTTCAAGAATATTTTCATCTTTTTCATAATCTGGTTGTTGCATCATTTAAATCACCACCTTTTCAATCCATATCTATTATAGTCAAAATATTGGCACTGTCAATAGAAGAGTGCTAATTTATTTTTTTAGCCAATTATTTAATTATAAATTGACAATAACTAGGGCATATTATATAATCGTTATTGCAAATCATTCGCAATTAGCGATTGGAGGTCTTAATATGAAAAAAATATTTAGTCTTGTAGGAATATTCTTTTTATCAATTTTTTCACTTACAGGTTGCAAGAAAGCTAGCAATGTTGATGTTGTTGTCTCTTTTTATGCATTAAACGAACTTACAACAAATTTAACTAATGGTACTAATATTAAAGTTGATTCACTTGTTAAAGGGACAACTGAACCACATGAATATGAACCAAGTCCATCTGATGTATCCATGATGTATAATGCTAAGCTTATTATTTTTAATGGTAATGGTTTAGAAGAGTTTGAAGGCTCTTTAGATAAAGCGATTAAGGATAAAGTTATTTACGCTACTGATAAAACAAAATCTAAAATTGCAAATGATCCCCATGAATTTACTTCACCAAAAAGATTAATTAGTATGCTTGATTATATTAAACAAACTCTTTTAGAAAAATTTCCAAATGAGACTGAAAAAATTAATCAAAACTATAATACATATTTAACAAGCTTATCTTTACTTGATAAAGAATATAGCCAAGTTATAGCTTCTTTATCTAAGCCACTTGTTACATCACATGAAGCTTTCAATTATTTAAAGAGTGATTATGGACTAAATTATGTAGCTGTTTCTGGTGTTTCAGAAGAAGAGCCTACAGCTAGTGATATTTCTAGAATAATTGGTTTTATTAAAGAAAATGATATTAAGACTGTTTATGCTAGCTTCTTTGAGGAGAGTAAAACTTTAACCCAAATAGCAAGTGAAACAAATTGCAGTGTTTCAAATTTGTACACATTTGAGATGATGGATAGCTCTAATCTCTCACTCATTGACGCTATTAAATATAATATTAATGTATTTAAAGGAAATGCTAACTAGTTTAGCGTTTTTTCTTTTAAAAATTAGTATTTTTTGATATAATTACTTAGTAAAGTTTAGAGGTTTTTATAATGATTTATATTGTTGGCGATTCAACTGTTTCTAAATTTAATGAAGTGTATTATTACCATCGTTATGGATGGGGGACAATGCTATATAACTATTTTAAAGAAGGTACTACTTTCTTAAATTTAGCTTTATCCGGTAGAAGCAGTTTATCATTTATTAAAGAAGATAATTATAAGGAACTATTAAATATAACTAAAGGTGATTATTTATTTATTGGATTTGGTCATAATGATGAAAAGGATGATGATCCAAATCGTTATACAAATCCATATGGTAGTATTAGGGATAGTGGTTCTTTTAAAAACATTTTATATAATTACTACATAAAAGTAGCATTAGAAAAAGGTGCTACACCAATTCTTTGCACACCGATTGCTCGTCTTGATGAAAATAATATTTATGATGGTAAACATATTCATATTACAAGAAATGGTGATTACAGAAAATGCATAATTGATTTAGCTAATGAATTAAATATAAGCTGTGTTGATTTAACTACTTATAGTAAAGAATTAAATCAAAATGATGGATATGAAGAATCATGTCTACGTCATGCTATTACAAAAGGTAAACTAGTTGATGGTAAACTTGTACCTGATATTGCTACTGTTGATCAAACACATATCAATATTTATGGAGCCAAGACATATGCATATTTTATCGCAAAAACATTAAAGGAATCTAATAATCCAATTAAAGAACTTATTAAGGATAATTTGGTTGCACCTTCAAAAGAAAAAGATTTAATAATGGATGAAGATTATGTTTATATACCTTATAAGGCACCTGAATTCTCTGATTATAATGCACCTCTTTGGTTTAAGACAAATGATAAGAATTATGTAGGTATCGCCTTTGGGGATACAGGTAGAGGTACTTTAGATCAATCTAATGGATATATCGCATATGAAGATAATAACAAATTTGTTGTTGGTCAAAAATTGGTTCAAGGAACAAAATCAACACCTCTAGGTAAGATTAGCTTAAATAGTGAAGGTATTTCACTTATTGCAAGAAAAATTAAATCAAATATTAATTTCACATTTACTTGCAAAGCTAATGTTACTTATACTGAGGGCTTAAAGCTTTCAGGATTTGGTGTTTCTTTAAGAGATGACTTATATTTAGATTTAAGAATTCCTGATAAGACTATCAACTCAAATTATGTTGCTAGTTCACTTGTTATGGGAAATGATAAACTTCATATTAATTCTAAAAGAGAAAATGGTTTACTTCATTTAGAAAACAATATATTAGATAATTGTTATAAAGTAAATGATCAAGTTGTTTTTAAAGTGGTAAGACTTGGTCAAGTTGTAGAAGTATATACATCTTATTTAAACACAACCTATAAAAACACATATACAGATTTCGATTTCACTAAGGTGGATAAGGATTATTTTTATATTACACTTTATGCTACTCGTTCAACTGTTGTTGAATTTAGTGATTTGAATTTTGTAGAAAATGGCATTAGCCAAGGAGCGTAATGATGGAAAAAAGAGCTATATTTAGATGCTTGAAACTAGACAATACTGGTAAAGGTATTGTTAACTATAATAATAAGTACTACAAAATTCCTAACTTCTTACCTAATGAAGAAGCTGAATTTAGTATAAATAAATCAAATTTAAAGGAACCAATCAAGTTAATTAAGATTGTTAAAAAGTCAAAAGATAGATGCAATCCTAATTGTCCTAACTTTGGAACTTGTCCTGTTTGTGCTTTCAGACACATTGACTATGCAACAGAGATTAAGTCAAAGGATGATTTTGTAAAAGACATTTTTGCAAAGCTTAGAGATTTTAAATATTTAGGTCTAGATAAAGCTAATAATATTGAGAATTATCGTAATAAGGCTCAATTATTTGCTACATTATCTAAAGCCTTAAATATAACATGTGGTTATTTTGACCCTAAGACTAAGGATATTTATTCAATTACAGAATGTAATTTGATTGATGAACGTTTCAATAAAATTATGGCTGTTTTAAATAAGGCATTAACTGTTGCTCGTATCGCTCCTTATGATTCTAAAACTAAAAAAGGTATTTTAAAGAGTATTTCTATTCGCTTTGCGAAGAAAGAAGTTATGGTAGTGCTATCTACTAATGGTATTGATTTACCACACAAAGAAGGTATTACTAAAGCACTTCTTGCAAGCAACTTAAATATTAAGAATGTTATCCAAGTATATTCTGAACGTAGTGGTTCTAAATTTGTTGAAAAAGAACGTGTTCTTTATGGCCAAGGGTTCATGTTTGATGAAGCTAATGGCTTGAAATTTAGAATCAGTGCTAAATCATATTATGGTAATAATACATTAGGTATGTTTAAGGTTTATAATGAAGCCATTGGATTAGCTGATATTAAACCTACAGATATAGTATTAGACACTTATGCTTCAATTGGTATATTACCAATGTTATTATCTCGTTATGCCACTACTGTATATGCACAAGAGAGCAATCAAGATAATGCTAAAGATATTACTGCAAGTACTAAATTAAATAGAATTACTAATTTAAATCTAATTCAAAAAGAAACTATTTCTACATTTAAAGATTTTTCAAAAGGTGATATAGATGTAGTTTTCGCTGAACCAAGTCAAGAAGGTTTATCTATAGATTTCCAAGATAATTTAGTTAAATTAGCACCTAAGAAATTAGTATACATATCTAATAATGCCTTCACACTTGAAAAAGATACTTATGATTTATCTTTAAAAGGTTATTCATTAAAGAAATTAAAAGCTTATGACTTAGCACCACGTACAGGTGAAGTTACATTAATAGCTATACTTGAAGCTAGACCTAGTGTATTAAATCCTAAGAATGACTTGAAGCGTGCTGAATCTAAACGTAGTAATGTATCTCGTTCTCGTTCTTTATCTAAAGAAGAAAGATTTGCGAAAAAATACCACACATCTTATAAGAAAAATTCTAAATAATAAAACTATATTATGTTTTGAAATTTTGATGATAAAAAGAGAAACGTTTTCACAAAATAAATGTCTTGATTTCAAAAATCAAAACTATTATAATAAACACGTAAATTAAATAACCCATTCAAATTGGCGTTGAAAAGAAGAGTAGTTATTCAAGGTGGCCTAGAGAATCTTCGGCTGGTGTAAGAAGATGTATTGAGAATAATGAACATGGTCTTGGAGCAGCAATAGCGATATTTAGCTATTGACGGGTCTTCCCGTTATAGAAGTAGGAATTGTTAGATTCTAAATAAATAGGAGAATTACATTTGTTAATTCTTGAAAAAGGTTGGTACCACGTGAACTTTATGTCTCGTCCTTAATTGGATGGGGCATTTTTTTTACATTTACACTTTATGGAAGGAGAACTATATGCCAGAAATTAGTATTAAGAATATATCTAAATCTTATTATGGTAAGAAGGTATTGAATGATGTTTCACTTGATGTTGAAAAGGGTGATATTTACGGGGTTTTAGGTTTGTCTGGAGCTGGAAAGAGTACACTTGTTCGTTGTATTAACGGTCTTGAAACATTTGAGGATGGAGAAATTTATTACAAAGATGAATTATTATGTTCACCTAGTAAAAAGATTTCAAGAGATAATCAAAGAAAGATTCAAATGATTTTCCAACATTTTAATTTGCTTCAACAAAGAACAGTTCTTGGTAATGTTGAATTAGCACTTGAATTTGCCCATGTTGGTAATAAGAAAACAAGAAAAGAAAAAGCTTTAAAAGCTTTAGAGCGTGTTGGACTTAGAGAAAAAGCTTCTATGTATCCATCTAAATTATCTGGTGGTCAAAAGCAACGTGTGGCTATTGCTAGAGCTTTAGTACTAGAACCTGAAGTTATTTTATCAGATGAATCTACTAGTGCACTTGACCCTGAGACAACTATTCAAATTCTTGATTTATTAAAGGAACTAAATAAGACATTAGGATTAACTATCATCATGATCAGTCATCAAATGAATGTTATTGAACAAATTTGTAACAAAGTTGCAATTATTGATTCAGCAAAGATTGTTGAAAATGGTTCATTATCTGATGTGTTCTTAAACCCTCAAACAGAAATTGCTCGTGGCTTATTATTCTCAAATCATGTAAATACTAAACTATCTCATGATAGGATTATTCGTATGATTTTTGATGGCAATGCTGATGAACCAATACTTGCTGATTTAATTCAACAATGTCAAATACTAGTTTCTGTAGTATATGCTGATTCTAAAGTAATTGATTCTAAAGTATACGGTCAATTAGCAATTAAAATGCCAGAAAATGATAACGATAGAATTAAGGTTGAAAAGTATTTGAATCTTAAGAAGATTCGCTTTGAGGAAGTCAATATCAAGGAGGTAAATGAATAATGAATACTTATTTATTACAAACTCTTCAAACACTTGGTGTTGTATTAATTTCTACATTACTTGCATATATCGTTGGTGTACCTCTTGGAATTTTGTTAAATACAAGTTCTAAAGATGGTATTCGCCCAAATAAAGCCTTAAACTTTATTTTAGGTTTAATCATCAATATAGTAAGAAGTATTCCATGCTTAATTATTATTGTAATAGCTCTACCTCTAACTCGTTCTGTCTTTGGAAGAGGTACAGGTGCATGGTATGTGTTAATTATCCCACTATTCTTGTCATCATTTGCATATGTTGCGCGTGTTGTTGAACAAAGTTTAGCTGAAGTGGATAAGGGTGTCGTTGAAGCAGCTCGTTCTATGGGAGCTTCAGACTTTCAAATTATTTCAAAAGTATTACTAAAAGAATCAAGATCGAGTTTAATTATGGGAATTGCTGTCACATTAATTTCTATAATTGGTTATACAAGCTTTGCATATGATTTTGCTGGTGGTGGTTTAATCAGTCATATTTACTCAATTTATAAGAATAATCCTTCAAATTATTTATCTCAAGGTTCATTCTGGGCAACATTAGTTTTATTAATTGTATTAGTTCAAGTTATCCAACAAAGTGGTTTATATATTGCCAAAAAATTAGATAGGAGAAATTAGAAAATGAAAAAAAATTTATTAGTATTAGGAGCTGCTGCATTAGCTGCAGTATCAACAATTGGTTTAACAAGCTGTGGAAATGATGCGAAGACTATTCGTATTGCTGCAAGTGAATTACCACATGCAAAAATTTTAAGAGAAGCTGTAGCACCTGTTTTAAAAGAAAAAGGCTATACTCTTGATGTTCAAGTTCTTGATTGGACACTTCAAAACTCTAGCGTAGCAACAGGTGATTATGATGCTAACTATTTCCAACATGAACCATATTTAAACACATATAATTCATCAGTAAGTGAAGATAATCAATTAGCTTTAGCTTGTAAGGTTCATTTCGAAAAGTTATGTCTTTATGCATCAGACACAAATAAAAAAACTGTATCAAATGGTGCTCGTATTGAAATTGTTAATGACATTTCTAATATCGAACGTGCTCTTTTATTATTAAAGAGTCAAGGTATCTTAAACATTAAGGATACTTGTTATAACGATAAGGGTGAATTTGTAAATTTTGATACTGAAAATCCAAATAATTCAGTAACATTTACAGCAGATTATGATAAAACTACTTTAAAATGTCTTGCTGAAAGCCAATTAACTGCAGCTTTACCAGATTATGATTTTGGTGTTATCCCAGGTAATACTGCATTGACAGGTCTTGGTTCTGATTATGCTAAGCGTATTGTCTTTGGTGAAGAAGTTTCTGATGAAACTTTAACACTTCGTGCTAATGGTATAGCTGTAAAGAAATCTAATTTAAACAGTGATAAGACTAAAGCTTTAGTTGAAGCTTTCTCAGAAGATTCTGTTAAAAATTATATTTCTAATACGTTTGGTGAATCAGTAGTTTACCACTATATTAATTTATTAAAGTAATAAAAATATATTTTAAGTAAGGTTCCGAAACAGTATAATTAAAACTATAAAACTATATAAAACTTCTAATTT
>CAMNGZ010000035.1 GCA_946538835.1 uncultured Clostridium sp. | reverse complement strand
TTTGGGTTCTCTAAATAATCTGTTGTGTAGAGAATCAACATGGTGTAATAAGTTTTAACTTGTTACACCAATTTTTTTATGATGAAATTTTATCTCTTTCAATTCGGTGTATATGGTGTTTTAAAAGTGTATGTTAGGAAGCAAGGAAATCTACATTTTTTAATTTACATCTAGAATAGTTTCTCTAATTCTTTTATTGATTAATTGCTTCAAAGACTATTGTATTAATCTAAAAATTTATTTTAATTTTTTGTGAAAAAAATATGCTATAATAAAAATAGGGAAAAATGTCAAAAAATGTAATTGGAAGAGGGTGGTTTTATGGAAAAAGAAAAGTATAAACTTCTTAAAAGTGAAATGGGGATTGTATCCGAATATATTAATAAAGAGGGAGTTGAATATAATCTTCCTTTTGTTTTCGAAATTAAAAATTATGATTATAATAAAGTACTCTCTGTATTAGAAAACATCATTTTCAATAATGATGTTTTTAAAACACGATATATTAATGATATAGACGGCATTAAAAAAATTAAAATTGAACCTAGCTTTAAAGTTGAAGTAATAGAGTATCCTAATGATTTAAGAGAATTAGTTCAAAAATTTGATTTATTTCATGATAATTTATTTAGATTTTATATTCTTGAAAATAAAGATAAACATTATTTGTTTTTTGATTTCTATCATTCTATAATGGATGGAACAAGTATTAACTTATTCATTAAAGATTTTTTTGAATTATATTATAATGAAAATTCAATATATGACGAAAAAAAATCAATTTTTGATTTATCTACAAATTCAAATGAAACATATATTTCTGATAAGGAATATTACAAAGGAATATATTTAAATAATGAAGTTGATTCTCTTCCTATTTATGATAAAAAAGATGATGTAATAAAGGGTAATAATCTAAATATTAGACTTGATGTTGATAAAAATATATTAAATGTGTTTTTAAAGAATAATAATATAAAAACTAGTTCATATTTTAATTTATGCTTTTCATATTTATTAAAGCTTTTATCATTAAATGATGAAATATTATATTTAACAATTTTTAATGGTAGAAATGATTTAAATAAAAATTTATATGGTATGTTTGTAAGGACTATGCCATTCTATTTTAAATTTAATTCGTTTAACACATTAGATGAATTAAATAAATTAAATGATTTAATTAATAATTTTCAACAACATAATAATTATTTTTATAGCGATGTTTATAAAGATTTAAATGTATCTTCAAATGTTATGTTTGCATATCAAGGAGATGAATTTTTTAGGTATAAAGATATATTAGCTGATGAAATTAAGACTGATGCTGTTAAAGATATTTTATTGTTTGAAGTCTTTAGAGATGAATCAGGATATTATCTAAATTGTTCTTACAGATCAGATTTATATGATTTAAGTTCTATTGAATTATATATGTCTTATTTTAATATTATTGCTAGTACATTATTTAAGGTATCTAATTTAAATGAAATTGATTTATGCCAAGGAAAAATCAAAGAAGGAATTGATAACTTTAACAAAGTTGATTTAAGTTATTTAAATGAAGATGAGACTATTACTAAAGCCTTTAGTAATATTGTTCATAAATATAAAGATAATATTGCCGTTGTATGTAATGATGTCAAATATACATATAAAGAACTTGACCTTATTAGCAATAGAATTGCCAATAAATTAATAGAAGAAGGGGTAACAAAAGATGATGTTGTACCTATTTTGATTAATCGTAATAGCTTTATGGTTTTTGCTACATATGGTGTTATTAAGACTGGTGCTGCGTATATGCCACTTGACAGCACTTATCCTAGTGATAGACTTAATTATATGGTTAAGGACGCCAACTGTAAATATCTTGTTTTAGAAAGAAACCTTGATGATAAAGTTTCTTTCGATGGTACTAAAATTTATTTAGATGATTTAGATAATTTTAAAAATGATAATAAAATTAAAGATAATTCTAAGCCCCATGATTTATTTGTGATGCTTTATACATCAGGTACAACTGGGCAACCTAAAGGTGTTTTAATTGAAAATATAAATGTATATTCATTTGCTAAAACTCATATTAAAGAAATGAAATTAGATAACACTAGAAGAGTGGCTGCTTATGCATCGTATGGATTTGACGCCTGCTTGATGGATTTACATGCGACTCTTTTATCTGGTGCTTGCCTTTACATTGTTGATGATTCTTTAAGACTTGATTTATTAAATTTAGGGAAAAAATATGATGAATGGGAAATTACTGACGCATTTATGACAACAAGTGTTGGAAGACAATTTGTCCTTGAAGTTGAAAATCATCATCTAATTAATTTTTCAACAGGTGGTGAAAAATTAGTACCAATTGATCCTAAGCGCTTGAATTATAACTTGTATAATTTGTACGGCCCGACAGAATGTGTTGTTTATTCAAACAAGAAACTTGTGGATAAAACATATTATAGGGTTCCTATTGGTAAAAATATTTCTGATTTCAAAATATATGTTCTAGATAATAATTTGAATCGTTTGCCATATTTGATTCCTGGTATTTTATATTTATCAGGACCTCAGGTTGCAAGAGGATATCTTAATAAAAAAGAAGCTAATAGCGCATTTAGTATTAATAAATTTGATTCTTATCCTTTTGACAGATTATATAATACTGGAGATGTAGTAAGGCTTCTTCCTAATGGCGATATTGATTTTATTGGAAGAAAAGATTCTCAAATTAAAATAAGAGGTTTTAGAATTGAATTAACAGAGGTTGAACAAATAATTAGAGATTATTCTTTAGTTAAAGATGTTACAGTTAATGCTTATACAGATCAAATGGGAATCAAATATTTAGTTGGCTATGTGGTTAGTGATAAAAAAATTGATTTTAATGAATTAAAGAAATTTATTTTATCTAAAAAGCCTTCTTATATGTGCCCTAAACATTTTGTGCAAATAGATTCTATTCCTTATAATCAAAATCACAAAGTAAATAAGAAAGCTTTACCATTAGTCACAAATTCAAGTGATAATATTGTAAAAGCGAAAACTAAAACCGAAGAAAAGGTACTAAGTATTGTTAAGAATATATTAGGATATGATATAAGTACTGATGAGGACTTAGATGAAGCAGGATTAACTAGTGTATCTATTATTAAATTTGTTGTAAGTATGTCTAAAGAATTTAATAAAGCTATAAAAACTAAAGATTTAGAAAACTTGCATAATATTATTGATGTGGCTAATTTTATTGATAATTTAAAAGATAATAATCAATTAGAAGTTTTAGATGATTATCCTTTAAGCTACACTCAAAATGGTATATTTGTTGAATCAGTAGCTCAATTAAATAGCACAATATATAATATTCCTTTATTATTTGAACTTGATAAAAGAATAGATTTAAATAGATTAATCAAGTCAATTTATAGAGCCATTAATAATCATAAATATATTAATTCTATCCTTTTCTCTAATGAAAATGGTGATGTTAGAATTAAATATATTGATAATCCATATGAAATTAAAGTCATCGAAATAGATAAATTAGATAAGAATGATTTAATTAAACCATTCACATTATTAAATTCATTATTATATAGAATTGATATTTATAAAGTGGTTGATAAATCTTATTTATTCCTAGATTTTAATCATATAATAATGGATGGAACTAGTATTAATATTTTCTTGAAGGATGTATCTGATGCTTATTTAGATAAAGAGCTTGAAAAAGAAATATTAAGTGGTTATGAAATAGCTCTTATTGAAGAAAAAGAAAGAAATAGTAAGGATTATGATTCTGCTAAAGAGTACTATGCTAATTATTTAAGTAGAATTGAGAATACTGATTCTTTAATTAAAAAAGAATTAACCAATAAAAAATCTAAATTAGCTGTTGCTGATTATAGTTTTAATCTTGATTTAAATGGTTTTGTTAATGATAATAAACTAAGCTATAATGCTCTCTTTAATTTAGCATTCGCTTATACTTTGTCAAAATACAATAATCAAAACGGGGTATATTACACTACTATTTTTGATGGAAGAAATGATTCTAGATATTTAAATACTACAACGATGCTTGTCCATACTCTACCTATATATGAATATTTTGACGAATGTGAAAATATTATAAAAAAGATTAAGATTACTCAAAAAGAGTTAAATGGACTTGAATCTAATTCTATATATTCATTCCAAGAAGCATTAAATCAATATAATTTAAATACAGATGTTATGTTTGTGTATCAAGGCGATTTATTTAAATTTGATGAAATTGCAGGATATAGGGTAAAAAATATTTCAATTACAAGTGATGTAGCAAAGTCTAAGTTTGGTATTGACGTATTCAAAGATGGAAATAATTATAGATTGCATGCTGAATATGATGAAGAACTTTATACAGAAGGTTTTATTTTAAATTTTTTAAATAGTTTTGAAAAAATATTAAATGAATTTATCACTAAAGAAACGTTTGGAAATATTGAACTTATAACAGAGAATGATATCAATAAATATGAACGATTTAATGATACAGAGGCTGAAATAAAATATGAAGCATTTTATCATTATCTAGAAGATAGCGCATTAAAATATCCTGATAAGATTGCGGTTATTGGAAAAGATACTAAATATACATATAAAGAATTCAATGAAGCATGTAATAAAGTGGCTCACGCTCTATTGCATCATGGTGCTAAAATCGGGGATAAGACTATTATGTTAATGCCTCGTGTTGCTAAAGCTTATGTAGTAAGAGAAGGTATTTTAAAATCTGGTACAGCCTTTGTGCCAATTGATCCTAAATACCCTAATGATAGAATAAATTATATTATTAATGATTCAGATTCTAAATTTTTAATTACAACTAAAGATATTTTAAATAACAACAAAGATTTATTTAAAAATTTGAATATTTCAACTTTATTAATCGAAGACATATTAGAATCCAAAGACATATCTAATTTAAATTTAGATATTAAAAAAGATGATTTAGCTTATTTAATATACACATCAGGTTCTACAGGTAAACCTAAAGGTGTTATGCTTAAAGAAGAAAATTTGTGTAATTATGTAACGCATGGCAAAGCTAATACTTCTGTCTATGAATATGAAAAGAATGGACCTGATTCTGTTTCATGCTCATTTGCGTCTTTCTCTTTTGATGCATCTTTACAAGAAGAATGTGTTCCTTTATCACTAGGACATACGATTTATATTGCAAGTGAAGAAGATATTGAAAATCCATTGATTCTTTCTAAACACTTAGAGGAATATAATGTGGATACAATGTTTTTGACACCATCATATGTATCAAATATATTAGATTTTGACGATGTTATGAGAGCATTTAGAAAATTTAAGACTCTTGATATGGGCGCTGAAAATGTTCCGATTAGTCTAGCTCTTAAACTAAGAGAAAAAGGTGTAAAAGCGGCATTGATTAATGGATATGGACCTACTGAGACAACAATCACATCTACTTATTCAAGAGATGTGTTGGACGGAACTATTGGTAAACCTATGGTTAATACTAAATTATATATTGTTGATTCAAACAATAGAATGTTACCTATTGGTGCAACTGGTGAATTAGTAATTTGTGGAAACTGTGTTGGACTTGGTTATTATAAATTAGAAGAAAAAACTAAACAATCTTTTATCACATTTAATGGTTTTCCTGCATATAAGACAGGTGATATGGCTAGATATAACAATGATGGTAATATTGAGTTCTTTGGCAGAAAAGATAATCAAATTAAGCTTCATGGTTTAAGAATTGAATTAGATGAAATAGAAAATAACATTTTAAAATATGATGGAATTACTAGAGTTAAAGTTGTTGTAAAAAATAGTTCAACTAATGATTATTTGGCTGCTTATTTTACTGCATCTAAAAATATCGATGTTTTAAAACTTAAAGAGGCTATCAGTAAAAATTTAACTGAATATATGGTCCCTCAAGTATTTATGCAGTTAGATCAAATGCCTCTTACTCAAAATGGAAAAATAGATAAGAATAAATTACCTGAAATCGTTATTAAAGAAAATAGTCATGAAATAATAAAGCCTTGTGACAAATTAGAAGAGGATATTCTTGAAATATTTAGTAAGGTATTAAATAAAACTAATTTGTCAGTTCTAGATGATTTCTTTTCTAATGGTGGAACTTCATTATTAGCATCTAAAGTGATAATGATTGCGATGTCTCGAAATATCAATATTTCATATAAGGATGTATTTGAATATTCTACTGCAAGATCTTTAAGAAATCATTTATCTAGTGATTTGGTTCTTAGTAAAGAAATATCTAAAGAAATAATTACTTTAAATAGTTTAAAAGAAAATGTAGTTTCTAATGTTGATAAAATTAAAACGAATTATAAAATGAATAAAATTTTATTAACAGGTTCTACTGGATTCCTTGGAATTCATTTGTTAAAAGATTTAATAAAAGAAGGATATCAAGTATACGCTTTAGTTAGAGAAAAGAAATTAAATAAAGATGAGAGATTAAAAGCTTTACTTGAATATTATTTTAATGATACATTTGATAAATACTTTGGTAAGACTTTATTTACTATAAACGCGGATGTGACAGATTTAAATCTTAAAAATATATTAAAAGATTATGATTTTGATACTGTAATTAATTGCGCAGCACTTGTTAAACATTTTGCGCATGACGAATCTATCTTTAATGTTAATTATAAAGGCGCATTAAATGTCGCAAGAATAGCTTTAAAACATAAAGCTAGATTTATTCAAATATCTACATTATCTGTTGCTGGACTTTCTGTTGATGATAAAATTAGTGAAAATGTTAGGCTTCATGAATATGAACTTGATTTAGGACAGGATGTATCAAATAAATATATTAATTCTAAATTTGAAATAGAAAAAGAATTACTAAGATTAAATGAAAAAGAAAATTTGGATTTAAAGATTATTCGTGTTGGTAATTTGATGGGAAGAAATAGTGATGGTGAATTCCAGATAAATTCAATTACCAATAATTTTATGCGTAATTTATATTCATATGTTTATTTAAAATCATTCCCTATTTCAGAACTTGATTCTAAAATTGATTTTTCACCAATTGATAGTGTCTCTCTAGGTATTATTAAGCTTAGCCAAACTAATAAAGAATTTACCGTATTTCATCTTGCAAATAGTCACACAATTGATTATGCAGATGTAATTTATGTGTTAAATAAATATGGTAAAGAGATTAATATTGTAGATGATTTAACTTTCAATAAGAAGTTATCTAGTGCTTCAAAAGAAGCTAATGATATCATTAGCTCACTTGTCGCATATAACATTAGCGATGGACATACTTATAGATTTATAGAATCTGATAATAGCTTTACAACTAAAATATTATATCGTTTAGGCTTCAGATGGCCTATTACAGATGAATCATACCTTGAAAAATTGATTGAAGCTATTGATACACTTGGCTTCTTTCAAAGAAAGGATGTTTAATGATAAAAGATAATAATAAACTAATAAGTATTAAATTTTATAAATATTTAATTCCAGGAATGCTTATAGCTTTTTTGTTAAGGTTTACTTCGGTTATTGATGGTGTAATTGTGGGTAATAGTTTGGGTAGTGTGGCATTAACTTCTACAGGACTTTCTTTAAGTGCTCTATATATCAGCCAATTACCAGGCTACGCTCTTGGGGTAGGTGCTGCAATAGCGTGCTCGAATCTGATTGGTAAAAGCGATTATGATAAAGCTTCTAAAGTTCATAGTGTTTCATTAATCGCAGTTATTATCACATGTTTAATCTTTAGTGCTTTGTCTTACCCATTATCTTACCCAATTGCACGTTTCATATCAAATGGTCAAGATGAATATATCGATTATATGAGAACATATATATTTATATATTGGCTTACAGCTCCAATAATTGGAATACTTCTTTATTTTTCAAGCATATTTGCGATTGATAATCATCCTTTTTTATCAACAGCTATGGTTCTTGTATCATCAGCCTTTAAAATTATATTTATGGTTGTATGTTTATTTTTAATAAAGATTGATGATAATATGATAAAGATGTATTTAGCGGCATTATCAACCGCTTTTGGCGCATTTATTTCTTTCTTTATAATTATTATTTATAAAAGATCTAGTAAGAGATTACTTAAATTTAATTTTAAAATTCAAAAGTCATTTAGTTATTTAAAAATATCTTTGAAATCTGGTACAGCTTCTATTCTCACTTATTTGTTGATGGCACTTCAATTGTTAGTGATTAATTCAGTTATAGCACGGGCTTTAAATGATGATGAAATTTTAATATATGGTGTAATCAGTAATATGTTATTTTGCATAGAATTATTCACTGCAGGGATTATTCAATTGATTCCGGCTTTAATAGGCGTATTATATGGAGAAGAAGATTATAGTAGTGTTTTAAACTTATCAAAAAAAATGCTTATTATATGTGAAACAATTTCTATCTTAATTGTAGCTATATTCATAATATATCCGAAATTATTAATGGTTATGTTTGGATATGATACTAATATAAGTCTTAATTTATTAAACATGGGATATAACAATATAAGAATTTTTTCACTTATGTTTATTTTTAATCAAATAAATATGTTTATAATAACTTATTATCCTACAGTTGGGAAATCAAGCGTGGCATCTCTTACTGTTGTGCTAAGAACTATTGTTTTATCATTTATGTTCTCAATTCCTCTTGCATATAAATATCATTTATATGGATATTCTATATCAAACATAATTATTGAGTCTTTAACTTTATTAATAACTTTAGGTTATATTTTATTTTTAAAAATTAAAAATAAAAATTATTATTCAATCTTTTTGATAGAAAGACCTAAGTCACTTTGTGAACTTAATTTGACTCTTGATTTGAATAGCGTAGAACTACTTTATGAAAAAATTAAAGAATATTTGAAAGAACATAATTATTTAAAATATGAATCAGTTCTTATTGGAAAGAGTCGTTATATTATTGATTTAATAATAAAAGATGGATATCAAAATAATCTTAATCGTTATATTGATTATAATTTGAAGTTTAATAAAGATAATATTGTAATTCGTATTCGAGATGATGGGAAAAAGATAAATATAAATGATAATGATATCAAATATCAAAGAATAATAAATTTAAATAATTCTTTGATTATAATTAATTACTAAAAAGGAGAAAAAGAAATGGATATTAAAATAGATGATTTGAAGGAATATACAGTTAAATTAAGTGGTCGTCTTGATTCAACTACTTCACCAAAACTTGATGAAATGTTAGCTAGTTTTGATCTGAAAAAGGATTTAGTTTTTGATTTTAAAAATCTTGAATATATTTCTTCTGCCGGATTAAGATTATTACTAGCTTATAAGAAGAAATTATCATTAAATAGTCTTGACGTTA
>CAMNGZ010000034.1 GCA_946538835.1 uncultured Clostridium sp. | reverse complement strand
TTAAATTATCATTTATTAATAATTAATTTTATTATTTCAAATAATCCGACAAAAAAAGAAAAATGGTGTCATAAGGCACCATTAAAATAGATTACGAACAGATTTAAATAAATCCTTGTTCTCTTCAATCTTAGATTCATTACCGATAACACAAAGAGTATCATTTGATAATGATTCTTTATATAACTTATAAGTTTCTTTAACATTAGATAATGTTGAATTAATTAATTCAATTCTAATCTTTTTAACATCATCAAATGTAGTATGTGCTAAATATCTAGTTAAAGCTCTTGAGCCTTTTAAAGAAACGTGACATGAGTCATCTAATAAACCGATAGCACCAATCTTAGCTTGAATTAATTCTTCATCAGTTAAATCAAGATTTTGAATCCAAGAAGGAATGTTATCATAAGCTTCAAGAGTTGATTTAATATTTGGATCACGATATGAAACAAATGTTAAAGACTCATTGAATGATTCTTTAGAAAAACATCCGTAAGCTCCACCTTTAACTCTTACAACTTGCCATAAATAAGCCATAGATAAATAATTATTAATAACTTTTATTGAACCATTGAACTTATCATTAACAATACCACCACGGGCAACGAAGTTTACATCAATAGGAGCCATAAATCCTTCGTTTAACTTATTAACTTTAAATTCAAATTTATTACTAGATTCATATTTATCATTTAATAAATTATAGAATTCATCAGTACTATTTTTATCTAATTCATATTGCTCTTTTGTAGAAGTAACATGGCTAATGAATGATTCTTTAGTTAATAGCTTATTTGGTAATTCTTGTAAGATGTTTAACGCATTTAATCCCTTAGTATCGAAATTATCAATTAAATCATTTAAGAAATCTAAGAATGCGATACCAGATATATTTTCGCTATAAGCTGCTGATTCAACAGTATAGCTTTGAACACGACGAGCCGCAAATGCATGACCACTACCAATGATAGCACCATGCATATCATCCTTAAACTTGATTAATAAATCTTTAAAGCGATATTTGTTAGCAAACTCAGTATTAAATAGCATATCATTAACAAGCTTATTAGCTTCATCCTTGTTAGAATCAAGATATGATAAACTTACAGTAAAGTAAGCATCATATTTCTTATCATGGCATGGAACAATAATATCTGTATAGATACCACCAGTTAACTTCTTAGTTAATGTGTCTATTTCTCTATATGAATGATTCTTAGTATTGAATAAACCATAAACTTTAGCTAATAACTTGATATATTGTAATTCTTCATTAGAGAAGTTGGTTAACTTAAACAAATATTTTTTATAAATGATACCATTTGTAAAATAATCACTAAATAAGTGCTTAGAGTCAAGCACATTTAAATTATAGTCTTGAGGCTCACTTGAAATATCATTTAAAGTTAATTTAGGCATTGATGCTAGTGCTTGAGGACTATCTTCTTCTTGTTGATACTTTCTTAAATTCTTATTTTTTAAAATAAGAGCATCAATTTCTTCATCAGTTAATGAAGCTTTATATTCTTCTAATCTTTTTGCAAGTTTTTCTTGTTCTTTCTTTAAGCAATCAAGTGAAGGAACAAGTGTAACAAATGATTTATGAGTATTCTTAAGGAAATCATTTTCAACAATATCTACAAAATAAGATGTATTTATTTCTTTCCTTAATTCATCAAAATACTTTAATCCTTTTAAATATTCAAATGGCTTATTTTCATCATATAAGAAACTTGTTAAAACACTCATACCATAAATTAAACCTTTAGGAGTTGAGCCGAAATTAGCTTCACGAGTTGTGAATTCAAGATAGTTAAGTGCAGATTCAATTTCTTCACTCTTTATACCATTTTTAACAACATCAGCTAAAACCTCATCAATGATTGTCTTAAACTTTTCAAGATTCTCTAGCTTACAACCTTTACCAACAACTGAAATAATTGGTTGATAAATATCTGGTTCAAATATAGATTCTACATTTTCACAAATGCCTTCTTTAATTAATCTATCTTTAACAGGAGAACCTTCAGACTCAAACAAAATTTGAGCTAAAATTTGACTAGCATGTACTTTTTTAATATCAAGCACAGTTCCTACTGAAATATTATATGAGAAAATATATTTATCATTTAAATCTGCTTCATCACTTACAGGGTATTCTCTTCTAACATCAATTGGTTTTTCAAATGGCTTTTGAAGTTCAATACGAGATGGTGATAATACATAATCATATTTAGATAAATATTCTTTATCAAGATAATCTAATCTTTCATCCATATCTAAATCACCATACATAAAAATGTAAGAGTTAGCTGGTGAATAGAAAGTCTTATGGAAATTTAAAAATTGTTCATATGAAAGATTAGGAATAACCTTAGGATCACCACCGGATTCAAATCCGTAACAAGTGTCAGGATATAAGCTGTGCATTATTTCTCTAAATAATACATCATCACTATTAGAGAATGCACCCTTCATTTCATTATATACTACACCATTAATTGTGATAGGGTCTTCCTTTTTTTCAATTTCATAATGCCAACCTTCTTGTAAGAAAATCTCTTCATGATTATAAATTTGTGGATGGAAAACAGCATCAAGATATATATCCATTAAGTTTTTAAAATCATTTAAATTTAAGCTTGCGACAGGATACATAGTTTTATCAGGAGCTGTGAACGCATTTAAGAATGTATTTAAGCTCGATTTTAATAATTCTACAAATGGATCCTTAACTGGATACTTTTCTGAACCACATAATACAGAGTGTTCAAGAATATGAGTTAAACCTGTAGAATTGATTGGCGCTGTCTTAAATCCAATGCAAAAGACCTTATTAGGGTCTTTCGCAGGGATTGTAATAACACGTGCACCAGATTTATTATGCTTGTACAAAATTGCCTTCTCATTGATATCAGGAAGGAATTCTTCAGCAATTTTTGTATAGTGTATATTCATAAAATTCCCTTTCAAAGAAATAAAAATTAATTGTGATTTTCAACCTTATTTTCAACTAATTGAATAAACTCATCAACTGAAACAGTAGTTTGTTCTTGCTTACCATATTCACGATAAGTGATTGTGTTATTAGCAACTTCATCATCACCGATAACTAATTGATAAGGAATCTTAGCGATTTGAGCTTCACGAATCTTCTTACCAAGCTTTTCATCACGGTAATCAGTTTCAAAACGAATACCAGCACGGATAAACTTATTTACTAGCTTATCGCAATATTCTTGATGATATTGTAGATTTACAGGAATAATCTTAGTTTGAACAGGAGCTAACCATAGAGGTAATACACCCTTAGTTTCTTCAAGTAAGAATGCGATAAATCTATCTAGAGAACCTAAAATAGCACGGTGAATAACAACTGGTCTAGCCTTTTCGCCATTTTCAGCAACATATTCTAGTTCAAAACGTTCTGGTAATTGGTAGTCAAGTTGAATTGTAGATAGAGTTACATCATGACCAATTGCAGATTTAACTTGAACGTCAAGTTTTGGACCATAGAATGCAGCTTCACCTGGAGCTTCATAGAAATCAGCATTTAATTCTTTTAATACGCTTCTTAATTCATCTTCACTCTTTTCCCATAAGTCATCGTTACCGAAATACTTTTCTTTATTATTAATATCTCTTAATGATAAACGGAACTTATAATCCTTGAATCCAAAATCATTATAAACATCAAGAATTAACTTTAATACATTCTTGAATTCAGAACCGATTTGGTCTGGACGGCAGAAAATATGTGAGTCATTTTGAGTAAATGATCTAGCTCTTTCAAGACCTGTTAAAGCACCTGAAGCTTCAAAACGGAAATCATTTGCAATTTCAGCAATACGAACAGGTAGATCTCTATATGAGTGAAGCTTAGATCTGAACATTACCATATGGTGAGGGCAGTTCATTGGACGAAGTACATATGCTTCATCATCTAATTCCATAGCTGGGAACATATCATCTTTGTAGTGAGCCCAGTGACCAGATGTCTTATATAGGTTTACATTACCTAATGATGGAGTCATAACATGCTTATAACCAAGAGCGATTTCCTTGTTCATAATGTAATCAGCAAGAAGACGACGTACTGTGAAACCATTTGGTAAGTACATTGGAAGACCACGGCCTACAAGTTCATCAAACATGAAAATTCCCATGTCTTTACCAATCTTACGGTGGTCTCTTTCTTTTCTATCTTCAATTAAAGCTAATTGTTTTTCTAAGTCTTCTTTTGTCCACCAGCTAGTACCATAGATACGAGTTAATTGCTCATTCTTAGAGTCACCTCTCCAATAAGCTCCAGCTAAAGATAATAGTTTAAAATGTTGAATCATTCCTGTAGACATAACATGAGGTCCACGGCAAACTTCAAGATATCCACCTTGTTCATAGAAATTAACTGTGTCTCCCTCAATAGCATCAATTAATTCAGTCTTATACTTATCATTTTTGAAGATTTCATGAGCTTCAGCTTTTGAAATTTCCTTATGAGTAATCTTAATATTAGCTTTAGATAATTGAACCATCTTCTTTTCAATTTTAGCTAAATCAGCTGGTTGAATTGGATCCTTAAACTTAATATCATAATAGAATCCTTCTTCAATTTCAGGTCCTACACCAAATTGGCTATCTGGATATAATTCCTTTACAGCGTTTGCAAGTAAGTGAGCAGTTGAGTGATTTAAAACTTCAAATGCTTCCTTATCACCTTTAACTACAAATTCTAGATTGCAGTCCTTTTCTGCCTTGTCAGATAAATCAACAAGAACACCATCAACCTTAGCAACAACACAACTCTTTGCTAAAGAACTTGATAATTGTTTAGCTATTTCAATATAGCTTAAACCTGATTCTACTTCTTTTTGTGAACCATCTTTTAAAGTAATTTTAATCATAATCTTTCCTCCTAAGGACATAAAAAAAGTCCTTAAAATAATATTTAAGGACGAATTATCGCGGTACCACCTTAGTTCTAGATATATAAATATCTAGCTCTCAAAATTCTATAACGGGAATTCCCGGAGCATATTTCTATGTCGCCTCCATGGTAGTAATTTCAAGACATTGATTTAAGCAGCTCACACCACCCTGCTCTCGCTTTAAATATATCAAGAAATGTTATCCATTTCACAAGTTTGCTTATATTATAGAACAATGTGTTTTCTAAGTCAATTTATAAAATTAAAATATATTTTATTAATTATATTTAGGATTTATGTTATCATATAAATGGTGATAAAAATGAAATTTCCTGCAGGTGTTAAAAAGACTTATATAGCTCCAATATCAAATTCAAATGAACCTAAAAAGAAAATTTGGAAAGCCAATATGGCTAACAAAGGTATGCCACTTGAGGATATGGTAAATAGGTCAAATGAATATTATTTATCAAATGATATTGCAGTAATTCACAAAAAACCTATTCCAATTCAAATAGTTAAAGTTGATTATCCATCACGTAATAAAGCTGTTATAAGTGAAGCTTATTATAGAACGCCTTCAACAACAGACTATAATGGTGTATATAAAGGATATTATATTGATTTTGACGCAAAAGAATGCTCAAGCGAAACATCATTTACATTGTCAAACATCCATGAACATCAAGCTATTCATCTTCATAATGTAAAGCGTCATGGAGGTATTGGTTTCTTTTTAGTTTCTTTCAATAAATATAGTGAATATTACTTATTAGATGTAGATCAATACCAAGAATTTAAAGATAAAGCCGATAAAGGGGATAGAAAATCTATTCCATATTCATTCTTTAAAGAATCATGTATAAAAGTTAACTCAGGATATATGCCAGAAATTGACTATTTAAAAGGTGTCGATATATTAATAAAAAAGAAAATAGAAGAACAATAAATTTTAAGCATTTCATATAAATAAACGAATATAACTAAAAAAACTTCTTTTAAAGAAGTTTTTTATTTTATTTATCAAGTTTATTCTTAGCTTTTAATGTTTCATAAATAGTTTTAATCATTTTATCTCTAACAACCGGTTTAGCAATATGATTATCCATCTTATTGATTAAAGCTTTTGAAACATCTTCATTTAATGCATCAGCAGTTAATGCGATGATAGGAACATTTTTATCTTCTCTTTCTAAGCTTCTAATTTCAAGTGTTGCTTCATAACCATCCATCTTAGGCATATGAATATCCATCAAAATGAAATCATAATGGTTAACATCACTCTTTTTAAAGATATCAACAGCTTCTTCACCATCATTAGCTATATCAACATTAAATTTAAAATAATTTAAATGATTCTTTATTACTATTTGATTAATTGTATTATCTTCCGCAACAAGAACATTAAATTTAGAATAATCTACAAGATTAGATTCATCTTCATGAACAACTACAATTTCTTGACTATTCTCTTTGTCAAATACAAATTGCATAGTTGTTTCTGTACCAACGCCTTCTTCAGTATGAACATCTACTTTACCGCCTAATAAATCTATTAAAGATTTAGTAATCGCAAGACCTAAACCTGTCGAAGGAACATTTGCAATTCTATTTTCTTGGCTAAATGGTTCAAACATATGCTTCGCAAATTCTTTAGACATACCTCGACCATTATCTTTAACTACAACAGTTAATTCAACTTTATTATTAATTAATTCTTTAGCCAATACAGTTAAACTAATTTTTCCATAATCTGGTGTATATTTAATTGAGTTAGATAAGATATTAATAATTATTTGAGTAAGTTTTATTTCATCAGATTTAATATATAAGCTATCAAAGTTTTTAATAACATTAAATTCTTGTTTTTTCTCTTTGACTTGACTGCCTACAACGACTTTCACTTCATCTATAATTCCATTTAAAGATACAGTACTTTCTTGCGCTTTAACTTTACCTGCATCAATTCGTGACATATTTAATACGTTGTTGATTACAAGTAATAAATATTTACTTGAAATATCTACTTTATCAATAGCTTCTTTTAGTTCAACATAATCTTTCTTTTCATATGCTTCATGAGCGATTTGATTCATACCAATAATACCATTTAAAGGCGTTCTTAATTCGTGGGAAACACGAGATAAGAAACTAGATTTTTGGCTAGCCACTTCCTTAGCTTCAATAAGTTGTCTAGAAACACTTTGCATTTGTTCCTGATAATCTGTAAGGTCAGTAATTAATACAACATTAAAGTATACATTTTCCAAATCTAATTGTAATACATTAATATTAATATGAACATTTCTGCCACTTCTTCTATTAAAAACAGTGGCTCTAATCGAATCATCAATAATTACATCATCGTCAAACTTGGATAAAACTTCTTTTCTTAAGTCAACACCATTAACATCATACACAGGGCCATCAGAAATCATCCCTTTAGGCATTCCAAATAAATCTTGAAGCTTATCAGACATAAAAGCTAATTCCATTTTAGAATCATAAATAATTAATCCCTCTTGCAAGGAGTTAAAGAATTCAATGAATTTATATAAATTAGATCTATGATGATGTTTTTGATAATAATACCAAATTACATTTGAACCCATCATTAAGAAATATAATGTAATGGAACTATCCAATAATATTTTATAAACACTTTCTTCAGGCTTCCAACTCATAATTACGATTGAAGCCACAATGAATAACAAAGATATTAATGAACTCATCAATATATTTAAATCATTTTTTCTCATAATACTCCTTTCATTGAAAAAATGGTGATGATTAAAAAATCATCACCCAATTTTAACTTAACCAATCAGGTAAATTTGATTTAGAATTAGACTCTTCTTTAGAAGTTTTTTCTTTCTTTTCTTTTACCTTATCTACTTTAGTCTCTTTTACTTCTTTATCTTTCTTATTTCTTCCAAATAATGAGAAATGCTTTTTCTTCTTTTCTTGATTAAATAAATGATCAGTATCTTGTTCAACATCTTCCTTACTTTCAGTTAATTCTTCTACAGTAAGTGATCTATTTGTTAAATCAATATTATCTTCATTAGCATCATGATTGAAAATTTCACTTGCAAGATTTTCAATACCATATTCTTTAGCTTTAAGTTCATAACCAGTAGCTACAACAGTAACAACGAATTCATCACCTAAGTCACGAGAAATAGATGTACCATAAATAATATTAATGTTCTTATCACAGTTGTTTCTAATTTCAGATATACATGCATCAATTTCTGACATTGCAACATTATCAGCAGCAGAAATATTAACAATAGCATCAGTTGCACCATCAATAGAAACTTCTAACAAACGAGAATGGATAGCTCTACGAGCAGCATCAATCGCTCTATTAGGACCTTTTGCAACACCAATACCTAGTAAAGCTGTACCTTTGTCCTTCATTACAGTTTTAACGTCTGCTAAGTCAACATTAACTAGTCCTGGAATATTGATAATTTCAGCAATACCTTGAACGGCTTGTCTTAAAACATCATCAACTTCACGGAATGCTTCAAGCATTGGAGTTGAAGGGTCAACAATTTGCATTAAACGTTGATTTGGAACAACAATTAAAGTGTCCACATATTTTTTAATTTCAGTTAGACCTTTTGCAGCATTTTGAGCACGTGCAGGTCCTTCAAAATTGAAAGGTTTAGTTACAACACCAACAGTTAGGCATCCTTCTTCTTTACAAATACGGGCAATAACAGGGGCTGCACCAGTACCTGTTCCACCACCCATACCACAAGTAACAAAGACCATGTTAGCTCCTCTAATAACTTCTCTCAAATCCTCTTCAGATTCTAAAGCTGCATTATAACCAATTTCAGGCTTTGCTCCTGCACCTAATCCTTTAGTTAAAATAGATCCAATTTGAACGCGAATATCAGCATGACTATAACGTAAATCTTGAGCATCAGTGTTTACTGCAATAAATTCAACACCCTTTACATCATAATCAATCATTCTATCAACAGCATTATTACCTGCGCCACCAACACCAATTACCTTAATAATTGGCTTTGTCGCAAATTCATTTTCATCACCAAAAACCATACATATTCCTCCTAGAAGAGTAAAATTAAATATCTATTAATATTTTAACCTAATAAATGCCATTTTTCAACATAGATTGCTGAATATTAATCACTAAAATTTTACTTTCCAATTTGTTATTTTGTATATAATTGTAGCAAATATTCAAAAGAATTTAAATAGAAAAATATATAAAAAAAGGCCCCTAGTTTCCTAGAGGTCTCAATTTATTTATGAACTTAGAAAGATTCATGAATAGTACGTGAAATAACGTCGTCTTGTTGTTCCTTTGTTAACTTAATAAAGTTTACAGCGTAACCAGAAACACGAATAGTTAATTGTGGGTACTTTTCAGGATGAGCTTGAGCGTCTAATAATGTTTCTCTGTTGAAAACATTAACGTTTAGATGGTATCCACCATCTGAAACATAACCATCAAGTAAGTTTACTAGATTTTCTTCTCTCTTTGACATAATTTTAATTCCTCCTTATTTAGAAATAAATTAGTCTTCTTTACCTAAAGCATTAGGTGTAATAGCGAATGTATTAGAAATACCGTCTCTTGAATTTTCGTAGTTCAACTTAGCTACTGATTCTAGAGAAGCAAGAGCACCGTGAGTATCACGACCATGCATTGGGTTTGCACCTGGTGCTAATGGTTGTCCTGCCTTACGACCATCTGGAGTATTACCAGTCTTCTTACCATA
>CAMNGZ010000033.1 GCA_946538835.1 uncultured Clostridium sp. | reverse complement strand
TAATAGCAAAGTGGAAACACCTGTTCCCATCCCGAACACAGAAGTTAAGCACTTTTACGCTGATGGTAGTACATGAGAGCATGTGCAAGAGTAGGTAGTTGCTAGGCTTTTAATTTTTATATGGAGGTTTAGCTCAGCTGGGAGAGCATCTGCCTTACAAGCAGAGGGTCAGCGGTTCGAACCCGTTAACCTCCACCATTGCCGAAATAGCTCAATTGGTAGAGCAACTGACTTGTAATCAGTAGGTTGTGGGTTCAAGTCCTATTTTCGGCACCATTTGAAGATTCAAGCTTTAGTTAAATCTAAAGCTTTTTTTCTTTATATAGTTATAAATTTATTGTATAATCAATATTAAAGAAAGGGTTGATATAATGAGTCAAGAAATCATATTATCTAAATTATATTTAACTAACGTTTTTAAATTCTTTTTCTATCGTAATGCTAAAGTGTTTCGTACTTTATGTTATTTAATATTTATATTATTAGCTTCGTTTGTATACTTTGTGGTATTTTTAACTAAAATAACATATATTGTTAGTATGTTTGATTCTCAAAACTATTCTAATGCTATTTTCTTAATTTTAGTCTTAGTTGTACTACTTATTATTTGTGGTTGGTTAGTATTCGCCTTTATTCGTTTATTTAAGCAATCTAAATATAGCTTCTTAGATGATATTCAAAAAACATATTCAATTAATTCTACAGAAATGGTCACTATTGAAAGTAATGTTATCACTTCAAAGAATAGTCAAAACAATCATATGTATGTCTATAATTTAACTGACATAACAAGAACTTATGTATCAAATGGTCTTCTTATTATTCAATTTTGTGATGATAATTTTGTTTTCTTAAATGCTAATAAGGAAATTTTATCTTTAGAAGAAATAAAGAAGCATAAGAAACATTTTTTAAAAACAACTAAAAAGGAAGAAGAATAAAAAGAAGTTATCCACAGTGAAGTGAACCCTTAAATAGGTGTACTTCACAGGATAACTTCTTTTTTTAAATTTCTAATACACTTTTCTTTTTACAATCTTCACATAAGCCATATATTTCAATGTTATGGTCTTCAACTCTAAAACCTGTAGCTTCTTCAATCTTTTTATTCACATTATTATAAGGACATTCCTTTAAATAGATTTTTTTTCCACATTTTGTGCATACAAGTACATGCTTATGATCTTCCTTAAGCATCATATATAGAGCTTTTCCATCTTTATCTAATTCTTTATTGATGATGTCAAGCTCGTTTAAGCTTTGTAAAGTACGATATACTGTGGATAAGTTGATACCTTCATCTAATACTTGTTTATAGATATCTTCAGCCGTCATAGGAAGTGTAGCTTTTTCTATAACTTCTAAGATAAGCTTTCTTGATTTAGTTGATTTTATTCCGAAATCTTTTAAGTTTATCATATAGACTCCTTTTTAAATTGACAAAGATATTATACAATGTTATCATATTTAATGCAAATGCGAATAATTTGCAAGAAGGTGATTTGATGGATACTGTTCTTGAATTGAAGAATGTTACATTTTCATATGATAATAATGTGAATGTTTTAGATAATGCTAATCTTACTATAAATCGAGGAGATTTTATTGGACTTGTTGGTGTCAATGGTGCAGGTAAATCTACTTTATTAAAAGTTTTATTAGGGCTTGTAAAGCCAACTAGTGGTGAGGTTATTAAAGATAAAAATATTAAATTTGGTTATATTAATCAGACAACGAGTCAAGAAGAAGGTTCATTCCCTGCTACAGTCAGTGAAATCGTATCTCTTGGACTTAAGAAAAAACCATTTCACTTTATAACTAAGAAAGATAAAGAGAATGTGGCTAAGGTTCTTGAAATTTTTAATCTTACAAACTTAAAAGATAAATCCATTAATTCATTATCTGGAGGACAGATGCAAAAAGTTAAGATTGCGAAGGTCTTGCTTTCTAATCCTAATTTAATTATTTTAGATGAACCAACAACTGGTATTGATCAAGAGAGTACTAAGGTATTGTTAGAATTAATACACCACCTTCATGCAATGAAAAAGACTATATTATTCGTATCACATAATGAGGAAGAATTGACTATGTGTAATAGAATTATCTCTTTATGCGATTCTTCAATTAAGGAGGTAAAATAATGCTTAGCGAGCCATTTATGCAACGTGCTTTAATCACGGCAATATTCGTTTCTATTGTATTACCTCTTATAGGCGCACCTCTTGTACAAAAGAGATTATCTATGACAGGGGACGCTTTATCTCACACATCTTTGGCTGGTGTAGCTATTGGTGTTGTAGCAGGCTTAAATCCTTTATGGATGTCTATCTGTGTTTCTATATTTGCAAATTTAATTATTGAGTTTATCAGAAGAAAGTTTTCTAAATATAGCGAGTTAGCAGTAGTTATTGTGATGAGCTTTGCGGTAGGTATTACGGCAATTATGTCTAAATATTCATCTGCAGCTACATTCTCTAGTTATTTATTTGGTAGTGTAATGCTAACAACTGTAGATGAGATGATTTCAATGATTATTATTGCAGTAATTGTAATAATTTTCTTTATAGCTTTCTATTTCCAAATGCTATATATAAGCTATAATGAATTGCAAGCTTCATTAGATAATGTTAATGTAAGAATTATCAATTTAGTATTTACTATCATTTGTGCATTAGTAGTTGCAATAGCTAGTAAAACAGTTGGAGCTTTGATGGTTTCAAGTTTAATGGTTATTCCTTATGCTGCAAGCTTACAATTATCAAAAAGCTATAGAGCTAGCATAATTATTTCTGTTATCATATCTTTATTAAGTGCTGTCATTGGTATTACATTATCTTATTATCTAGATATTGCATCAGGTGGTGCAATGGTATTGACAAGTGTAGCAATTCTTGTAGTATCACTTATCATAAATAGAATTTTTAAGTTAAATAAATAATCCATTACTTTTTTAGTAATGGATTATTTATCTTTTATTTCGAAATGATTAAACGAAAAGTCGATTAATCCTTCTTTTTTTAGTTTTGATAGTTCTGCAGATAAAGCACTACGTTCTACTCCAAGATAAGAAGCTAGTTCTTGACGTGAATAATCTATTTCAAATGAATTAGATTTTTTCTTTTTTTTATATATATCTAGAAATTTTAATACTTTATCACGAGTCTTGGATAAAGATAGAATATTTTTATGTTCTTCAATTTTTTGAGTTTGTCTTCCAATTTCCTTGAAGCATCCCTTTAATAGTTCAATATGTCGTTGGCATCTATTAAGAGTTGGATTAATTAATCTAAATGAATCAAGTGCTAAAACAGTTACATCGGTTAAAGCTTTTAAATCCTCAGTATAATATTTGTTACCAATAATTATATCGTTTAGCCCAAATATGTTTTCTTTAGTATAATCTAGATTTATGAACTCATTACCTGCTTCATCAATGGTGTAGCTTCTAGCAATACCTGATAGAATAAGGTAGCCAAAGGAAATTTTATCGCCTGTTTGAGCGATGTATTCTCCTTCCTTAAAACTTATCATACGTCCTTGTAAACAATGCATGATAGCATTGAAATCTTGGTCATCTAGTTTCTTAAAATATATGGTTTTACGTGCTTCAGAAATTTTTACCATGAAATTATTTTTATGTTGGAAAACCAACATATCCTTTCAAACTAATTATAATATAATGTAATTACATTCGCAAGATAACTTTTGAAAGGGGTATTAATATGAACGTAATAAAAAGAAGTGGAAAAGAAGTTTTATTTGACGAGATTAAAATTCATGAAGCCATTAGAAAAGCTAATGAATCAGTTGATGACAAGAGATTCAGATTATCAGAAAACCAAATTACTACATTAACTAAGAATGTTGTACTTGAGTGTGAATCTATTGGAAGAGCTGTATCTGTAGAAGAAATTCAAGATATGGTTGAGGAAGCGATTATGAGAACTGGCGCTTTCAAAGTCGCAAAGAGCTATATCACATATAGATATAGACACGAACTTATTCGTAAATCTAACACTACAGATAATCAAATCTTAACATTACTTGAAGGTGCTAACGAAGAGGTTAAGCAAGAAAATTCTAATAAGAATCCTACTGTAGTAAGTGTACAAAGAGACTACATGGCAGGTGAAGTATCAAAAGATATTACTAATCGTTTCTTACTTCCACAAGATGTTGTTGAAGCACATAAGGAAGGCATTATCCATTTCCATGATGCTGACTATTATGCTCAACATATGCATAACTGTGATCTTGTAAACCTTGAAGATATGCTTCAAAATGGAACAGTTATTTCAGGTACACTTATTGAACGTCCACATTCATTCTCAACTGCTTGTAATATTGCAACTCAAATTATTGCCCAAGTTGCATCTAGCCAATATGGTGGACAATCAATTTCATTAGCTCATCTAGCTCCATTCGTTGACGTATCAAGACAAAAAATTAAGTCTGAATTACAAAAAGAATTAGAATTAATTGGTGCTAAAATTGATAAACAAAAGTTCGATTCAATTGTTGAGACTCGTGTTGCCAAAGAAATCGAACGTGGTGTTCAAACAATTCAATATCAGGTTGTCACATTAATGACTACTAATGGTCAAGCTCCTTTCATTACTGAATTCATGTATTTAAATGAGGCTAAGAATGAGCAAGAGAAGCATGACTTAGCTTTAATTATTGAAGAAACTTTGAAACAACGTATGCAAGGTACTAAGAATGAAAAAGGTGTGTATATCACTCCAGCATTCCCAAAGATTATCTACGTTCTTGAAGAAGATAACATCAAAGAAGGAACTCCATTCTTCTATTTGACTGAACTTGCAGCTAAATGTACTGCTAAGCGTATGGTACCTGACTATATTTCTGAAAAGATTATGTTACGTGATAAAGTTGATAATAATGGTGAGGGACATTGTTTCCCATGCATGGGATGCCGTAGCTTCTTAACTCCATATATTAATCCTGAAACTAAGAAGCCTCAATATTATGGTCGCTTCAATCAAGGTGTTGTCACTATTAACTTAGTTGATGTTGCATGCTCAAGTAATAAAAATGTTGATGAATTCTGGAAGATTTTTGAATCTCGTCTAGACCTATGCCACAGAGCACTTCGTTGTCGTCATGAACGTTTACTAGGAACTAAGTCAGATGTTGCGCCTATCTTATGGCAATATGGTGCCTTAGCTCGTCTAAAGAAGGGCGAAGTTATTGATAAGCTTCTTTATGGTGGATATTCAACTATTTCTCTTGGATTTGCTGGTTTATGGGAAACAGTTTATTACATGACTGGTAAGAAATTAACTGATCCAGAAGGTGAAGCTTTTGGTATCAAAGTTATGGAATTCTTAAATGAACATACTTCAAAGTGGAAAAAAGCTGAGAATATTGATTATTCATTATATGGTACTCCACTTGAATCAACTACATATAAATTCTCTAAAGCTTTACAACGTCGCTTTGGTATTATTAAGGGTGTTACTGATAAAAACTATATCACAAACTCATATCATGTGCATGTTACAGAAAAGATTGATGCATTTTCTAAGCTAGCTCTTGAATCTAAGTTCCAAAAGTTATCTCCAGGTGGTGCTGTATCTTATGTTGAAGTTCCTAATATGCAAAATAATATTCCAGCAGTTATTGCAGTTATGCAATTCATGTATGACAATATTATGTATGCTGAATTAAATACTAAGTCAGATTATTGCCAAGTATGTGGATACGATGGTGAGATTAAAATTATCACTGATAAGAATGGTAAATTAGTTTGGCGTTGCCCTAATTGTGGAAATGAAGATCAATCTAAGTTAAATGTTGCGCGTAGAACTTGTGGTTATATCGGTTCTCAATTCTGGAATCAAGGTAGAACTCAAGAAATTAAAGATAGAGTATTGCACTTATAATGTATTACGGTAAAATTAATAAAGCTGATATTGCTAATGGTGAAGGGGTTAGAGTCTCATTATTTGTATCTGGCTGTAGAAACCATTGCAAAGGGTGCTTTAATGAAGCAACATGGAATTTTAAATATGGTGACCCTTTCACTATTAAAGAAGAAAATGATATAATAGATGCCTTAAAACCAGCTTATATACAAGGATTAACTATTCTTGGTGGTGAACCTTTTGAACCCGAGAACCAAGAAGTGCTAGCACCTTTTGTTAAAAAAGTAAGAGAATTATATCCAGATAAAACAATTTGGATGTATTCTGGTTATGTATTCGATAAAGAAATGTTACCAGATGATGGTAAAGTACATACTAAATATACATTGGATATTTTAAAGAATATCGATGTGTTAGTTGACGGACGTTTCAATTGTGAATTAATGAATTTAGCACTAAAATTTAGGGGTTCATCTAATCAAAGAATTATATTGGTTCCTGAATCATTAAAGGCTAATAAAGTTATATTATCTAAACTAAATGAATATAAAAACTTCAAAGTAGATGAGTAGGCAATATGCTTACTCTTTTTTGTTATTTGTGGTATAATGCTAAAAGTTAGCGAGGTATTTATTATGGAATTTAATGATAAGAAAGAATATGCAGTATATTTAAAACATAATGGTTATAACTGTGCTCAAGCAGTACTTATGGCATACCAAAATGAAATTGGTCTAGATGAAGAAATTATTAAGAAATTAGGTTCATCATTTGGAAGTGGTATGGGTGGAATGAAAGGTACTTGTGGAGCTTTAATTGGTGCTAATATCGCATTAGGTTTGTTAAACACCACAAGTCTTGCATCTAAGTTCCATGCTAAAGATATCGTAGATGAATTCGAACAAAAATCTAAGGCTTTAACTTGCCAAGATATAAAAGGATTAAAGACTCATGTTATCTTAACTAGCTGTGATGATTGCATTCGCAATGCTATTGATATTTTAAATAAGAAATTAGAAAGCTTTAATGAATAATTTTCTTTTAAGTTTAAAATTTTAAGGTTTATTTTTACAAATTAGTGTAGTATAATAAGTCGTATTGAAAAGTAGAGGTTATTTAAAATGATTACTAAATTTTTGTATCAAATGAATGTAGTGAATAAGAGAATTCTTACAGGACTCGTTGAAAATGATGTTGAAGCTCCTTATGATCCATTAAGAGAAATTCCAATGGTTAAAGAAGGAGAATACAAATTATTAGAGGGTGAGCGTGTTGTATCTAACTTCGGTGAACAATTTTATGGTGTGTTTAAAGAAGGCAAAGAATACCGTTATATTAACATTAACGACTATATGTTAAAAGTTAAAGTCGATGCTACTGATAAGGTTGCATTCGCTTCATCTCTTTCAAAAGATATGATTGATTCAATTTTAGATAACACAAACTACTTAGGTTGTGATTTCGATTTTAACTATGTAAAGTCTGGATTCAAATTAGGCGAAGATAAAGAATTTGATGACTCATTTAAAAGAACATTTAAGCCTGTTGACGATGATATGTATGTTGAAGTCATCGATGGTAATACTCCTAAATTCTTAACTTTTGATGATGGAGATTACAAGTTCGTTACTGATTTTTCAAAAGCTTTAAGAGTCTTTAAGAAAGAAGTAAGAACTCTTTTAGTAACTCATGGTATTGTATCTTTTGAAACAAAGAGAAATACAGTATTTATGTCTCACCACAATATTTTTAGAAATGATAAAAACGAATATCTATTTGCTGGTGAGAATTCATTTAAGGTTTCTTTAACTGATAAGGCATTAACTATTACAAAGAATCCAACTCTAGATGCTTCATTCCGTCTTGTAAATGATTCAGTTCGTGCACAAGCATTAAGAAGCGTTATGTATCAATTAAAGGAAACTCCTGTTGAGTCAAGCCATGCATTAATGTTCAATGATAAGTATGTTAAATTATCAAATGATTTAACATTTGAATTCATTGAAAATGCTTCAGAAGCTACATTAGTTTCTGACACTTATATTGATTTAATCAAGAGAGCATTAAATTTATTTGATGAAACATTAAAGATTCGTGTTTTAAAAGATTTTGGTAATAACTACTATTTATATAACACAGATAAGTCATATGAATTAAGTCAAGAAGCTAGAGGAGAAAAATCTAGCTTAGTTAGTGAAGAGAATGCTAATAAGTTCTTTGATTCATTTAAGAATGATTCAAAGAAGAATATTATTGTCATGTCTAATACTAGATATTTAAAGATTAATTTTGAAACACCTTCAAAATTTAATCTAGAATATTTATTATCAGGATACAATGCTACTGTGTTCAGCCTTGAACAAGTAGAAGCTCTTGAAAAGATTTTAAATACAAAGCTATATAGAAGAGAATTAGACCCAACATTCAATGCTACAAAGTTATTGAATATCACTACAGAAGCTCCTATTTCAACACTTGCTTCTTATAATGAATTCCTTGAAGCTAAGCGTAGCACAAGTATTCGTTTCGGTAAGTTTGTACCAGATTATGCAAATCTTAAGGTAGGAAGCGATAAGGCAGCATTCGAATATCTAGAAGGATTATATGTTAAAGGTATTTTAGATACTAAGAATTTATTATCTAAGGTATTTAATAAGGTTAATAATATTCTTGTTGTTGGTTCTACTGTAACACTTGATTTAGATGCAATTGCTCAATTAGCTGATGAAAATAGTAAGGATATCAATGTTTCTATGCTAGATACAACTAAGTGGGGATTCTATCCAAAGTGTCGTCTTGGTTCACATGTTAAATTCAATGGAGCTTATAGACTTGAATTTGAATCTCTAACTCGTGAATTCTTATCCCAATTTGATTGTATTTTAATTTCTAAGAAATTCAGCGGTAATAAAGAAGCTATTTTAGATTTAATTCATAACTTAGAAGAAAATTCATTTGCTGGATATATCTTAAACCTTTCTTTAAATAAAGAATTAGGATTCGCAAATGATTTCTATAAAGCTATTGATGGTACATATTCATTTAAGCGTTATATTCCTCATTTCAATGAAGAAGAATTATATAATGCTTATAAAGGTGCATCAGTGCTTGATAATAATTTATCTTATTTCTCAATTTTCAAAATTAAAAATAATAAGTTAACTGATATAATTAAGAATTCTAAATAATTTTAAAGAAATAATTTAGGCATATGGAGAAATCTGTATGTCTTTTTAATTGAAATATAATATTAACTAGAACATTTGTTGGAATGCCCCCAAACATATTAATCTTAATAGATATAAATGTTATTATTTTGATGAATAAAAAGAAACCTACAATTTTAAAAAAAATATATAGTTTATAAAAAAAGGAAGAAAGACTATTCACCTTTCTTCCTTAAGATTACTAATATTCTTTCACTCTTTTTAGTTAATTTCTTCTTGAAATCTCCAACCACTTTAACGAGCTCAAAACGAGGATCTTTAATTAATTCTAAGTAGTCATAGTAATGTTCATCATAATGTTCTTCAAACGAATCAATACCTTTTATTGTAATGTCGTGATGAATTGTGTTAGGTAATTCTAGACTCATCTTCCAATTATATGTGAAATCATCAAATTCTTCAGTGATATCAGTATTATCTGTATCAATGAAACGAGAATATGAGAATACATCAAATAAGAATAAGCCATCCTTATTCAGGTGGTTATATACACAATCCCACATAGCTTTTACCTCATCAATTGTGTTTAAATGGTTAATTGAATCAAAGTAGCATGTGATATTGTCATATTTTTTTCCTAAATCAAAATGAGCCATGTTCATTTCATATAGAGAAGTATTGATATGGTTTATGTACATTTTGTCTCTGCATAAATCTATCATTTGACTAGATAAATCTAGACCATCTGTTGGATATCCATATAAATTCATATTTACTAAAAAGATTCCACTTCCACACGCAAGGTCTAGAATTGTTGAATCTTTTTTGATATTTTCTTTTGTAAAATTGATCCATTGGTTATAGTCTAAAAAATCCATAATGGTATCAAAATAAGCACTAAAATTTTTGTATTCGTTCATAATAATTCACCTGTTTAATTATAACATAATATTCATATTTTACTATACTATGTTATAATAGTTAGTAAAGTGAGGTATTGTATGAAGGCTGTTGCACGTTTTGAAAAAGTTTCTCTTAATCAATTCAAACTTGATTATGATTTAACAGAAAATAAAGAAGAAACATATAATGATATAAAGTTGCCAAAGAGAGCTACAGTAGGTAGTGCTGGTTATGATTTCTATAGTCCTTGTGATTTTACATTGGCTCCAGGACAAACTATTAAGATTCCTACAGGTATTCGTTCTTATATTGAACCTGGTTATGTATTATCTATTTACCCAAGAAGTGGTTTAGGATTTAAGTATAGAATTCAATTGAATAATACAGTTGGTATTATTGATAGTGATTACTATAATGCGAATAATGAAGGTCACATTATGATTAAGCTAACTAATGATTCTAATGAAGGAAAGACACTTGAAATTAAGAAAGGTGATGGTATTGCTCAAGGTATATTTAGCGAATACTTTGTCACATATGATGATTCTACTGATGGTGTCAGAGTTGGTGGCTTTGGTTCTACTACAAAGCGTTAAAGAACTGTATTGTAGAGTAGCTATAAAGCTTGATTAGAGAAATCTAGAAAGAATAAGGAGACTCTACATATTGAACTTATTCACATACTCAAACTAGGAGTTCATTCATTCTCCTAGTTTTTTTGTTATTAGTTTTATTTTTATTGAAAAACATTTATTATTTAGTATATAATTAAACTGTCAAAAGGAGAAGATATGTATGGCATTTTATGATTTAATAAAATTTGACGGTAATGGTCTAAACTGGTTAATGTATAAGCATCCAGTCGATGAATTTAATAATAATTCTAAATTGGTTGTTTCACCAGGACAAGTCGCAATTATTGTTCATAGTGGTAAGATTGAAAAGATTTGTGAGGAAGGTACTTTCAAAATTAATAGTGAATTACTTCCTTTCTTAAAAGGATTTACTAAAGCTTTCTTTGGTGGAAAGAATCCTTACCCTATTGAGATTTATTTCATTA
>CAMNGZ010000032.1 GCA_946538835.1 uncultured Clostridium sp. | reverse complement strand
ACATGAGACGTGTTTGGGAACATATCAACTGGTTGAATGTACTTAACATTATACTTTTTACTTAATAAATCAATATCTTTTGCAAGTGTAGCTGGGTTACAAGATACATAAACAACTTTCTTAAATTCATTATCTAAAATCATCTTGCATACATCTCTACCCAATCCCATACGAGGTGGGTCACATACTAAAACATCAACATTTATATTTTTTTCAACTAATTGAGGTAATAAATCATATACTGTACCAGCATAATATTCAGCATTCTTAACATTGTTACGTTTAGCATTCTCAATTGCATTCTTAACAGCTTGTGGATTCACCTCAACACCAATGACTCTTTTAGCCATATTTGACATATAAATACCAATCGTACCTGCACCACAATATAAATCCAAAATAGTTTCTTTTCTAGATAATTTTGCAGCCTTTAATGCAAAATCATAAAGATGTTCAGTTTGAACAGGGTTCAATTGGAAGAATGATTCAGGAGATAATTCAAACTTATATTTTCCAATAGTTTCAGTAATAGTCTTCTTTCCTTCTAGGATAACACATTCCTTTTGAATGATTAAACCATCATCGTATGTATCATGATATGATTTAGCTACTGATACAACATGTTCAATCTTTATAATATCTTTGGCTACCTTACTTAATTTAGAATCAAGCTTATTGTAAGCGTAAACTAAAGTAACTTGAGCTTCTTGGTTATAATGACTAACTCTTACAACAACATTTCTAATGTCACCTTTTTGAGTTTTAGGATCATAAGCAGTAAAACTATATTTATTTAAGATTTCGCAAACTTCTTTGTTAATCTTATTTACAAGATCAGCTTGAGTTAAACAATTATCAATAATTGTAACCTTATTAGTGTTAGACTTAATTAACCCAAAACCTAATTTATTTGAAACATTTGAAGCAGTTAACTGAGACTTATAGCGGTATCCAAATGGATTAGGCATACCAAATGTCTTCTTAATTTCGAAGCTTCTAGGGTTCAATCTAGTGTATCTAGTTAAAGCTTCTACCACAGCATCGCGTTTATAATCGCACATCTTATTATATTCAATATGCATAGTTTGACATCCACCACACACATTATAGAATGGGCATTTAGCTTCAACTCTGTCTGGTGATGTGTGCTTAAAATCAACGATGTCAGCAAATGCCATCTTATCAAGAATCTTAGTGATTCTTACATTTATTCCTTCTCCAGGAATAGCATCATTAACGAAAATAGCTAACTTCTTATAGTAAGCAATACCTTCGCCATTGATACCAAGTCTTTTAATATCGACAATAACTTCTTGTCCTTCTTTTAATTCTGTTTGTTGCATAATACAAAATTGCTCCTTTAACAAGCCAATTATACCATATCTTATAAAATTAAGATATAATATAAACTAAATAGTATGGAGGTTAACATGAAACGTATTGGTTTATTTGGTTCAGGAAAATTAACTAAAATAATAGTGGATTGCTACAAAAAAGGACTTCTTGAGGGATATGAAATAGTTGGATGTTATTCTAAAACATTTTCACATTCCAAAGAAATATCTCAAGCATTAAACATTTCACCATGTGAAACATTTAATGATCTTTTAGATAGAAAACTAGATTATTTAGTAGAAGCTACTAATCCAAATGCTGCAAAGGAAATAATGATAAAAACATTAGAAAGAAATGTTAACATTATTTTACTATCTATTGGTGCCTTAGCTAATAATGAATTTTATAAAAAAGTTAATGATACAGCTAAAATGAATAATGTCAAAGTTCATATAGCAAGTGGTGCTATATCTGGATTTGAGGTGTTAAGAACTGCTCGAATCATGGGATTAACAAAATCCAAGCTTACAAACACAAAAGGACCTAAAGCACTATCTAAGAGTTCATTGTATAAAGAATCAATGGAACAAAATGACACAATAGCTTTCGAAGGTAGTGCTTATGAAGCAATTCAAAACTTACCTACAGGTATCAATGTAGGAGTTGCTACTGCATTAGCTACACGTGGAGTACATGATACTGAAATACTTATTCAAACTAAACCAGGCTACATTGGTGACAGCCAATGTATTGATATTGAATGTGGAGAAGAAATTAAGGCTCATCTAGATGTATATTCTCGCACAAGTGATATCGCCGGTTATTCTGTGGTAGCACTATTACAAAATTTGAATTCTTCAATAGTATTCTAAAAAAGTTGGTTATAAAACATAACCAACTTTTAATTTATAGAAACATAAATAAAGAAATAATTGAAAGAGGTACACCCAGCTCAGGTAATATTAACATTAAACATAATCCAAATGCTAATCCTAATGATGCAAATAAGCGACGCTTAAATAACATCCTTCTTCTTTGTTTGTTAATTTTATTAATTTCTTCTTTGCTATATGTCTTACTATTTTGTCTAACAAATTCATTGAATATTTGTTGGAACAAATCATCAACATTAACATTTTGATATTGATAATTATAATTGTTATTAACACTTTGATTTTGTTCAAAATTATATTTTTCTGGATTCTTTAGTGCAGAATTAACGTCATTTAAATTATCTTTTAAAAAGCTATTAGCTTCATTAATTTTCTTAAACATTACCCCGTCTCTAAATTCAGGAGCACAAACATCAGGATGATAAATTTTACTCTTCTTCAAATAGGCTTTTCTAATTATGGATTCATCTAATTCATTATAATTAGATAAATCTAAAACATTCATACTTTCTTTAACTTTATCTAAAAATGTCATAAGTTCCTCCTTTTGTACATATTATACAAAAAGAATGACGCAAAATTATGTTAAAGTTATGAAAAAAACTCAACCACATATGTTGAGTATCAAACAATGTGATTGAGTTTAATGACTAACCTTTGAATACGTTGAATCCACCAAGACCAATTACTGAGAATAATGCAATAATTGCAAGAATCCACCAAACGATTTGCCAACCCTTTGATTGTCTCATAGCAAAATCATATGAACAATAACAAATAATTAATGTCATGATGATATCAGCTACATATCTTAAGATGCTAGCTGGTTTTGCCATCCATGAAACATCCCAATTCCAAGAACTAAATGCTGCTTGTAAACCTACAAATAAGTAACAAAGTGCAACAATACAAATTGCAATGAATGCGAACATTCCAAGATTACCTGTTTTACCTGTTTTAACTGCCATATTTTACTCCTTTCTAGTCTAGCCACCAAACGTGACCCATAACTGCAATACAAATCATATCGATAACCCACAAAAATGGAACACCAACAATGATTGCTACAATCGCAAGAACTAAACCTAAAACGTCGTCCTTTGCTATAGACTTAATAAGTCTATAAACAACCCAAATAATATCAATAAAAGGTAGAGCTAATAAAATCTTAACTCCTTGTGATAAATTATCCATTTGAGTTATAAAATTATTTAAACTCTCTTTAACATCATCTGAAGTAAAAGAGTCATCATTTGATTTACTTTCTTCCTTCTCGTCAACGACTTCTGCGTCAATTGTATCTTTATGTTTAGACATACAAATACCTCCTTTTAAGAATAAAAGAGCCCTTAAGCTCTTTTAAATTGTATTAGCAATCTAATACACGGAAAATAGACTTGTTAACAATCATGCAAACAAGATCTAGAATCCACCAAATCCATCCTAAGAAAATACGAAGGATACCTGCAACAATCTTACCTTCAGAAATTCTAGTTACAATACCACAAATCCATGCAGTAAATGGGATGATTGCAAGAATTAAACTTACAACATAATCAAGACCAAAATAGTCTCTGCTTTTTTTAGCTGCCATACATTTCCTCCTTTATAGCTTATGCTAATTAAATTATACCATAATAAATTGAAAATGTAGACACTAATTCTCAAATAATGACATTTTTCAACAAAAATATCGTTTTACTATACACGAGCAAAGATTAAATGCTTGAATAATAATACCCAGATAAAGTCAATCCAACCAAGAGGTAATCCGAAAATTAGAACGATAATTGCACCAAGCACGTTATGTAAATCAGGACGTTCTAATAATGTAGAAACACGTACAATTATTTCGGTAACCCAGTTAACAACAGGTATCAACAATAATATTAATTGGACTAATCTAGGTAAGCTTTGAAACTTCTTTCCCATAGCTTATTTTCCTCCTTACATAACTATATTATAACATCTATAACATAATTTGATATCAAGTATTTTTAAAAAAAGAGATTAGATTCTAAATCTAATCCCTATTTTTGTTTAATTACTTAACGTTACCAACACGAACAACGTCACGAGCAATCATAACTTCTTCGTTTGTTGGAACTACCCAGCATTGAATCTTAGAAGCAGGAGTTGAAATCTTAGCTTCAACACCATAAGCCTTAGCATTAGCTTCCTTGTCAACTTCAACACCAAGAGCACCTAAACGAACTAAGATCTTTTCACGTAAGTGAGTAAGGTTTTCACCCATACCAGCTGTGAATGCGATAGCATCACAACCACCCATATAAACGTAATAAGAAGCGATATAGTCAGCAATACGCTTAGATTGAACATTGAATGCCATAATACATCTATGGTCTCCTTCGTTCATACCCTTAGTTACATCACGAGCATCGTTTGTACGACCACCCATACCAAGTAAACCTGACTTCTTGTTTAAAATAGTTAATAATTCATCAAGTGATAAACCTTCATGCTTTGCAACAACTTGTAATGCAGTTGGGTCAATATTACCTGAACGAGTACCCATTGGAATACCTTCAAGTGGTGTAAGACCCATAGAAGTGTCAACGCACTTACCACCCTTAACCGCAGAAATTGAAGCACCGTTACCTAAGTGGCAAACGATGATCTTTGTATCTTCAAGAGGCTTATTGATTAATTCAGCTGTACGTTGAGAAACATACTTGTGTGATGTACCATGTGCACCATATTTACGAATACCATACTTTGTATACCATTCATATGGAGTTGCATACATATAAGCTTCTTCAGCCATTGTTTGATGGAATGTAGTATCAAATACAGCAACTTCAGGAACTCCTGGAAGAGCCTTGAAGAAAGCACGCATACCAACAACGTGAGCCTTGTTATGAAGTGGAGCAAGATCTGCTAATTCAAGAATCTTGTTTACAACAACACCGTCTGGTCCATCGATTAATGCAGAATCCTTAAAGTATTCTCCACCTTGAACTACTCTGTGACCAACACCAGTGATTTCTGTTAATTCCTTAACGATATTCTTTTCAACTAATGTCTTTAATAATAATTCAACACCAACAGCGTGGTCTGGTAACATTGGGTTAGTTTCTTCTTTAACCTTTTCACCATTCTTTGTGTACTTTAATGTAAAGATACCATCTTGTGGATTACCATTTGCATCTTTAGTACCAATACGCTCCATAACACCTGAAGCTATTAAAGTTTCAGCTGGCATATCAAGTAATTGGAACTTGATTGAACTAGAACCAGCATTTACAGCCATAATTTTTGCCATTTTTAAAGTCCTCACTTTTATTTTTTGTTATTTATATTTTCTTCAAACCACATTTCAATTCTCACTAAAGTATTATTAAATTCCTTAGGATCATCAAAACTTGGTAGTTTGACCATCAACATCTTCTTATTATCAAACTTTTCTTTCTTGATAACAAGAATTGACTTCTTGTTTTGCTTGAACATTTCATCAGGCAAATCAATAAGTCCAATGATTGAACCCATCTCAAGTAATGCCTTCTTAAAATTAGAATCTGAATCATAATTAAAGAAATCATCAGGGATGCAACAAATCATCACGCCACCATCTTTTAAGCTACTCATATGATGTAAGATTACATTATATGGGAAATAACCAGCTTCAGTGATATCGTAGTAATCGAAATCCATTACTACATAATCCATATCATTAATATTAGAATTCATAGTATCACTGAAATAGATATTGACATTAGTACTCATTAAATCAGCATTAAGCTTCATTAAATTAACTAGTGCTTGATTGTGTTCAATCGCATATAATTCAGTATTTAATGTCAAATGATTTTCAATAGTGAATAATAGATTACCAAATCCCGCAAGAGGGTCTAAGATTTTAACATTTCTCTCTTTAGGATCAAACTTTGAAATAAAGTATGCAAATAATAATCCAATTGTATCAGGAGTCATTTCTCCATTATTATTCTTTGTTTCTTGTAAACCACGTAACATAAGTGATTGAATAGCTTTACGAATATCTTCTGTTGAAATATCTTTATCAGATAGACGAGAATAGATTTCTTCAAGTTTCTTATGAGCATCTTCTTCTAAATCATCTTGTAATACTTCACCAGCTAACATGTTCTTAACAGTTAAGCTATATAAAGTAAAATAATCGCCTTTGACATGATCAAATAGAACTTCTATTGAATCACTAATTACATCAAAAACTAATTCCATATTGCTTGTTTCATTAGCCATTTTTATCACCATTTCGTATTATAACAAACTTCAATTATTTTGTAAACAAAGTTAGTCTTTTTCTAAAGAAAAATGGAATAGACTAAGACCTATTCCACTACTTCTTATTAGCCACTTCATACATTAAAATAGAACCAGCAACTCCAACATTTAAGCTTTCCATGTTAGACATATTGATAAATAAACTATCTAAAGGTAATTCATTTATTTCATCAGATACACCATTACCTTCATTTCCAAGAATAACTGCTACTTTTTCCTCAACATCCACATTTCTAATGTCTTTACCATTTCTAACATTAGTATTGTATACCTTATGAGTTTTAGATAAATTTTTAATAAATTCAATTTTATCGCCATGGATAAAATTTAATTTAAATATTGAACCTTGACTAGAACGAATAACTTTATCATTATAAATATCACAAGTACCATCAGCAAGAAATATCGTGTTAAAGTCAAAAGCTTTAGCACTACGCATAAGTGTACCTAAATTACCAGGATCTTGAATACCATCTAAAATTAATACTCTATTTGAGATTTCATGCTTATCAAGCATCTTACACACACCAATTTGACTAACTGGTGTATTAGTTTGACAAATCTTTTTCATAACTTCTTCTGATACTTCTTCACCATCAAGTGAATCATCAGTTGTGTAGGCTTTTACTAAATATCCTGCTTCAGAAGCTTCACGTACAAGATGTGGACCTTCAACTAAAAATAAACCACTATTCTTTCTGCCACGTGAAGTATGTAATTCAGTTAAATCTTTAACAGTTTGATTTTTTAAAGATGTAATCATAATTATTCCTCATGATTTTTATTTTTAATTTCATCAACTACATCTCTAACTTCAAATCCCATTGAAGGAAGATCATAGTCACTTTCAGGAGTAATAGTTAAAATTCTTACATTATTTACGCAAAAATCAACCATAGGTTGCCAGTCGAACTTAGATTCATAATATTCAGCTTTGCCAATCTTAGGACTTGTTGCAGGGTTTACAGGAAGATAAACTGTGCAGCAGTCTTCAAATGGACGAATTGAAGTCTCATAAGTACCAATCTTGTAGCTTGTACGAACAATATCAACCTTATCAGTTGTAACAAGAGGACGAATGATTGGAAGATTAGTTACACTATTGATTGTATTCATTGATTGTAATGTTTGGCTCGCAACTTGACCTACTGATTCACCAGTAACAATACATAAAGCTTTGCGCTTTCTAGCCAAACCATCAGCGATTCTAAACATCATACGACGCATAACTGTAATCTTGTATGAATCATCAACATTATCAAGTAGAGCCATATGAAGTTCTTTAAATGGCACCATAATCAAATTAATTTTATTATTAGGAGCGTATTTAGCAAGAATCTTACATAAATCAACTACCTTTTGGCTTGATTCGATTGAAGTCAATGGAGTTGATTCAAAGTGTAAGCATTCAACTTCGATACCTTGTTTCATTGCCATATATGCTGCAACAGGGCTATCTAGACCACCAGATAACATAGTTAAACCTTTACCAGCGATACCAACAGGGAAACCACCCATAGCACGAATATCAGATAAAAATAAGAATACACCCTCTTCACGAATTTCAACATGAAGTGTGTTATCCGGATTGTGTACATCAACCTTTAAATTTTCAATGCCACAATTTGCGAGAACATAACCTGATACTTGTTTAGTAACACTCATAGAATCAAGTGGATATTTCTTATCAGCACGACGAGTTAAAACCTTAAACTTAGTATTAGGCTTAATCTCGTCCTTAACTAAAGCTAAAGCTTTTTCTTTAATATCGTCTAATTCTTTACTAGCAGTTACTACTAAAGAATAACTTGATAAACCTGAAACTAAATCAAGATGTTCAATAACCTTCTTATAGTCTTCATTCTTCAAATTAATGTATACACGTTCATGAGCCACGATAATATCAACATCAAGGCCGGCTAATTTTCTTCTAATTAAACTAATTTCTTTGTTTAAAAATTGCTTTTGATTTTTACCTTTTAGAGTTAAATCTCCAAAGCGAACTAATATTTGGTTATAAATCATAAATATTAACCTCTTTTCATACTTATCCATTTTAATATACTTGAGCATTAAAATCAATAAAAGTTTATTCTATGTTATAATATAACAGGTGAACACTATGACAAATTATCAAGAATTAAATTTAATATCAAAATCATACTTTAGTAATGATAAGTATGAAATAACAGTTCTTTCTAATGCATCAGCATTGTTGAATCAGTATCTTGAAGATGTATCATGGGTAGGCTTCTATTTGTTTAAAGATGAGAAGCTAATCCTAGGACCTTTCCAAGGTTTAGTAGCATGTACAGAAATACCTGTTGGTAAAGGTGTATGTGGTAAAGTTGCAGCAACCAAAGAAGTTGAAATCGTACCAAATGTACATGAGTTCCCAGGACATATTGCCTGTGACTCAAGATCAAATTCTGAAATTGTATTACCGATTTTTTTAAAAGGAAACTTTTATGGTGAATTAGATATTGATTCAACCTCATTTGAAAGATTCAATGAAGTAGACAAAGTTAATCTTTTAGAATTCGTTAAAAATCTACAAAAAGATTTGGAAAGAATATTACTAAATTAAAGACCATTATTGGTCTTTTTTTATAACAACTCATCAAACGAATATATAAATCTATCTGCTAATTTTTTCTTTTCATCCACAAAATCGACCTCATGGGCATCATCAACAGCGACAACAAAGAATCCACCTTCTTTAGCAGATTTAATGGCTCGAGGAATATCTTCAAATACAGCCATATCACAAGGAGATAAATTTAGTGAATTAGCAACATGCAAATAAATGTCCGGCGTATTTTTAGTGCCTTTATACTCATTTACATCGCAAATGAAATCAAAATATTGTTCAATTCTATTTCTCTTTAAAGCCGGCATATAAAATTCTTCATCATTAGCAGTTGCAATCGCAAGCTTTAACCCTTTATTTTTACATAGTTCTAGATATTCTTTAACAAATGGTTTAATATTTACGTTATATGTATATTCATAAACAGCCATATCATGCCATTCTTTAATAATTTCTTCAATTGATTCTTTAATACAATATTCACTTTTAGTGAATTCGGCAGCTTTAGCTAGACCAAGTGGGGCAATTTTTTTATTATAATCTTTAGGAATATCCATGTTTCTTTTCTTAAAAAAATCTACATCGATTTGATGCCACATACCACACGAATCAAAAAGTGTACCATCTAAATCAAAAATTATACCTCTAATATTTTCTTTCATAATTTACACCTCGTATTGAAATATAGTATACACTTAAAAATATTTTTATTCAATTTATGTACAATATGAATAAATTCTTAAATATATGTGTTAGTTTGAATAAATATTTCCACGCCTTTTCTTTATATATTTTTTTAAAAAAATATTCATTAAATAACAATTAAATGGAAACATAAATAAAAAAAATACATTTATAGAATAAAAATACAAGATGTTGCGATTAATTTGTCATCTAACAAAGTAATTGGAGAAATCTACGCAGCTTGTGTAGATTTTTCTTTTGTTGAGAAATTGTCGAAAAAATGCTATAATTGTAGTATATAGGAGGTTTATCTATGGAAAACAAATTAAAAAAATTATCTTGGGTGATAATTGGGGGAATTGCAGCTATTATTCTTTCAACATTATTCGGAATTTTAGCTTTAAATGAAATGAAGAACGCAGGACAAGAATTAAATACATTTGTGACTGTAGCAACCGCATTTGTTATTATTTCTGGTATTGTATCTTTAATTAGTGCGATAACTACTTTCTTTACATTAAGATCTGGAGGTATTAAAACTTCTATCATTTCGCTAGGTCGTTATTCACGAGTTCAAAATTTAGGAGCTTTAGTAACTTTTGTATTAGCGTTAATTGGACTAATCAAAAATCATACTGAGAATAATCAAAGTGGAATTCCTAGTGGCATGATGTTATTAATAATTTCCTTTGTTGTGGCATTAAGTACTACTGGATTTGCAGGTAAAGGATTAAAAGCTTTTAGAAAAGATAAAGAGTCATACATGTTTATTTGTGTATCCTCATTTATATCTGCAGTAGCATTTTTGTTTTTCTTAATTGTTGCAGCTGTAGATACTACTAAAATTGGAAGAATTGCAGATATAGGACACGCAGTAGGTTTTGCACAGGTATATTGTGTTTTTGCTGTATTAGTTGATGTTGTTGCTTATTTTACTCTTGGTGTAGGCTCATATTTAGTTAATAAACACGCTCCGAATAAAACACTTGCAGATGAAGATAGTGAGTCTTTAAAAGAAATTAAAGATAATTTATCAAAAATAGCCGAAGCAAGAAGTAGCACAAATCCTCAAATGGATAACATTTCAAAACTTCGTGAATACAAAAGATTATTAGATGAAGGTGTAATTACCCAAGAAGAATTTGAAACTAAGAAAAAAGAATTATTATAATTTCAAACATATAAGTAGTGTTTTATATACTACTTATATTTTTTATAAAAAATAAATAAATTTAGATAAAGTTGTTAAAAAAAATAATTTAATTAATAATTGTAAAATATAAAACGCTAAATAACAATTAAATAGGAACATAAATGAAAAAAATGTATTTATAGAACAAAAAATACAAGATGTTACGATTAATTTGTCATTTAACAACCAACAAA
>CAMNGZ010000031.1 GCA_946538835.1 uncultured Clostridium sp. | reverse complement strand
AGAAACTTGCAAAGAACGAGGAAAATAATTTCCGCGAAATCTCTATCTTTAAAGATGGAGTTACTCTATAATTTATAAAAATAAGGAGAACTAAATTATGGTTAATTTTATGGACGAAGACTTCTTATTAACTACTGAAACAGCTAAGAAGTTATATCATGAACATGCAGAAAAGATGCCTATTATCGACTATCACTGCCATCTTCAACCAAAGGAAATTTATGAAGATAAGAAATTCAGAAACCTTGCAGAAGCTTGGCTAGGTGCTGGTGACAGATATGGTGACCACTATAAGTGGAGAGCTTTACGTGCTAGAGGTTACAGTGAAGATTCTATCTCTGGTAATGTTCCAGGTAAGAGCTTAGAAGAAAGCGATTATCAAAAGTTCAGTCAATTCGCTGAATCTATGCCATATTTCGTAGGTAACCCTCTATATCACTGGAGCCACCTTGAAATGCGTAGATATTTCGGTATTACAGATGTAATCAATAAGAAGAATGAAAAGAAGATTTGGGATGAAGCTAACAAGAAGCTTGAAACATTAACTGCTCGTCAAATGATGTACAAGTTCCATGTTGATACAGTTTGTACAACAGATGATCCAGTTGATGATCTTCATTATCATAAGTTAATGAACGAAGACAAGACTTTAAAGGTTAAGGTTCGTCCAGCATTCCGTCCTGACAAGGCAATTAACGTTGAACTTGACTGGTTCGGTGAATGGGTTTCAAAACTAGCATCAGTAGTTGGTTATGAAATCAATGAATTATCTGATTTAACTCGTGCATTAAGTGAAAGAATTGATTTCTTCCATTCAATGGGTTCTCGTTTATCAGACCACGCTCTTGACGTTGTTCACTATGTTGATTCAACATATGATGAAGCTAACGCTGTATTCAAAAAAGGTTTAAAGAATGAACCATTAACTGATCTTGAACAAGATCAATATAAGGGTTATATCCTTGTATTCCTTGCTGGTGAATATACTAAGCACGGTTGGGTACAACAATATCATATCGGTGCTCTTCGTAATAACTCTAAATCAATGTTAAAGCAAATCGGACCTGACACTGGTTTTGATGCTATTGAAGATGCAGTTTATATGGAAAAGCTTTCTGCATTACTTGGTGCAGAAGATGCTAAGGGTGTTTTACCAAAGACTATTCTTTACTGCTTAAATGAACGTGATAACTATCCTCTAATGGTTCTTGCTGGTTGCTTCCAAAAGGAAGGCATTAAGAACCGTGTTCAAGTTGGTACTGCTTGGTGGTTCCTTGATCAATTAGATGGTATGAAGAAGAACATGCAACAAATGATGCAAGTTTGCGTTATCGCAAATGCAGTTGGTATGTTAACTGACTCTCGTAGCTTCTTAGCTTACCCAAGACATGAATATTATCGTCGTCTTCTTTGCCAAATCTTTGGTGAATTAGTTGAATCAGGTCAATATCCTGTAGAAGAATTAGATACTTTAGGTCAAATTGTTGAAGATATTTGCTACAACAATGCTAAAGAATACTTCGGATTCTAGTAAAAAAAGGCTAAACTTTTAAAAAGTTTAGTCTTTTTTTCTTTTTATGTTAAAATACATTTGGGTGTATTTTATGAAAAAATATTATATTTTAGAATCTATTGTAGCAATTTTTATCTTAATAGGATTTGTAGTTTTTTTAGCTTTAAATCAAAATAAGGATTTACAACTGTTATTTAATTATAGAACCAGTTTGATTACATTTGGATTTATATTACCTATTTCACATATTATTTTCATAGTAATTAAAATGAGTATGAATAAAACATATGTATCAAATAAGTATGATTCTATGATGTCTTATTTCATTGTGTTATTTTTAGCAACTGTGCTAGTGTTTTTGAATTATGTTATTAAAGACGAATGGTTTTATAAACTATGTGGACTTTTCTGGATTTTCATTCCTTTTGCATATGTCTTATTCATTACACTTGGTATTGTTTTAAGCATAAAAGATAAGAAGAAAATTAATAAATTAAAAAATATTAGAATTAATAAAACCAATTAGTTCGATATAACTTTAAATAAGATTTAACTTATGTTAAAATATGATACTAGAAGAGGTGTGATATATGGAATATAAAACATTTAATCATAACGAAATTGAAAAGAAATGGCAAAAGTATTGGGAAGAAAATGATACTTTTAAAACAGATGTTTGGGATTTTTCAAAACCTAAATATTATGTACTAGATATGTTCCCATATCCATCAGGTCAAGGTTTACACGTTGGTCATCCTGAGGGATATACTGCAACAGACATTATGGCTCGTATGCGTCGTATGCAAGGTTATAACGTATTACATCCAATGGGATTTGACTCATTCGGTTTACCTGCAGAACAATTTGCAATCAAAACTGGTAATCATCCTGAAGGATTTACTAATAGAAATATTGAAACATTCACTCGTCAATTAAAGACACTTGGTTTTAGCTTTGACTGGTCAAAGAAATTATCAACTTGTGATCCAAGTTATTATCGTTGGACTCAATGGATTTTTGAACAATTATATAAAAAAGGTTTAGCTCGTCAAGTTGATATGCCTGTTAACTGGTGTGAAGAACTTGGTACTGTACTTGCTAACGATGAAGTTATTGATGGTAAGTCTGAACGTGGTGGATACCCTGTTATTCGTAAAAATATGAAGCAATGGGTATTAGATATTCCTGCATATGCTGAACAATTACTTGATGGTTTAACTCGTATTGATTGGCCAGAAAGTACTAAGGAAATGCAAAAGAACTGGATTGGCAAATCAGTTGGTGCTTATGTTAAGTTTGATGTTGAAAATACTGACAAACAAATTACCGTATTCACAACTCGTTGCGATACTTTATTTGGTGCTACATATTGTGTATTAGCTCCTGAACATGAATTAGTTGATTTAATCACTTCTGCAGAACAAAAAGAAGCTGTAGAAGCTTATAAGAAAGCTGCAGCTGCAAAATCTGAAATTGACAGAACTGGTGATAATAAAGAAAAGACTGGTGTTTGGACAGGTGCTTACGCTATCAACCCAGTAAATGGTAATAAGTTACCAATTTGGATCTCTGATTATGTATTGTCAACATATGGTACAGGTGCAATCATGGCAGTTCCTGCTCATGACACTAGAGATTATGCTTTCGCAAAGAAGTTTAATCTTCCTATTGTTCAAGTTCTTGAAGGTGGAGATATCACTAAAGAAGCATACACAGAAGATGGTTTACATATCAATTCTGGTTTCTTAAACGGTATGAATAAGGAAGAAGCTCTTAACTTCATGTTCAATTGGTTAAAGGAACATAATCGTGGTGAAAAGAGAATTAACTACAAGATGAGAGAATGGGTATTCGCACGTCAAAGATATTGGGGTGAACCAATTCCTGTAGTTCATTATAAAGATCATGATGAATTATTACCTGAATCAGAATTACCTCTTGTATTACCTGAATTAGATGACTATAAACCAAAGGTTAATGGAACTGCTCCACTTGAAAATGCTGAAGAGTGGAAGAAGTATACTAACCCTGTAACAGGTGAAGTTGGTAAGAGAGAAACTAATACTATGCCTGGTAGTGCTGCATCAAGCTGGTACTTCATGCGTTATATTGATCCTCAAAATGATAAAGAATTTGCTAATCAAGAATTATTAGCACACTGGATGCCAGTTGATTTATACGTAGGTGGACCTGAACATGCTGTAGGTCATTTATTATATTCTCGTTTCTGGACTCATTTCTTATACGATCAAGGTTTATCACCAGTTGATGAGCCATTCAAGAAATTAGTTCACCAAGGTATGATTCTTGGTGAAAATGGTGAAAAGATGTCTAAGAGTCGTGGTAATGTAATCAATCCTGACGATGTTGTTAGAGACTATGGTGCTGACACACTTCGTGTGTATGAAATGTTTATGGGACCACTTCAAGCCGCAAAGCCTTGGTCTACAACAGGTTTAGATGGTGCTCATAAGTTCTTGGAGCGTGTATATCGTTTGGTTACTGATGAGCAATATACATCTCGTTATACAACTGATTACGACAAGACTCTTGAGAAAATTTATCATCAAACAGTTAAGAAAGTAACTAGTGATTATGAATCTCTAAACTTCAATACTGGTATTTCTCAATTGATGATTTTCTTAAATGATGCATACAAGGCTGAACATATCTATAAAGGATTCATTGAAGGATTCGTTAAGTTGTTAAGCCCAATTGCTCCACACATTTGTGAGGAAATGTGGCAAATTTTAGGCCATAACGATACAATCGCTTATGCTGCTTGGCCAACGTACGAAGAAGCTTTAACAAAAGATTCTACAGTTGTATATGCTGTATCTGTAAATGGTAAGATGCGTGATAAGATTGAAGTTGAAGCCGATCTTGATCAAGAAGCTGTTAAGAATTTAGCATTATCAAGTGAACGTATTAAGCAATATACAGAAGGACATGAAATTGTAAAGATTATTGTTGTACCTAAGAAGATTGTAAATATCGTAATTAAATAGAATTCAAGGTGGGTTTTTATGCCTACCTTTTTCTTTTCCTTTTAATGAAATGAAAAAAATGATAATATATATGTAGAAAACAAGTCATGAAAGGAATAATTTTATGAATATTTTAATTGTAGGTCTAGGAATAATTGGAGCATCATATGCTAAGGGTTTAAAAGATAAAGGACATCATGTTTTTGGTGTCGATATTAAAGAAGATACAATTGAATATGCATTAAATAATGGAATCATTGATGAAGGAAGTCTAGATGTAATTGATTTCATTGAAAAGACTGATTTGATTATTCTTGGATTATATCCTTATGATATCTTAAATTTTTTGAAAAAATATAAATCTAGCTTTAAAGAGAATCAAATTATTACAGATGTATGTGGCGTTAAGAGACACTTTATTTTAGAAGCTATAGAATTGGCAAAGCCTGCTACATATATTACTCATCATCCTATGGCAGGTAGAGAAAAAGTTGGCGTTAAATATAGTAATCCAGAAATATTTAAAAATGCTAATTTCTTAATAGTTGATGTTAACAATAAAGAAAAGGAAATTAATGTCTTAAAAGATATTGCAAGAGATCTTTCATTTGGTAGGATTTCTATTATTACACCAGAAAAGCATGATAAGATGATTGGATTCACAAGCCAATTAACTCATGCTATTGCGGTATCATTAGTAAATTCTGATACAGAAGAAGATACTAATAAGTTTATTGGTGATTCTTATAGAGATCTAACTAGAATTGCTAAAATTAATAAAGATTTATGGAGCGAATTATTCTTTTCAAATAAAGATTATCTGATTAAAGAAATTGATAATTTTGAATTAGAATTAATTAAGTTAAGAAATGCCTTAGAAAATGATGACGAGACAACTCTAAAGGATATCTTTGAAAAGGCAAAATTAAAAAGAGAGCAGATGGAAAAATAATGAAGACTATTAATTTAAATCTTAAAAATAATCCATATAATGTTTATATTGAAGCGGGTATTTTAAATAATGCTTGTGCATATATTGAAAAAGTTTATACTAACAAAAAGATTTATATAATTACAGATAGCAATGTATCTAAATATTATTTAGAGAGTTTAGAAAAAAACTTAAGTCAAAAATATATTGTTAAGCATGTAATTGTAGAAGCAGGAGAATCTAGTAAATCATTTTTAGGATATCAAGAAGTATTAAAAGAATTAATTAATCTTGATATTAGAAGAGGAGAATTACTTGTAGCACTTGGTGGTGGAGTAATAGGAGATTTGACAGGTTTTGTTGCCTCTTCTATTTATAGAGGTGTTCCTTTTGTACAAATACCTACATCTCTTTTAGCGCAAATGGATTCTTCTATTGGTGGTAAAACTGGAATAGATTTTATGGATAGAAAGAACATTGTTGGCGCATTTAAGCAACCGCTTCTTGTACTAATCGATCCAAATACGTTAGACACTTTACCTAGCGAAGAAGTATCGAATGGTATGGCAGAATTAATTAAGCATGGCATAATTGGTAATGCTAAGTTATATAAGTTATTACTAGATAAGCATAAAATAGACGAAGATATAATTTATGAATCATTATCAGTAAAAGCTCGGGTAGTTTTAGAAGACGAGTTTGATACTGGAAATAGAATGATTTTAAATTTTGGTCACACTTTTGGGCATATTATTGAACTTGAAAGAGGAATCAGACATGGAGAAGCAGTAGCACTTGGTATGCTTATGGCACTAGAATTTGGAATTGATTTAGGTATTACTCCAAATTCGCTTTATGAAGATACTAAAAATATTCTCATTTCTTATGGACTTCCTACAACACATATTGATTATAAGAAATATTTAGAGAAGACTATTTATGATAAGAAAAATTTGGCAGGTACTATTAACTTCATTTTAATTGATAAATTAGGACATGCCCTAATCTATCCTATTAATGAAAGTAATTTAAAAGGTCTAAAATAATGAATGTAAGAATAAAAAAAGGAAAATTAAATGGCATTGTAAATGTACCTTCTAGCAAAAGCTTAACGCATAGAGCTATTATCGCTGCTAGCTTAGCAAGTGGTACAAGCCATATTAAAAATATTAATAAATCTAAAGACATTGAAGCTACTATCAAGGCGATGAGGCAACTTGGAGCTAGTATTATCGAAAGCAATAATGAGTTAACTATTGTTGGTAGTTATCCTTTGTTAAAGGAGAATGTCATTGATTGTAACGAATCAGGTTCAACAATTAGATTTCTTATTCCGTTAGCATTGCTGCAAGAAAAAGAAGTAACTTTTGTTGGACATAATAAGTTGATTGACAGACCTCAAGATGTATATTTAGATATCTTTAAAGAAAAAGGTATTGAATATCATATAGATTCAAATACACATTATTTACCTCTAAGAGTTAAAGGACCACTTAAAAGTGGTATTTATACATTACGTGGTGATGTATCTAGCCAATTTATTACTGGTCTGTTATATACTCTACCATTACTTGATGGTGATAGTGAAATTAGAATAACTACAAAGATAGAATCTAAAAGTTATATTGATTTAACCATTGATGTTTTGAAAACATTTGGAGTAAGTGTTCTATATAAAGATAATGTTTATTATGTTAAAGGAAATCAAGAATATAAAGCTTGTGACTACACTGTTGAAGGTGATTTCTCACAAGCTGCATTCTGGCTTGCTAGCGACATGTTAGGTTCAACAGTTAAATTAAGCAATATGAATCCTGATTCACTTCAAGGTGATAAAGAAATATTAGAGGATATATCACTTATGGGGGGAAAAGTAGTGTATGAGAATAATTTATATTATGTTATAAAAGATGATATGAAAAATGTAGATATCGATGTTTCAAATACACCTGATTTAGGACCAATTTTAACTTGTTTATTAACTCAAGCTAGAGGTAAAAGTACATTATATAATGCAGAAAGATTACGTATTAAAGAATGTGACAGAATTACGTGCGTTAAAGAAGAACTTCTTAAACTAGGATTAGATATTGATGAAACAAATGATAGTATCATCATTAATGGTAAGAATGATGTTAATGGAGGTATTGTTGATTCTCATAACGACCATAGATTAGTTATGTCTTTTGCGATACTTGCGACAATTAGCAAGAATGATGTTGTTATTACTAATGCAAACGCAATTACTAAGAGTTATCCACATTTCTTTGATGACTTTATTATGCTTGGAGGTAATGTTTCATATGAATAAATTAGAAGAAGCTAGAGAAATAATTAATCGCGTTGATTTGGACATGATTAAATTGTTTAAAGAGCGTATGTATGCAGCTACATTAGTTGCAAATTATAAGAAAGAAAATAATCTTCCTATTTTAGATCAAAAAAGAGAAGATGCAATTGTTGATAAGAATATTAAATTATTAGACGATAAAGAATTAGAAAATTATTATTTAGAATGGTTTAGAACTATGTTAAAGGTTTCTAAAGATTATCAAACTAAACTTAATGAGGATTAATATGAAATTTGGATTACTAGGTGAACATTTATCTCACAGCTATTCAAAAAAAATACACGAGGATTTATTTTTACTCAAAAAAATAGATGCCACATATGATTTAATTGAGATATCAGAAGATCAATTAAAAGAATATATTGATAAGATTAGAAATAAAGAATATCAAGGCTACAATGTCACTATACCTTATAAAAAGACTGTTATGAAATATCTTGATGTGATTGACCCTGTTGCAAAAGAAATTGGCGCAGTTAACACTATTTATTTTAAAGATGGACTAGTTCATGGTACAAATACTGATTATTTTGGATTTGTTGATGAATTAAAATATTATAGAATAAGTCCTAAAGGAAAAGAATGTTTTGTATTAGGAACAGGTGGAGCTAGTATGGCTTGTCAAAAAGCTTTGGAAGATTTAGGCGGAGATGTTATTAAAGTATCTAGAGAGCCTCGAGATAAGAAAATGATAAGCTATCAAGAATTAGAAAAGATGAAGTCGTTAGAAATTGTTGTAAACACAACTCCTGTAGGAATGTATCCCAATGTATTATCTAGTCCGCTTGATAAGAATACTGCAAAAAAAGCTAATGTTATTATTGATATTATTTTTAATCCTAAAAAGACTCTATTAATGAGCTATAATAATAAATCACATAACGGACTTAGAATGCTGTTGATGCAAGCAGTTAAAGCTGAAGATATTTGGTTAGATAAAGAATATAATATAGATTACAATGAATATTTTATAAGATTAAAGGAGATGATTTAATGAATACAATTGGTACACTTTTTAAAGTTTCTATCTTTGGTGAATCCCATGGACAAGTTGTAGGTGTCTTAGTTGATGGTGTTCCTGCTGGAATTTCTTTAACTGAAGAAGATTTTTATCATGATATTGAGATGAGAAAGCCAAAGAAAAAAGGTACTACTCCAAGAAAAGAAGCAGATATTCCTCATATTATGTCTGGAGTATTCAATGGATATACTACAGGTAGTGCTATACTCATCACTTTTAATAATGAAAATATTAATGATAATGATTATTCTAATTTAGTCACACAACCACGTCCTGGTCATGCTGATTACACAGGACATATTAAATATGATGGATTTAATGATTATCGTGGTGGAGGAGCTTTTTCTGGAAGATTAACTTTAGCTATTGTTGCAGCGGGTGTTATCGCAAAAAAGATTTTGCCATTTGAGTTTAATTCTCGTATTAAAAGTCTTAAGGGTGAAAAAGATATCACAAAGTTTGAACAAATAGTAGAAGAAGCTATGAAAAATAGAAATTCTGTAGGTGGTACGATTGAAGTTACTGTAAAAAATATGATTCAAGGTCTTGGTGAGCCATATTTTGATTCAGTAGAATCAAGATTATCACATATTTTATACTCAATTGGAGCTGTAAAAGGTGTTTCATTTGGAGTTGGATTTGATGGAGAATCATTATATGGTTCCGAATATAATGATTTAATAATCGATAAAGAAGGACATACTAAAACTAATAATAATGGTGGTATCAATGGTGGCATCACTAATGGTAATGATCTAATAGTAAATGTTTTTGTTAAACCTACTCCTTCAATTTCTTTACCACAAGAAACTTTTAATTTTAAAACTGGTAAAGTGGAAACATTAGAAATCAAAGGTAGGCATGATGCATGTATAGCTTTACGTGCTCCTATTGTCATTGAAAATGCGATTGCCATCGCATTATGTGACTTATATTTGATTAAAAAAGCTTATAAAAAATAGAATTTTAAAGTAATTTTATATTATAGTTTGCGATTTTATGATTTTTTATAAAAAAAACGAAAAATTATAAAAAAACTCTTGCAATACCATATTTAATGTGGTATTATAAATGAGCGCAAACACTGGTTCGGTGGTGTAGCGGTTAACATGTTTGCCTGTCACGCAGAAGATCACGGGTTCGATTCCCGTCCGAACCGCCACTCATGCGACATTAGATCAACTGGATAGATCGTTTGGCTACGAACCAAAAGGCTAGGGGTTCAAATCCTCTATGTCGCGCCATTTAAAATTTATCTTATATATCATTGACTTAGCATTTTATGCAAATAGTCATTTCGGAAAGTAGCTTAGCTTGGTAGAGCGCCTGGTTTGGGACCAGGAGGTCGCAGGTTCAAATCCTGTCTTTCCGACCATTTTTTTATAAATATCATGCAGGCGTAGTTTAATGGTAGAACCTCAGCCTTCCAAGCTGCTGACGTGAGTTCGATTCTCATCGCCTGCTCCAATTTATCTTTTAGGTAAAGCAAAAATCGACTAAAAGGTAATAGGAGTTTTACTCAATTTTATACAGATTTAAACGGATGCATCAATTTATGATATATCCGTTTTTTTGTTTAATATATATGTTAATACATCATAAACTTCTTGATCAACTGTACTAGGTGTTGTAGTAGCAGTTACTGTTACTGAATTATTACATCTATCTACAACTTTATTTAAACGCATTCCTCTTTGAAGTACATCATTTTGTACTTTAGGTTCAGTTTTCTTTTCTCCACAAGAAGCTAATGTACTAAAAGCAGTAGCTCCAATTAGTCCTAATGATAGGACTCTGAATATTTTATTCTTTTTCTTATTTTATATATTTTCTCCTTAAATTTGACTAAATTATTTTTATTTGATATTATTTAATTACATAAGTGGACCGCATAAAGCTATCTGGCGGTTCACTTATTTTTTTCTCTTAATTTGATTAATTTATTTTTTTTGATATAATGAAATTACTAAGAGATTCGCAAAAGGGCTTTGCCTGCGAATCTCTTATTTTTTTCTTTTTATTTTATTTATGAGATTTTTATCTTCCTTATGAATCTTAAACTTGTTTAATTCTTTTGAGCTAAATCTATTTCTTTTCTCGATAATAGGTTCATCTAAAACATATGTTGAATTATGTTCATCATTACATAAATTATGCTTTAATTTTGTTCTCCCATAAGATTTTTTATGCGTAAACTGAATTGCTTTATACTAATTCTTTTTATCATTCTTTTCATATATTAAAGAAGGATGCCCGCAATTAATATCATTATGAAGATAAAATCTTCCCTTTTCTAAATGCTTAGAATATATTTTCTTTTTAGAAATATGAATCACTCCTAAAATATTTACTATAAATTTGTTTAAATAACTTCTTTCTTACTCAGCTACATTTCTCCTTATTTTGACTTTTTCATTCTTTTACAATATAATTATTGTAGAAGATATACTAAGCACTTAATTGTAGCTCGTATATCTTCTTTTTTTAATATAATCACAAACTTTTAGCAGCCATACCACATTTATGGGCTTTTTCCTCAGCTTCTTTAAAGACCTGAGTCTTTTCTTTTTCACTTAAACATCTTTTCTGTCGTATCGTTTCAAATATACAATATTTATGATAGCGATATGATGTATTTGTCTTTAATGTATTAGGGCCATAACATGCCTTTTTAAATAATCTACTATGAGCCCTTAAAGACTTTGCATAATTCTTGCTCATTTACATTTCCTCTTAAATTTGATTAATTTATTTTTATTTGTTATAATTTTCATAGAAGAAGGTGCTGGTAGCTAATGACTACCGGGCAGAGCCTACTTCTTTTTTTATTTTAGAAATCATTTCTTTATCGTCCTTGTGGATTAGAAAAAAATTTAATTCTTTAGTAGAAAAATGTTTTCTTTTCTCCACAAGAAGTTAATGTACCAAAAGCAGTAGCTCCAATTAGTCTTAATGATAGGACTCTTAATATTTTATTTTTTTCATATTTGAAATATTCTCTTCTTAATTTGACTAAATTATTTTTATT
>CAMNGZ010000030.1 GCA_946538835.1 uncultured Clostridium sp. | reverse complement strand
ATTGAAAAGACATCGAAGATGATAAAAAAGGCAACAAAAGAGCCTAAAAAAGTGGAAGAATCCACAAATTCTGTGGAAAAAATAGAGTCTTCAACAAAAAAGACTAAAAAAAGTACATCTAAAAAGATAAAAGATATAAAATTTTCAACTAATCCCGTGGATAAAAAAGAATAGGAGGATGAGATTATGAATTTTTCAGAAATTTTAATTGTGATTTCTGTAATCACATTAGTATTTAGTATAACTATTCAAATCCTATTCAAATTTAAGAGAAATATTTACATGTATCCTTTTAAGAAGGATAAGCTTTATGATTTCTTAAGAGAAGAAGGTTCTAACAATTATTATTATGTAACTAGTGGACTTGAATCTGAATTCTTCCCAAGATATATTTTAAGAAAATCTGTTTATGAAAATTGTATTGTAATCAACTATAAGAAGCATTTTAAAAATATAACTTATTATATTGTTTCTTACAATGCTAAAGGTAAGGTCATTGACTGTAAGCTAGTGAAAGAAACATTAACTAGTCAAACTAGTAGAGTTATCTTACTTAAAAGAGGAGTAGATCAAGTTAATTTACATATCAAGGAAGCTAATGATACTAACATTAATCAAAGCTTTGTATTACCTCTAACTAAAGAAAAGATATTATTGTCTCAAGGTTTTAGATCTCTTGTGATGTTGAGTTCAATGTATATTTTTGCAAATATCATAATAAAGATATTTGCAAAAGATTATTCAAGTTTCTTCTTTGAGACATTCTGGGGACTTGTCGTTGGAATTGTAATTGTTGCGATACCTTTCCTATATTTTGTGGTTTCAAGCTTATCCCTTGTTAATCAAAGCTATCGGGAAAAGAGAGGAGGAAGTGTTACTTATGAATTCTACTAATATTAAAAAGTTTAAATATGCTGATACTTCTAATAATCCTATCTCTTTACTTGAATATTTAATCTTAAATGAAGGTGATAATCCATATATCTTATTCAAGTTTCATAACAACTTGAATCAAGAACTAGAATCTATCTATTTTAGCATACTTGTATATGATAAGAATCAAAATTTAATTGAATCTTTTAAATTAAATGTAGAAGGATTAAGTGTAAAAGCTAATGAAGCTTTTATACCTGAAATTAAGGCTAAAATTAATAAAGATGTAGTCAATATCAAATATGAACTTATAAGTGCAACATTTAAAGAATCAATTTATAAAGATAACAAATATTTAAGAAAAGATAATGAGGAAGACATAGTTAAAAAGATTAATGGTAAAAACCAGATTAAAGTTATTGATAGATACAAACACGCTCCAATCAAAGCAATTACAATTTTGACAGGTGTTCTTATGTTTATGTTTGTTGTGTTGACAATAGCTAGTGCGTTTTTCTACACCGATAAGTTTGCAAATAAATTTGCGGTTAATGGGAGTGAATATATAGTTTTAAATGATGAAGCTTATTTGGCTAAAGCGCCAAATAATGTTGAATCATTTGAACTTCCTGTAGAAGTGAGCGCTTCTAAGTTCTTTAAAAATAAGACTTATAGAGTGACTGGTATTTATAATGAAGCTTTTAAAGATTCAAATATAAAATATGTAACTTTATCTAATTATGTAAATATATTACCGAGAGCTTTTGTTAATTCTAGGATAAATGAAATTAATAATAGTGCTTATATTTTACGTATTGAGGATGAAGCATTTAAAAATTGTGATAATTTAGAACAACTTGAGTTAATTAATAATACATTTATTGGTAAAAATGCGTTCGAATCGTGTGATAAGTTGACAAGACTTATTTCACCTAAAGCTGGTGTAGCAAGTGAAGCTTTTAAAGGAGATAAATTAACTGATTTAACATTTGATAATGTTTTATCAGGCAAACCTTTATATACGATTTTTGATAATCGTATTAAGGATGTTAGTAAATCTATCAATGATATAAAGATTTATATTGCAAGACTAAGGGTTTCTGAGACATTGATTAGTATTGATTATTTTCATTACACATCTATCACAAGGTTAAATATTTCTACAAAGACCAGTGTTACTTTTGGCGCTCTTTGTAACCCTGACCATTATTTTATTGGTAATGCGAGATATGATCAAAATCATGAATATTTAGATGATATAATTGTCTCTACAAAATAAAAAAGAAGAGGAGGAGATTTTATGACAACTGATGAAATGATTAGATTAGCAATAAGAGTAGTACCAACTATATTCTTTATTCTAGTATTATTATTAACTGGTTTTATAGGGTATAGAAGAGGACTTAGAAAAAGTGCTATCTTATTATTACATGCCGTTATTGGTTTTGTAATATTTACAGGATTATTCTTTATTATATCTAACCAAGAATTCTTTGAATATGATATCGTAAAAATCTCCAATTTCTTTTTAGGAGATGGTGGATTACAGAAATTACTTAATGTTAGTGATAAATTAGATAATCTTGTAGATATAATTTGTGCGAAGGTTGTAAGTGATCCTAATATTTCAGAAATTATTAAAGAAAATGAAGCCTACGTGGCTTTGATTGCAGAAGTTTCATTGCGCTGTGTCTTGGTGTTTGTGCTATACATAATGTATATCTTATCTACATTTGTGATGTACATTATTTATCTAATTTTACATAAAGAGAGTAGATATGAAAAAAGATATAATGAAGCATTCTCTAAAGGTATAGAACCTCATTCTTATCAAAAGAGAAGATATAGTGGTATGTTAATTGGTTTATTTAGAGGCTTTGTATGGTCAATTGGATTCTTTATTCTAATTGGTGCTCCAATGTATCTAGTTTTGCATAACCCAACTAGAAATGACAAAATTGAAGAGGTTGATAGCCATATAGATTCTGTTGATTTATCAATATATACTTATTTAACTAAATATGACAATCATGGCATTTATAAACTATTGAATGATTTGCAGGATAAGGATGGATTTCCGTATTATCTTTATGTCGCTGATTATGTAATGTCTGGTAATCTTAATGATAAAAATAGTGATATATATCGTCATGTTTATTTATATAGCGAAGTGAATGAGACTATTCAATTTTTAGATAAAGCCAGTGATCTTGTATATGAATATGTAGATTATTCATTTTTTGAGGCTTTAGAAGAAAAAGATAATGATAAGATGTTTAAAGAAATACTTAAGGTGTTAAATAATAGAGAGTTTGAAGAAGAATTTAAATCTATTGTTTATTACTCTAATAAAACACATATTGCGTTAGACATTTTCCAATCATTTGCACAAAGTATTTTGACTCATATTGAGGTGCTAAATCTAAATAATCCTGAAATAGAAGAGGTTGTTAATATCTTATTTAAACCAGGATATCATTCTAAAAGAATTTTATATGAACAAGAAAACTTAGATAAAACACTTCCTACAATTAGGTTAAACCAAGTTATCTCAAGAAGTGATTTAAATACGTTTGTAGATATAGCGTTTGACCTCTTAGAATACAGCGATGAGAATAATATTAATAATATAAGTATTTTTTCTCAACTAGAACACTTGATGACTTATGTTAAGAAACTGGATTTGTTTAAAAATGAAGATATAAATGTCGTTGGTTCAATAAGAAGATTATATGGCTACTTAATTAATACTTATTTAAATTCTAACACAGAATATATGGAAACTAGAATCTTTGATTCAAGATTTGATAATGTCAATTTCTTAAATGAAACAGTATTATTACTCAATTCATTGCCAAGTATGATGGAAATTTATAAAAACAGAATTGAAAATATTGATTATTCTTCTATTGACTATATTGATTTTATATTTAGTTTGAATGAGGGGAAAACTAAGGAATATTATAAAGACGTAAAAAATAGTTTATTAAAATCTAACTTGTTAGAGGTTGTACTTGAGAGTGGATTTGTTAGAGAATATTTTAATGCGGTTATGAATCAAATGTTTGATTCTCCATATATTCCTCCTGAGGTAGATTATATTTCTTTATTCAATATGTTTGATACACTTATAAGTGATCCTTTAAATAAAGAAGCACTTGTATATATTACAAGTAATAGTATTGATAAAAATAATTTTGATCAATTTGAAGAATATTTTGAATATCTATATGAATCTACAATAAAAGAATACATATCATCTAGTGCTATATCGCGTAGTATTCTAACTAGCGTTTTAAAGAAAGCTGGTGGATTCATCTATCTAGATGATTCGTTATTTGATAAAGACGAAAATAATGAACCTATCTATATTTTGTCAAAAGAAGATACTGATATGTTCCTTGATAATATTTACAATATGTTTGATTTAGCTCGTGATTTTGTAAAAGGTGATGCTAGTCAAGACTATATTAATGATTTGATTCATAATGATACTGTCTATCAAATTCTAAATAGTAAGATTATTGAAGGTACTATTTCTAAATTAGCATTTGAAGGAAATTATTTTGATGAATCTATTAAGATTCCTAAAAATATTAGATATGTCTCAGTTGGTGGAACTAGCGAAATTAGAAATTTAATTAAAGCTATTAAAATCTTTAATCTTGATTTATCGGATTTATCAACTATTACATTTGATATGATGTATGATAGATTGACTGAATTAAGTTTAGAAGATGTCAAAGAAATATTTGAGTCTAATTTTATTTATTACAATTTATCTAATCAAATTTTTACAAGTGGTAAGAATTTATTTAAAACTTTAATTATTCCTGATACTGTGATTGAAAATAGAACTGATAATACTATCAAAAAATCAGTATTAATTGACTTTGTGATGGATATCAAGAACTTATATGCACGTGACATTCATCAAGAAGAAATATTAACTAATATTTTAACAAATAGAAAGAGATTATTTAAGGAATCTAGTGCAAGAGATATATTTGTAACAACTGTTGCGAATATTATCGCAAATGATGATTCATTTGCAGAATATTTATCAAATATTGGTATTCCTAATAAATTAAAAGAAGAAGCTGAGATTTCTAAATTATCTTATTATTCATACACAAACCTTTGGAATCAAGAAGTAATTAATTTAGTTGAAGGGCTAGTTTTATTAACTGATTTTGATAATACTAAATCAATTGATTTTACAAATCTTGATTCGATGATTAGAAATTTAATAATTAACTTTGATGAGCCTTATAATAAGCATCTTACAAACCTTGATGTTATATATAATTCTCTTATTCTTTCTTACAACATTAGTTTATTTATTGAACGTAGTCTTTTAGACAATAATGTCCTTGATTCTAATGTTATTGAGTCGCCTTTTATCAAGGGAAAATCAACAACACTTGGTGAATCATTAATTTTAAGAGATGAAGTTTATAATACGCTTGAAGCCCTTCGTAGCTTAGGCCTTAGTTTTGCTGATTTAAATACTGATATTCAAATTAGTGTATTTGAGCTAAAGAAAGAATATGAAGGTAAAGAAGTGGTTGATTACATTTGTGAATCTAATATTTTAAGAAGTATTGTCACAAAAACTATTGATGATATTTTGATAAATTCATCATTAAATAGTCCTCTCATCAGCTTCGAATCTCTTGGTGGAGCTAGCTATAAGATTTATAAGAAGCGTGAAATTAAAACTCTTTTAAGTCTTGTTGATGATAATGGTAATATTGATCAATCGTTTATTAATTCTTTAAGTATCTCTAGGCTTAAGAACATTATATTTACAGGCGATATTGTTAATTCATATATTATATTGCATGTGCTATCAGAAAGATTAAAAGAAATTGATAAAATTATTATTCCATTGTCTTGTTATGACAAGGCTAATAAGATTATTAAGCCTTATGAGGCTAAGTTATTGATATTAGCATTAGAAGAGCTTGGATTTGGTGAAGAAATTAATGTTGATTTACCTGACTTTGAAATTGCTGATTTATTAGAAAAGACTTACTTCTTTAAATCAACAATTGTAAGAGCTTCATTGCCTCGTTTAGTTAACGTTCGTTTTAATGATCAAAGTGTAACTATTAATCTAATTAAGGGTAATAATAAATATGTTGAATCTCAAGATTTAGGGAATAAGAATATTCTTATTGTTAAAGAAAAAGAAATGAAAGATTTCTTGACTGAATTAATAAATCTTGGTGTAACATCTACAAGTGGTTCAATTAATCAAGAAAAATTGATTGAATACTGTATGCAAGATGACTATACTTATGAGTCATCAGATATCATTTATGTATATTTAAGTGATTTGATTAATTCTAATCAATCATTCAAATTCGTGATAAATCAAATGCTTGCACAAAATAATAAAGTTTTAGTATTCAATTCAAGTACTAAAATTAATGTTACAACAGGTCGTGAATCTAGCGTAAAGCTTTTCAAAATTGAAGACGTTATATAGAAGTTGCGTGAGGCAACTTCTACTCTTTTAATTAGGAAAAGATTGCTTAAAATATTGATTACATTTTCTAAAAAAATATTATTATTTTAAATTGTTTTGTGATATGATAATAATACTATATGAAAGAGGTAGATAAGATGTCAAAAATTAATAATCGTAAGATTGCCATTGTTGGATGTGGCTTTGTTGGCTCAAGTAGCGCTTTTGCGATTATGGAGAGCGGATTGTTCTCTGAAATGGTTTTAATTGATTTAGACAAAGCTCGTGCGGAAGGTGAAGCATTAGATATTGCACATGGCCTTCCTTTTGCGCGTCCTATGAAGATTTATGCAGGAGATTATAAAGATTTAGCTGATGCATATTTAATTGTTGTAACAGCTGGTGCTGCGCAAAAGCCAGGTGAGACTAGACTTGATCTTGTAAACAAGAATGTATCTATTTTCAAGTCAATTATTCCTGAAATTGCTAAATATAATAAGGACGCTATTATGCTAATTGTATCTAATCCTGTAGATATTTTAACTTATGCAGCCGTAAAATTATCAGGATATCCTGAATCAAGAGTGTTTGGTTCTGGTACTGTTCTTGATAGTGCTCGCTTTAGGTATTTACTTGGCGAACATTTACACGTAGATCCTCGTAGTGTACACGCTTATATTGTTGGAGAGCATGGTGATAGTGAAATTGCTGCATGGAGCAGTGCTTCTATTGCTGGTATGCCAATTCACAAATTTTGTGAGCTTCGTGGCTTCTTTGATCACAGAACTATTTCTGCACGTATTGCTGATAACGTTCGTAACAGTGCTTATGAAATTATAGAGAAGAAGCATGCTACATATTATGGTATTGCGATGAGCGTCAGAAGAATTTGTGAAGCTATCGTTCGTGATGAAAAGTCTGTACTTCCAATTTCTTCAGTTCAACATGGCGCAAATGATATTTATGATGTTGCGTTATCAATGCCAGCTATCATTGGCGCAAATGGTGTTGAAACAAAAGTGCCTCTTAATCTTGATGATGAAGAGAAAGAAAATCTAATTGCATCTGCAAATGGATTAAAAACTGTATTGAAGAAGGTTGGATTATGCTAGCGGTAGGACCACATTTATCTATATCTAAAGGCTTATGCGACGCATTAGATGTAGCCTTATCTATTGGGGCTACAACTTTCCAATTCTTTTCAAGAAACCCACGTGGAGGAGCTTCTAAACCTCTTGATGATACTGATTTATCAAACTTTATTAAAAGAATAAAAGATATTCCTTTTGCAACGCCATTATGTCATGCTCCTTATACATTAAATCCTTCTAGCAATAAAGAAGAAACTAGAGATTTTGCAAGAATGGTGTTTAAAGAAGATTTAGCTAAATTAGAAGTTATTCCTAATATTTGTTATAACTTTCACCCAGGTAGTCATGTTGGCCAAGGAGAGGAAGTTGGAATTCGGAAGACTATAGAAATTTTAAACGAAGTAATGACTCACGATATGAAGGTCACTATTTTGTTAGAAACAATGTCTGGTAAAGGTACTGAAATCGGTAAAACTTTTGAGGAACTAAAAGAAATCATTGATAATGTTGAGTGCCGTGAACACCTCGGGGTATGTCTAGACACATGCCACGTATTCTGTGCTGGATATGATATTAAAAATGATTTAGATGGTGTACTTGATTCGTTCGATAAGATAATTGGATTAGACAAGCTTAAGGCGATACACATGAATGATACTTTCAATGATTTTGCCACTCACAAGGATCATCACCAAAAACTTGGTGAAGGATTTATTGGTAGTGAAGCTTTTGTTAATATCATTAACAATCCAAGACTTAAGAATATTCCTATTTATCTAGAGACTCCAAATGAGATTGATGGTTATAAAAAAGAAATTGATTTTTTAAAGAAGAATTTAAAATAAAAAATTATAAATTATTGGGCATTCTATTCCAATAATTTATTTTTTTTGTGGTAAAATTGAAACAAAAGTTGGTGATTCAAATGTTTTCATTTATTAAAAATATGTCGTGGTTTATAAATAAAAATAAGCGATATTATTTCGCTATTTTTATTATTGGTGTCATTCTCGCCATTACTTTATTATTACCTGCAAATATTGTTGCAGATTTTGTGCGCGTTATAGAAGAAGGTAGCCTTAATGGAGATGGATTAAAGACATATATTATAAATGATATTTTCTTGAAAGCTATTGCCAGTGCTTTACTTATTTATATTGTAACAACCACTCGTCGCTTTATCCAAGTGCGACTTAGAGTTAGGCTTTTCTACGCTCTTCAAGTTCGTTATATGGAAAATATATTAGCTCAAGATGCAACATTTTTTGAGTCTTTCCAATCGGGAGACTTGTTAACTAGAGCGCTTGGAGATGTTAAAAGCGTTAATTTTAGTGGTGGTAATAGATTGTTAAATATGATTTATGAGGCTACAGTAATTATTACTCTTGTAACAGCTATGACTATCATTAATCCATTGTTAACATTTTATTCAGTGTTACCTTTATCTTTGATTTTTGTTGTAAATTTATTGTTACGTATAAAGGTTAAAAAGAATTGGAAATATGTTCGTGAAGCTTCAAGCCAAATGTCTAATGTTATCTTAGAATCTATCACAAATGTTAGAACTATTAGAGCTTTTTCAAAAGAAGAAGAAAATTATAAAAAGAATATTGAATATTCAAATAAGGCTTATAAGATTGAAAAGAAAAATCTATTTATCAATGTATCATTCCAGCCAATATTTGAATCTATTATTGCGATAAGTGTAATTATCGCTTATGCATATGCTATACACAAGATTCCTGGAAATGAGAAATTTAAATTAGATGATTTTGTAAAATTCATGTTATATCTAAACATGTTAGCTTCTCCATTTAGAAATATTGGTAATATGTTATCTAATTTTTATCAATCAATTATTTCTCTTGATAGATTAAACGAAATATATGATGCTAAATCTACAATTGTTGATACTAGTGATTCTAAGGTTTTAGATCACGTGGATTCAATTGAATTTAAGAATGTATCATTTAAGTATCCTAATGATTCTACCAATACGTTAAATAATGTAAATTTAATAATACATAAAGGCGAAACGTTAGGTATTGTTGGTAAGACAGGAAGCGGTAAATCTACTTTAATTCGTCAACTCATGCGTCAATTTCCTATTACAAGTGGCCAACTTTTAATAAATGGTGAAGATGTATCAAATTACACTAAAAAATCAGTTAGAGAGATGGTTGGTTATGTTCCTCAAGAACACACATTATTCTCTCGCTCAGTCATTCAAAATGTTGAACTTGGTGCTGCTTATGATTATGATATTCAAGAAGTGTACAAAGTTATTAAGGCAGCTGATTTTGAAAAAGATATTGAGAATTTACCTGATGGTCTAGATACTATTGTTGGTGAATATGGTGTTACGTTATCTGGTGGACAAAAGCAACGTCTTTCAATCGCTCGGGCATTTATGAAAAATGCAGATGTGCTAATTATGGATGATTCTTTAAGTGCAGTAGATGGTAAAACTGAATCTAATATCATTGATAATATTTCTTCATTAAGAAATGGTAAAACTAATATCATTGTTGCACATAGACTAAGTGCTGTTATGAATGCTGACCATATCATAGTTCTTGATAAAGGAACTATTTGTGAAGATGGTACGCATGAAGAACTTATGGCACTAAATGGATGGTATCATGATTTGTTTAATCATCAATTAATGACAAAGGAGGATAGTGAAAATGAGTAGACAAAACAAAAATAACAAATATTCTAAGCGTGGCTTATTCATTCGTACTATCCCATATATTTTAAAGAATAAATTTAAGATATTAATTTGTATAACCGAAACTATCTTGATTAGTTTGCTTGTAATGTATATGCCTCGTATTACTAAAGAAATACTAGATACTTATATCAAGGATGCTAAATCATTTAGCGAGATTGATATTGATGGAGTTAATAAATTATTGTTGACATACGTTGGCTTAACTGTATTATTAGTGTTCTTAAAATATACTCAAAATTTTCTATTAAATTTATCTGGTATGAATATAGAAAAAGCTATAAGAGAGGATGCAATTAGAAAGATAGATTATTTACCAGTAGATTATTATGCCCTAGAACCTGACGGTAAGATTGTTGCGAAGATCACAAGCGACTCTAATGGTGTGAGAACATTTTTTACAGTCAGTTATTCTATCTTTAGTGCTTTGTTAAATCTTATTTCTATATATGTTGGGTTTATATTATTAGATTATCGTTTGGCTTTGATTGTATTGATTGCAGTACCATTCATTCTTTTATGGGTTACTGTTTATAGAAGAAAAATCCATTCTTATTACCAAGATATTCGTGAAACTAGTTCACGTATCACTGGAAAATTGAATGAATTAATTTCAGGAGCTTTAATTATTCAAGCATTTAACCAAGAAGAATATATGTTAAAGGATTATAAAGACCTTGTTAATAGATACAATTCGATGCAAACTCGTGCTAATTCAATCAACGCTTATTTTGGTATTGAATTATTAAACATCATCAAGCGTGTTCTTGAAGCTGGTATCTTATTATTCTTTGGTATTCGCTATATTGAAATAGGTAGTATGGCTGTAACTGTTGGTACTATCACAACATTTACTGATTATCTTGAAAAGATGCTAAACCCTGTTAGAACTATTTTCGATAATTTAAATGAGCTTGAAGACTCAATTGTAGCTGCTAATAGAGTTTATATGTTTATAGATGAAGAAAATGATACTAGAATATTTGATGGTAAGGTCTTAGATAAAGAAATAAACGGTGATATTGAGTTTAAAGATGTACATTTCTCTTATGTAGAAAATAAAGAAGTCTTACATGGTATCAATTTATCGGTTAAAGCTGGTGAATCTATTGGTATAGTTGGACATACAGGTAGTGGTAAATCAAGTCTTATGAATTTATTACTTCAATATAATGATTATCAAAGTGGTCATATTTATGTCGATTCTATGCCTATTGACCAATTTAATAAGGCATCATATCGCAAACAATGCGGTATTGTATTACAAACGCCTGCTATATTTGCGGGTACATTAAAATCTAATGTCACAATGGAACGTGATTATAGTGATGAAGATGTCATCAGAGTTTTAAAAGAGGTTGGTGCTGGATTCTTAATTGAAAGAAGTCCTCTTGGAATTAATCAAATTGTTTCATTTAAGGGTGAAAATTTATCTTTGGGTGAAAAGCAATTGATTTGTTTCGCTCGTATATTGTTAAGAAATCCTAAGATTTTAGTATTAGATGAAGCTACAGCTAATATCGACACTGAAACTGAACTTCAAATCAAAAAAGCTATGGATGTTGTATCTAGAGGTAGAACGACATTTATTATCGCACACCGCTTATCAACTATTAAAAATTGTGACAGAATACTTGTGTTAGACCATGGCTTAATTAAAGGCGATGGCAAGCATGAAGATTTATATAAATCTTGTGATATTTATAAAGATATGTATGATTCACAATATAAAACTATAATTGAATATGAAATGAGTCATTAAGAAGGAGCATTGTGCTCCTTTTTCTTTACATCAACAGCAGCCTCATAAAAAGCTGAAAATTTT
>CAMNGZ010000029.1 GCA_946538835.1 uncultured Clostridium sp. | reverse complement strand
TTACGTACAAGAATAAGAATGATTATTTGGAAAATGTGGAAACTACCAAAAACAAGAATAGAAAATCTTGTTAAATGTGGCTACTCTAAAGATGAGGCAAGAGGTCTAGCATTTTGTAGGCGAGGATATATGTTTGTCGCACATTCTAAAATACTTCAAAATGCAATATCAAAAGAAAGTCTAGCACAACCAAATAAAAAGAAAGGCCGAAGAGGATTAGTCTTCGCCTTAGATTATTATTTAGCTTGAATTTAAACTTATAAATTGAACCGCCCATTGCCGAACGGCACGATGTGGTGGTGTGAGAGGGGATGAAGAATAAATATGAAAAATATTTATTTTTCTACTCTACTCGATTACCCAAAAATTTGGACTAATATATAAAAATAAGTAGGAAATCTTGAATTTATTTTACATTTAAATTACAAACGAAAAAATATGGGAAAATTATGTGATTTTATGTAAGAAAACGCTTGCATTAATAGAAAAAATGTGTATAATAATAATTGTGATAGCGCTATCATAAATCGCAATCATAAAACCTCAAACAAAGAAAAAAGAAATTAAAGGGAAAAAGAGCTCGGAAACGGGTCTTTTTTTTCGCACTTTTGTTATAATAATTCTAAAGAGGTGATTTTATGAGTAGCGCAGTTATTTTAATTCACGGTTATATTACAAGTCCTAATGATTTTTTAAGCTTATATGAATCTTTATATAATAAATATGATTATGTTCATAAAGTCACATTACCAGGTCATGATGATAATTCTAATTATAAGAATTTTAAATTTTTACCAACAATTGATTTGTTGTTAGATACATATTATAAAATATCAAAAGAATACGATAAAATTGATTTGATTGGATTTTCACTTGGTGGAGCTCTAGCTTCTGCACTTGCGTGTAAATTTAAATTCAATAAGGTTGTTCTATTAGCACCTTGTAACAAATATCTTCGATTAGGCTTTTTAGGACAATATTTTAAGATGAGAAGATATTATAAAAAAGAATATAAGAATTATAAGAAACAAAACAAAGTTATTGAGGCTAAAAAGTATTTAGAACTTGCTAAAGATACAAAGAAGAATAATGAACTAAGTATTAAATTGGGATTATTTCATTTAATACCTCATTATACACCACGTACTATTATGGTATTCAGAAAACTTGTTAATTGGTCTAATAATAGTCTTAAGAAAAATGATTCAAAAACGCTTGTTATTTGGGGTAAGCTTGATCAATTAGTTCCTTATAGTTCTTTAGTGTATTTATCTAAATATTTTATGAATTGTAAAAAAATTATATATGATGATATATCACATTTGATGCTAGGGTCTGTCAATTATCAAAAGATTGTAGATGACATAATGGAGTTTTTAGAAGATGAGACTTTATAACATTTTAAAAAATAATTATGATTTAACTAAATCAGAACTTGATGATTTTATGGATAGTCATGAGGTCTTAGTTAATCAAACAGAAGCTTCTTTAATCACCAATGTATTAGAAAATGATATATTAACAATTGATGGAGTAAAAGTTAATTTTAAAGTTGATTATAAATATTATGAATTTTATAAACCAAGAGGAATAGTTTCTAGTAATAATTTGAATGTAGATTCTAATATTAAATCTTATATAAATTTACCATTTAGAGTGTTTCCAATAGGACGCCTTGATAAAGATAGCGAAGGATTATTAATATTAACTAATGATCAAGCGGTATGTAATAAGTTTTTATCACTTGATAACCATATAGAAAAAGAATATGTTGTAACTCTTGATGAGTCTTATGATGATACATTTTTATATAAGATGTCTAAAGGAGTGCCAGTTTTAGGAAAGATTACTAAAGAATGCACTCTAAATAGAATTGATGAGAAGACCTTCAGTATTATTTTGAAAGAAGGTATGAATAGACAAATTAGAAGAATGTGCAAATATTTTTCTTATAATGTTGTCAGACTTAAACGTGTAAGATTTGGTAAACTTAAACTTGATGTTGAAGTTGGAAAAATAAAAGAAATTAATTTAAATATGATTGAGTAAAAAATATAAATCACTTCTATATATCTATAGAGGTGATTTTTTTATGAGATTATTAAGAATACTTAAAAGTTATTGGTACGCGTTTGTAATAGGACTATTAGCTATAATATTCGTGTTTATGCCTACACCAAATGAGTCAACTTTAAATGTTGTGCATAATGAAGCACATAAAGATAGTGAAAAGATATGTGTATATGTGAAAGGTGAAGTTAGCATAAAAGGTAAGATGTATTTTTACAAAGGAGCTAAGATAAGAGATTTGATGTTATCTAGTGGAATGACTGATTATACAGTTCCTTCTACAAAACTTGATGAAGAACTTATTGACGCATTCACATATACTTTTGATATGAAAGAAGGCAAATGTGTCAATGTTTCTAATAACTCAACTAAGTTAGTTACTCTTGTTAATACGTCTAAGGTTAAAGGTAATAAATCTGATTTAATTAATATCAATACTGCATCAGAATCAGAACTCATGTCGCTAGATGATATCGGTAAAGACAGAGCTAATAATATCATAAAATATAGAAAAGAAAATGGTGGTTTTAAAGATATTGAAGAAATAAAAAAAGTAGATTCAATTGGTGAAAGTACATATGCTAAGATCAAAGATTTTATCACTTGCGAATAGAGTACATTTCTATTCGCTTTTAATCTTATTTTTGTACCTTTCTTTTATTCATTATATGTATTCAATATGTCTTGTGGCATACATTATTTATTTAATAAAGACTAAATTATTTAATAAATCATTTATAATTGTATCAGTTATATTCTTAAGCTTATTTATATTAAGATTTTCATATAAAAGCCATATAGATTTTGATAAAGAATTTAGGATTATCAGTGTAGAATCTAAGGATGATTACAATAAAATATATGCTAAAAGATTTGATGAAAAGATAATTATATATGATGCTAATAAAAAAGAATTAATCCCAGGAGATGATATACTTTTTAATGGTGAAATAAAAGATATATCAAACTTTTCAGATTTTGATTATAAAACATATATGAAAAGTCATAATATTTTTAAAACAATATATGCTAAAGATATTAAATTTATAAGGCACAATCATGATTTATATTATTTGAGATATAAAATAAGTGAGATATATAGATTGCTAGATTATAATCAATTTGTCTATTTTAATTCATTAATTTTAGGCAACAATTTATTAGATAATGATTTAAAAGATAATGTTAATCTCCTTGGTATTTCTTATATGTTTGTAGTATCAGGATTCCATATTAGCTTACTAGCTTATTTGATAGATAAATTATTAAATCGTGTTAAGAATCAATTAATAAAAGATATTATAATTGATTCAATACTAACAATATATTTGATATTTACATTGTTTCCTTTAGGAATTTTAAGAGCTGTATTAAGTCATATATTGAAAGATATCAATAAGCATAAGAATTATTATTTGACGCGTCTAGATATTATTTCTTTTACTTTTTTAATTGTGCTTATGATTAATCCCCTATATATCTTTAGAACAAGCTTTAAATTTTCATTCATTACATCATTCTTTATCATAATTGCACATGATTTAATTACTACTAAAAATAAATTATTAAATAAATATTTAATAACCATATTATGTTTCGCATCTACTTTGCCTCTTGTAGTAAATATGAATGGTTATGTGAATTTATTAAGTCTTATAATAAGTCCAATATTGTTGATGTATTTGACATATATTGTAATGCCTTTACTAGTCTTATTACTTATTAATCCTAATTTCTATAATCTTTTTAAGGCTCCATTTAATTTATTTAGCTTTGTAATAAGTAAGCTTTCTTCTATAAACAATCTTCTTATACATGTAAAAGAATTAAATCCTATATTCATAATAATATTTTATTTATTGTTATTTTATACTCTTGTTGAAATAGAAGAGAAGAAAAGTTTTAAGAAAAGATTTATTTTTTTAATATACATATCTTCACTCATTTTATTAAATAAAAATTATATCTCATATGTATCAATGATTAATGTTTCTCAGGGAGATTCTTTTTTAGTGAATGATAATAATAAATATCTTGTCATTGATTCATATAATTCTAATATTGAATATATTGAAAAAGAGAATGTTAAAGAAATAGACACTATGATTATTACGCATAGTGATAATGACCACATCGGCAGTGCTTTAGAACTTGCAAAAAGACATTATATAAATAATTTATATTTCAATTATTATGAGACTAGCGATATTGCAAAAGAATTAACTAAATATGCCAAAAGAACAAGGTATTTAAAAAAAGGAGATATTGTATATTTTGGTAAAAATAGAATAGATGTATTAGGGCCAATTAAAGAAAGTGATAATATTAATAACAATAGTTTAGTCTTTATTTTGAATTTTAAAGGGAAAAAGATATTATTTACTGGGGACAGCGAATTAGAAGAAGAGATGGATATTTATGATAAGAATTATAATGTAGATATTGTTAAAATAGCTCACCATGGTTCCAAAACAAGCACTAGTGATTATTTTATGAATCATGTTTCTTTTGATACCGCCTTGATATCTGTTGGTGAAAATAATAAATATAATCACCCAGATATAGAGACTATTAATAAGCTTAAGGGAAAAGAAATTTATATGACTAAAGATATGAATAGTGTAAAAATTTATTTTTATCAAAATAAATGTTTTATATATCCTTCAATTTATAATAAAATATTATTAAGTACTCTTGATAAATTGACAAGGCCATTATTTAATTTTAAGATATAGTTGGTGATCCTATGGAAAATATATACACATTAATTGGCGAAGATGAAAATTATAATTTAATCAAAATAGATGAAAAAGCTAAGGAATTACAATTAAGTAATTTAATTAAGTTTGATTTAAGTGAGAATGGTGTATTCTCTTTACTTGAAGAACTAAATACTTCATCATTCTTTGAACCTAACAAAGTAATCGTAGCTTACAATGTTAAAGAAGATTTAGATGATGATAGACTTATCAAATATTTGTTGAATCCAAATCCTAGCAATTATTTATTTATTTCAATTAAAAATGATAAATATAAGATTTATGAATCATTAAAGAAGAATAGTTTAATTATAGAAAACAATGTCTTAAAGCCTGAAGAATTTTTAAAATATGTGTTAAAGGAAGCTAAAAGGCTTGGGTATAATATTGATAATGATGCAGCTAGTGAATTAGCTAAAAGAAGTTTAGAGGATTACACTCTTTTAAACAATAATTTAGATAAGATTTTTAGTTATAAATACGATTCTAAGAATATTAATTTAAATGATATCAATCAACTTATCACTAAAGATCTTGATGATAATATTTTTGATCTTGTAGAAGAGGTTATTAAGAACAATAAAAATAAAGCTTATGACATTTACAAAGAGTTATTAAAGAAAAACACAGATGAATCTTTAATATTAGGTAGCTTAATCTATAAATTTAAAGAGATGGCTATGACTAAGGTATTATTAAATGATAAATGTGATAAAGCTCAAATTGCTGAAATTTTAAATGTCAAGGAAGGTAGAGCATATTACATGATTAAGAATGTATCTAATGTTCGTAGTGAAGATTTAATTGATAAATTAAATAGATTGTTAGATATTGATACTAAATCAAAGACTGGATTGGTCAATTTAAGTCAAGAACTTGAAATGTTCATTCTCTTATAGACAAAAAAAAACACCTCAAGGGTGTTTTTTTTATTTAAACAATTAGTTTAAACTGTTAACATGGTTAGCAAGTTGTGACTTCTTTCTTGCAACGAAATTCTTTTGAACGAAACCTTTAGCAAGAGCCTTGTCTAACTTCTTGTAAGCAACAGCTAATAAAGAAGTAGCTTCTTCTTTTGATGTTGAACCTAAAACAGCTTTAATTGAAGTTTTCATACCAGACTTGAATGAAGCGTTAGCTAATCTAGCCTTTTCATTTGTACCTACACGCTTAATTTGTTGTTTAATGTTTGCCATTATTTCACCTCCGCTTGATTTAATGCTACATAATTATAACAAAATTATTTTTAAATTGCAATAAATAAAATTATAAATTGATATGCAATATTTAAAAATTTTTTATTTTTTTTCATCTATTATTGGCTCACCAAGACTATTTAGCCTTGTTATGTTTCTAAAGTAGAACTGACGTTCGATTAAACGATTACGTAAAAACTTATCTTTAGTTTTTTCAATAAGTGGAAGAAATTTGTTCTTGGCCTTTATTTTTGTGATAAAGTAGAGGTTATTATTAATTGTTTTCTCTTCGATTATTGTATAACAGTTTGGACAAAAATAATTATTTTTTTGAATGAGTAAATCACCACAAAATGGACATATTTTAAAATTTCTTGTTGAATAAATCATACCTTTTAAAAGAACCTGTTGTAGACGTCTAAATGAGTCAATATTGTTAACTGATATGAATAGATTATTTGTTGATTCAATGTCAGATACATTTATTAGCTCGTCATAATACATAAATTCTTGCTTACTTGAGGATTTTTTTAACAATATTTTATATATTGTATCATTTTGAAATGTTAATAATATATTATCATTTATGGATTTAATATTTAGATTATACACATTATATTTAAAATTAATGTTTAGATTATCAAAATCAATATTATCATTTGATTCAAAATTAAAGTTAATAGTGCTAAATATTAATAAGAATTTTAAGAAGTATTGATAATCCGGATCGTCATTTATGTCTTGGCTAGATTCTTGTTTAAAAGCTTTAAGAAACTTATATACTTTAGAATAATTTTTATCCATTAAAAGAATATTTGATTTATGTAATTTGATATTTAAGTTTTTATCTTTATTTAATTGGTATACTTTTTTATTCAATCTTGATGTTAAGATATCATTTATTTCGTTTAATTTAGTTATTAATTTAATAGCTTGTTTAGAATATTTTGAAAATATTCTTATGTAGCCTGATTGAAGTTTACCTAAGGCTACATAATAGTTCTCATGATTTGTGTGCTCTAGCAAATCTATTTCAAGCTTTTTATTAGAGTAGATGATATCATTTAATTCATGCAAATTTTTTCTTATGTATGATAAGATATCATTTACGCATTTAGTAAATACGATATTTTCATAAATTGAATAGTTGTCTTGATATGTTTTGGTTAATATTTTCTTAGGTCTTATCTTACCTTTTTCAATGTTAGACCAATGTTCACTATGAAATGATAAATATTCAAATGATTTATTTGAAATGTTTCTAGACATCTCGATTGGTAAAACTTCACTATCCTCTTTTAAATGAATAATAGGATTAATAAAGATGTGCTTTAAGCTTGGTAGTACTTTATATATAAGTTCGATGTTTTTTTCTAATTCAAGAAAATCAAATGAATCTATTGATGCGAATAAGTTGAATTTAGTGCTCGTTAAATTATCAAATTTTAGAGTGGATATATTATTGTAATCAGTAATATAGTTATTAAAATAAGAATAAGTTTTTGGTTTCATTAGAAGTCCTCGTTTAACTTTTCAACGAAGTGAGCACATTCGTATAAGCCAAGACGAGAGAATTTGTCTTTTAATTCATCTTTATTTTCAACTGATTTATATTCAAGTTTAGCTACTACTTTTGATAATAATATTTTTTCAACTGCTTCATTTATATGCTCATTTGGATTGTCAAAACAAGATACATATACTTTAACAAATGATTCCATTTGATTTAAGATACGATTACCAAAAGAAATGTTATATGGAATTAGGAGTTCCTCGCATGATTTAATTAAATCATTATTTTCTGCATCAAATGAAATTAATTCTTTAGCTCTATTGATTAATGTGTTAAATGTAGTATATGAGATGAAACGAGGCTCGATTGGGTCTTGGTAATCACGTATCTTTTTCGCTCTTTTGTTGAAGTTAATTGTATTAGCTCTATCATATACCTTATCGCTTATTTCAAATGTTGATTCGTCTCTGTTGGCTGTACCAATGAAGAATACATTTTTAGGAATATACAATGTGTGACCGTGTTCTAGCATCTTATAAGATGTAATAACACCATTTTCTGATTTAGATAAAGAAGTATTTAATAATTTTATATTTCTTTTATCTTCTTCGTTTTCCATCAAGCTTAAGAAGTCACTAAAATAGTATTCAATACGTGATAAATTCATTTCATCTAATACGATGAATGTAATTTCATCACTTCTAAATTTGGCTTCGTATAAGGCTTGAGTGAATTTTTTGGGAGTGAATTTTTCGCTAAATTCATTGTAGTAACCAATCAATTCGTTTTTATCTTTCCAGCTTGATTCAACTTCAATGATGTTTACATTGCCAAGAATAGCTTCTGCAAATATTTTTGGTAAGCTAGTTTTACCTGTACCGGACATACCTTGTAAAATTTCTAGTCTTGTTGAACCAAGACCGGCAATAAATGTGGCAATATCTTCTTTAGTATATGAAAGATGTAAACGAGAATTCTTAGCATATTCAACTACGAATGAGCATATTTTATTTAGATTTGGTTCGTTAAGACTATATTTTAGCTTTTCATGATATATATTAATGAATTCGTCTTCGCGTTTATCAATCTCACTGAAAGCTGGACATTGATCATAATCTTTATTTTGTTCATTAATTGGGTTTGATATTTCGTTTGATGTGTTTGTATCAATTGTTCTTTGATTATCGTTTGTAATATTTACATCAATAGCGTCTTCTTTATATTGATTTGAGAAAGGTCTTACGATAAACATAGCAATCAATAAGATGGTTCCTGCAATGAAATATGGCATAGTTTCACTATCAATTTTATATGTGTATGAAGCATTGATATTAAGGTTATAGGTTTCAAGAAGTGATTCAATAGATTCTTTATGAATTTGTTCGGCTATTTCATAATATTTACCAAATAGTGATAGTGCAAATAATAATAAATAAGTTACAATGATTGATATTAATGAAACTTTATAATATTCGGTACTCTTTCTAAAGAATAGTGTGATATTTGACACTAAGAATATGGCTGATACCATCATTGATAAATAGATTAGGAAAGCAATAGATTCAAATCCTTCAGACATGTTCTTATAGTTTTTAAGTATTTCAAAGCCATTAATATTTATTCTTGCGTATGGTGTGTTGTTAATGATGTAAGTTACTTTAATAATATTAGATGTTAATGCTACATTAGCTATTACAATAAATAAAGTTGAGAATATTAATACGATGATTCTATTCGAGATTTTAAAATTTGTTTTGGAAACATTGTCTTCATATTTAGCACTTACTATGGAATTGAATACTAGAGTAAGTGCTTCAATGATGAATGGAATATAAGCTAATGTGTAGCTTGATTCTATAGGCGCAGTTTCTTTGCGGATTTGGATAAATAATAACACAACTGAATAGATGTAATATATTACGCTAAATCCTAAACAATAGAATAAGCTAGTACGGGATTTCTTACAGAAATTTTGCTTATCTTTATTCACATACATCAAATTTTGGCTTATAAGTATTACTAATGCTACATACAAAAAGAAGAATGATACAAAGCCAATATAGATTGATAAATTACTAGTGTTTGTGAATGAATCAAATAGTGTATTTGAATTAATTCCGTTGATACTATAAATAGGTATAAAGAATAATATAATAAGACTTAAAAGTGATATAACTACAAGTATGATGTTTATGATTACTAATTTTTTCAAATCAACTGTTGATTCAACGATGTCTACATCAGTTGACTTAATTTTACACATGATTAGATATGCAAGTTTGATTCCTTCTAATATGGATGTAAATATTGGTAATCCTGGGCTCTTAAATGATTGAAAATAGATGATATCTATAATTAATAAGACTAGCGAACTAGCAAGGCTGATAGCAGATCCTATGATTCCTGGTTTATTCTTAGTGCTAGAGAATTGTATTAGACTTGTTGTCACAATTCCACCAATGTATAAAATTAAGGTCACTAATATTGATACACTTACATGGAATGCGTTACTAGATGCTGGATTATTGAATAAGATTGAAAGAATTGATTGATTTGAATTTTCTCTTATTATTCCATTATTTGCAAAAATTAGGATTAACAATAAGCCTAAAAGACTTAAAAAAAACGTTAAAATTCTTTTAAAAAATTTGTTGTCAAATATGAACATTTTAATACACTTCCTTGATAAATATTTCTTAATATAAATTATAGCATAATTATTTTATAAAGTAAGATAAGAGAATAGTTATACGATTTTATTTTTAGAATTGTTTATGGTATAATTTAGGCAATGAGGAGGTATATTAATATGAATATGCCAAATAAATTAACATTACTTCGTGTGCTTTTAGTACCAGTAATGATAGTAATATCAGTAATTGATAGTTTGAATAACAATTATATCGGAAGTACAAAACTTAGCATTGCAAATTTAGTTAATCTAATTATCTTTGTAGTAGCAAGTTTAACAGATTTTTTGGATGGACATCTTGCAAGAAAGAATAACCAAGTTACAACATTTGGTAAATTTGCAGATCCTCTAGCTGACAAGATGTTAGTTATTTCATCTCTAATTCTATTATTACAAGACTATTTAAAATTTAGCGATAAGCTTGATTTTAGAGCAGTAGTTCCTGCTTGGTGTGTCTGTGTAATTGTAATCAGAGAATTGATGGTATCTGGTATTCGTCTAGTTGCAGTTGAACATGGTAAGGTTATTGCGGCTGGTTGGTCTGGTAAGATTAAGACTGCATTTACAATGGTTACAATCATTCTTTGCTTCTTAAATGGAGTATTTAAGAGTGATGTTGCTACTATTATATGCCAAGTTGCATTGTACATTTCTGTATTATTAACTATCTATTCTGGTATGGAATATTTGATTAAGAATAGAAAAGTAGTATTCGAAAGTATTTAATATGAGAAAAAATAAAAACTAAGAACTATTATTTATACGGAGGTGTAGAAATGGATAGTAGAGAAGAAGCTTTAGAGCAAGCACTTAAACAAATCGAAAAACAATATGGTAAAGGATCTGTTATGCGTCTTGGCGATGAAGCTGATACACATATTAAAGTTATTCCTTCAGGTTCAATTAGCCTTGACCACGCTCTAGGCGTTGGTGGTTATCCTAAGGGTAGAGTTATTGAAATTTATGGACCTGAATCTTCAGGTAAAACAACATTCGCATTACATGCTATTGCAAGTGCTCAAAAGGAAGGTGGCTTTGCAGCATTTATTGATGCTGAACATGCCCTTGATCCTACATATGCTAAAGCCCTTGGTGTAGATATTGATAATCTTATCTTATCTCAACCTGATAGTGGTGAACAAGCATTAGAAATTGCTGAATCACTAATTCGTTCTGGTTCAATTGATGTCCTTGTTGTAGACTCTGTTGCAGCATTAGTTCCTGAAGCTGAATTAAATGGTGATATGGGTGATAATCATGTAGGACTTCATGCTAGACTTATGAGCCAAGCTATGCGTAAGTTAGCTGGTATTATTGATAAGACTAATTGTGTTGCCATTTTCATTAACCAAATAAGAGAAAAAGTTGGTGTCATGTTTGGTAATCCTGAAACCACAACAGGTGGTAGAGCCTTAAAGTTCTATTCTTCAGTTCGTTTAGAAATTAGAAAGGGAGAAGCTATTAAAGATGGTACAGATATCATCGGTAATGTAACTAACATTAAAGTTGTTAAGAATAAGGTAGCGCCACCATTTAAGACTTGTTCTGTAGATATTATTTATGGAAAAGGTATTAGTCATACAGGTGAAATTGTTGATATGGCAACTGATCTTGATATTATCGAAAAGTCTGGTGCTTGGTACTCTTATAATGGAGACAAGATTGGACAAGGTAGAGACAAAACTAAACAATATCTTGAAGCTAACAAAGAAATCTGTGATGAAATCGAAGGAAAAATCAGAGAAAAAATTGGCCTTAAAGAAAATGAATAATAAAAGCCTAATTGGAATTTTAAACCAATTAGGCTTTTTAAGTTATTCTTTAAATCTTATTGAAGAACTAA
>CAMNGZ010000028.1 GCA_946538835.1 uncultured Clostridium sp. | reverse complement strand
GCATATTGTGGGATGACAGCTAATGTTTCGTAGTTAACATGTTCAAGTGCTGTACAACCATAGAACGCATATTCCCCGATTATTGAGGCAAAAATTGAAGCACGTTTAATTGATGTACAACCTTCAAATACATGTCCACCAAATGATGTGACAGTGCTTGGAATAGCTACATCTCCTAACATAGTGCAATTATTAAATGCGTAATTACCAATAGAAGTAGCATTTTCAATAATTGCAGAAAGTAGACTTGTATCATTTTGGAACATATAATTACCAATAACACCATTGTTGATATTAACATGCTCTAATCCTGTATTATTTGCGAAAACATAATCTCCTACAGTAGTTACACTAGCAGGCACAACCATCTTTGTAATGCTTTCACAATTAAAGAATGCATATTGTTCAATTGTTGTCACAAATTCAGGAATTACAACATCAAATAAGCTTGTACAATTATTAAATGCGTATTGTCCAATTGTAAGACATGCAGCATCTCCTGTTTGAGAATTAATATTTGCTGTTTCAAGTGCTGTACAACCGTCAAATGCATATTGGCTAACAGCTGTAACATTAGTTAAATTAGCAGTTATTAAGGCTGTATCATTTTGATACATATAATTAGCCATAATCTTTGATTTAACTTCTGTATTTTCAAGAGATTTACATTCTGCTATTGCATAAACACCAATTGATTTTACGCTCTCAGGAACAGTAAATCTAATTAAACCAGAATTATAGAATGCATAAGCTTCAATAGTTGTACATGTAGTTGAAATATTTACACCTTTTAAAGTTGGAATATTCATGAATGCACCATATTGAACTCTTGTTTCATTCTTAACGTATACATTTGATAAATTAGTTGGAATATAGAATGTATAAATATGGGCTGCAACACTGTCATATCTTGAAGATACTTGAGTTGATCCTTCATTTTCAATAGTACCAAAAATCCATCCAAATACTGTATATTTTGATGCAGCTTGATTAGTATATACATTTTGACCAATGAATGGTACTGTAATTTCAGTTAAACCAATACAACCATTGAATACACCTTCACCCAAAGTAACAACTGAATCAGGTACTGTGAATTGTTGGAATTTAATACAATTCATGAATGCATATGCTTCAATAGTTTCTAGCTGTGAATTTTCACCAAATGTTACTGTTGTTAATGAAGTATTATTAGCAAATGTATATTCATTTATTGTATTAATTGAATCTCCAAATGTAACTGTAGTTAAAAATGAATCGTTTTCAAATAAATGCTTAGCTGTAGTAGTTGTATTAACTGTTGCTTGGAAAATCTTAGTACAATTTGCAAATGCATAATCACCGCAAGTAGTAAAATCAACACTTGCAGGAATTGTTATTTCTTCAATCGAAATACATGAATCAAACATGTGATTACCAAGCACTTGGCTTTCGATATCAATATTAACTAAAGTATTACAATTATAGAATGCATAATCACCAACAGTTGTAACTGTAGATGGAATAATTAATGTATAATTTCTATTTTGACCAAGACGTACGCAGTCATAGAACATACGTTCTCCAATAACGCTATTATTAATAGTAGCAGTTAATAAATACGCACTACCTTCAAATGCACTAACACCTATTTCTTCTACTGAAGCAGGAATTGTGATTGAAGTTAAATAAGAATTATAGAATGTATATTCAGGAATTTTCTTTAATCTTTCATTTAATGTAACACTAACTAAATTAGTGTCATTTGTAAACATATAAGTACCTAACACTGCGGCATCAAAAATAACATTATTTAATGCGTCAGATTCACTGAATGCTTGAGTACCAATATATTCTACTGACTCGCTAATTACAACGCTAGTTAAAGCGTCACAATCATAGAACATATAATCACCAATAACGTTATTAGCAATTGAAATATTCTTTAAGTTATCATTATTAGCAAATGCGTGAGTACCAACTGCCCAGTAATCGCTACCTTGTTCAACTTGTGAAGCTGTATTTAAAACGTTAGAACCAATTGTAACATTAACTAATAGAGGGCATTCATAGAACATATATTTAGAAATCATTGCAACATTTACAATAGCATCAGTTAAATAAGGCATATGTGCAAATGCGTATTCACCAATCTTATTTTGATTTAAAGAAAGATTAATTGATGCAAATCCTGTTCCTTCAAATGCATATTCTCCAATTTCAATCAATGCTGTTGATGGAGTATCAATTAATGGAGAAGATACAAATTTAATGTCATTTTGGAACATGTAAGCAGGAACTTTAGTAATAGTTTGATAATTTGCAAAATTAACAGTAGTTAAGTTTACGCAATCAGCAAACATGTAATCATTTAAAACATCAACTAAAAATGTAGCAGTGTGAAGTGATTCATTATCTTTAAATAACTTAATACCTACTTCAGTGACAGTAGCAGGCATTGTTACTGTTTCCATAACATGGTCACTAGATAATGCACCTTCACCAATCTTTTCAACATTCTTTAAGTCAATTGTACGAAGTGTATCACATTCTGAGAATGCATAAGCACCAAGTTCTGTACAAGACTCAGGTAAAGTAAATTTATCAAAGTTTGTTGAGAAGAATGCATAATCACCAATTCGTGTTGTAGTTTGGTTAAGTCTAATATTACTCAATACAGAACAGTTATTAAAACAATAATTAGGAACTTCAGTAATATTTTTTGATAATGTTACTGAAATTAATTGATAACAGTTAGAGAATAATTCTTCAGATAACATGTTGCTAGAAACAAGTGCAACTGTAACCTTTGAACAATCCTTGAAAACACCTTTACCTAAAGTAGTAACTGTAGAAGGAATAGTTACGTTTTCAATTGATGTACAATTTTGGAATGCATATTCATCTAAAACAGTCATCTTATTATTGAAAGTGATAACTTTTATACCATTGTCATTTTGGAATGCATATTGACCAATCTTGTTAATTGCTGGTAATTCAACATCCTCATTTTCAATGTATGAGAAAGTAATGGCGTTCTTAAACGCGTAATCACCAATTTCAGTTAACTTTTCAAATCTAGCTGGTAGCTTAACAACTAATGTTTGGTAAGTATCATTTAAGAACGCATTTTTACCAATATATGTTAAGTTAGTACACTTAGATAAATCAATTTCTTTAATTCTGCAATATGAAGATGAGAATGCGTTATCTTCAATGCGTGTTAAAGAAGCTGGTAAAACCAGTCTGTTAATGTAATCTTGGTGAGCACCATGATACCATGAACCACCATAATACATGCTGACTTGACCAATAACTGTAATTCCTTCATTAATAACTACATCGTGTGCAGCCTCTGGTGAAGTAGAATCATGTGAGTGATCAAGTAGTGAAGTTATAGGGTTCCCGTATGACCAATGGTTTGATGGATTCTCTACATCTCCCGCACTTGGAGAGTCACTTGAAGATGCTCTTTTTACAGATGCGGAAAAATCCGAAGATTTTGCACCTTCGGTTTCTTGAACCTTTTCCTCCTTTGCACTGATTCTTGGACCAGTTTTATTAGCGAACAAGACGACAAGAGACACTAATCCCAAGCCAAAAAGAATTCGCTTAAATCCTTTTGAAATTATATTTTTCATATTCATATAACCACCTTCTACTATGTTTATATAAAATCTATTAACATTTTATGTACGCGAAAAAACCGACTTTCCGCATATTAATTTTACCATTTATGTCGCTTAAAGTCAATTTTTGTAAATTTATGCCATATAATTTTAAAAAATAAAAAAAGGCTTTATCTAAAGCCTTTTTGGGTTAATATATGATAAATTGAGTTCGACCTGCTAAAAGTTTTTTGAACTTTTGTGTCGAAAAATAGCACTTAGTATAGCTTTTCCATACCTTTTATAGTATTTACAACAAATTCAGTATAAGGTACATCAAGCTTATTTTTATAAGCAATTGTTAAAATTTGTCCATTTAGTTTATCTATTTCAGTCATACGTGAGTTTGTGACATCATAATACATAGATGCATAACCATTACCCATTTGAATCATAGTTTGTCTTAGTTCTTCTATTTCACTCTCTAAATTTAATTTACAATTGTCAAGATTAGCAACCTTAACTGATTCTTCAACCAAACGAGTTGCGATATCATAGATATATTTATTTTCAAATAATACTTTAATCTTACATTTAAAAATAGCACAAAGTGGATTGATAACAGAATTGATTAAAGCTTTCTTCCATACAAGTTCATCGATATCATCATGAACCTCACACTCAAAGCTAGCTTTATCAAATACAACTTTAACAATTAATACATCTTTTTTATCACCAGTTAATGAGCCAACATAAGTCAATCCATTACCAATAACCTTATAAGTGTTTGGATTAACTGCTGAAACAGTTACACGTGAAGAACCAATCACAATATTTGTTGGATCAACATATTTAGATAAATCTTTAGCAGCGCCAAGACCGTTTTGTAATGTTAACACAATTGTGTTAGGACCAATTAAACCAAGATTAGCTTTAATAGCTTCCTGAGTTTGTGTAGCCTTAACACATACAATAACTAAATCAACAGGATTATTAACTTCACCATCTTTGAAGCAACGAACCTTATAATTTGTTGTAAAATCATTTTCTACAAGATTGATTCCTTCTTTATTGATAATATTAACTTTATTTTCAAAATGTTCAAATGCGATAACATCGTTTGTCTTAGATAATTTTGCAGCGTAGAAGCTACCCATAGCTCCAATACCAATCACAGCAATTTTCATAAATTAAATACCTCTTTCTTTTTCTTATAGTATACCATAAATCGACAAAAAATGCCATTCAATTCTCAACTAAAATTGAGAATCTTCATTTAATGTGACAGCTCCACATAGTGCCTTAATTCGTTTCATCAATCTATTTCCTTTTACAGTGTCATTTCCATCATTTGTTTGACTAAAATGTTCTAATAATTCTTTTGCAGATAGATTAGATGAGATACAAATAGGCTTACCTGCTTCATAACGATAATTAATTACAGGTCCGATAATTTCATCTCTTAACCAGCTTGATAAATTTTCACTACCAAGGTCATCTAACATCAACACATCAATAGTTTTTAATGTATTTAATATTTCCTCAAGCTTGTCTCCATTAGTCATATTATTCTTTATTTCTCTTACAAGGTCAGGGAAATATGCAAGAATAACATTGACACCACGGCGAGATAATTCATTAGCAGTTGCGGCTAATAAATAAGTCTTACCAACGCCAAAAGGTCCAGTTAAATATACGCCTTTTTTAGAATCATTAAATTCAGTAATAAATTTAGTCACAAGTTTTAATGCTTTTTGACGCTCTAAAGTATTAGTTTCATAATTATCTAGAGTGTCATTTAGAATAGTTTCAGGCATAAATAAAGTCTTAAATAATCTAGAATCATGTTCTTTTTGACTAGCTAATTTTTTATATTTACATTCACGAGCAATCAATGTATCACTTTCTGCATCATAAACCTTATTAAATCCTTTGACACTGTTAGGGCAACTCTCTAGTCCCTTACAGTTCTTACAATATTTAAAAGATTCACGGCTTGCATTAAACAAATTAGCATTGTTAATTGTAATATTCATACCTTTAAACATAGGCTCTTTTTTTAATTCTTCAACAAAAAGATCAGCATCTTTTGGATCATAAGGAATATTTAATTGTGTATTATTTTTAAGATTCTTCATCAAACTCAAATCCTTTCAATATATCCTCGCTAGCCTTATCAAGCCATTTTGGTTTACTAACTTCATTTTGACTCTTTTTTGTATAATTAGAAACTTTCTTTTCTTTTTTCTCATTAGGTTCAAAGAAATACTTATAAGCACTAACTTCATCAGTGATATTATTTTCCATCATAGTTGAATACATTGCTTCAAAATACCCTTTTGCAGCAAGTCTACCAGTTTTATTCAAGACTGTCCAAATCATCATATTTACAATTGTTCTGTTATAAGGAATATCATTATATAATTCAGCAACCCGGGCAATATTTTGACTAGTTTTAATTGAGAAATGTTCAAGAAGTTCATCTGCAGTCAACTTATAGAACATCTTTGTCGCTTCACTATAAGCACCTGTTGTAACAGATTCATTAGTTGGCTTTAAATAAGGAACTTTATTTTGATTAGCTTCGTTGTAGTACATACGTAATTTACGCTTAAATGTAGCTAAGCTAAATTTCATATCTCTACCTAAGCTTTGATTATATAACATAATCATATCTTGCATAGAGAATCCAAATGTAGATGCACTATTAATAATAATCTTCTTAAATTCTTCAATATTAAAATCAACAAAATCCAAATTAATTTGTTTTAAGAAGAAATCAATATCAAAAGAATCTTTAGATTGATTAATAGTCTTAGCCCTGACATTATCAGTTAAATTAAATTCTTGAAGCTTATCTTTTTCCACATTAATCGTTTCAAATACTTCATCAAAGTTTTTGGTGATATTTACAAATCCATTAGATTCATCAATTCTTTCACAATTAAAATAAGTTAAAATTCTATTTAAATTTTCAGGTCCAATTAATGCGTTTAAATAAATACCAAGTACACCATCACGTACAAATTGATTAGCTGTTTGAGGTGCAAATAAAACATATGACAAGTTATCATCTTCATCGACATATGATTCCATTAATCCAATTCCTTCAAGTTTAATTCTTGAATTCATAAAAACTTTTTCAGACATATGCAAAATGTCATAAAAATCTTCATGAATAAACTCTACACTTGTCAAATTATTTCTTGAAATCAAGCTTGATAAAGATAAATATAGTTGTAACGCTTCTGAGCCAATAAGAGGAGCATAAAGAAGCGACAAAACATTAACATCATCAAGCGATAACCTTTGGTATTGATAGACCTTTAGTTTCTTTTTCTTAATTGATTGTGCCATATTATTTATCTCTACTTAAGGAACAACCAATGAAATCAAATTCAAGACCAATTGTTGTAAAAATATCTTGCATAAGTTTCTTAGTTTTACCAAATTCAAATACGTATCTAGAACTAATAAAAATATCTACACTAGTCTTGTTAATTTCTGGCATAACAACCTTTAATGTGATATCGAAATCTTTGTGATAAGCAGTGATTTCATTATAGTCCTCATTAACTGATAAAATTTTGCATTTATATTTAGTTTCAAGTAATTTAGGAAGATATTCAAACATCTTATCTTCTAAACACTTGTAATAATGAGTTTGAAGAAATCCTTCAATCTCATCTTCACTTGTTTCGTATGTTCTTGCCATATTATTTTATCCTTTCTAAAAAGATATCTATATTCTTTATTGTATCATTAAAATCAGGACATGATTCAATTAAATAATCAGATTTTTGTTTTTTAAGTTCAACATCCATTTGAGCATTAATCTTTTTTATTGCATCTTCTCTACCAATATTATCTCTATTGATTAAGCGATTAATTTGTGCCTCTTTTGATGTATATACACAACAAACCTTGTCACATAATTTATCAAATCCAGCTTCAAACATCAAAGGAACAACTAAAAATATAATATCTTCTTTTGATTCCTTAATAATCTTTTCACATTCTTTATAAATTAAAGGATGTACTAGACTATTTAATAATTTTAATTTTTCATAATCATTATATACAACACTTGCCAATTTCTTCAAATCAATTGTAGAATCGCTATTAAAATATGGAAATTCTTTTATAATTGCGTTATAGCAGATATTACCTGGCTTAATTAATTCTTTATATAAAATATCGGTATCAAGAATGAAATAACCTTTTTTTTCTAAATAAGATTCTACAAATGATTTTCCACTAGAAATTCCACCTGTAAGTCCTATAACCATTTTATTTTTGACAGTTATCACAAAAATAACTGCTTCTACCTCCTATTTTAATAATAGTAAGTCTCTTACCACATTTAGGGCAAGTTTCTTTTGTATGTACTAATAAATGTTCTTGATAAGAACCTGCATGACCTTTAGATGATGTAAATGATTTAATAGTTGTTCCGCCAAGTTCTATGCTTTTAAGAAATATATTTTTACTAGACTCAACTATCAAATTTAGTTCATCAAGATTAATCTCACAAGCTTTTCTTAAAGGAGAAACATGAGCCATGTATAATACTTCATCAACATATATATTACCAAGCCCAGACATTATAGATTGGTCTAATAAAGCTTCTTTAATGGTTTTCTTTTTTCTTAAAAGAGAATCATACATTTTAGTTATATCTACACCTTCAATAGGATCATTCGCAACACTTAATAAAGGCTCAGTTGTGTATAATGTATCTTTTGTTCTTGTAAACATAATACCAAACTTTCTAGTATCTTGATAATAAAGTGTATAATCATCTAATTCCATTATTACATGAATATGTTTATTAGACATAGAATCTTTAGGTTCTAAGAAATATTTACCTTCCATTCTCAAGTGACTAACTAAATAATAACCATTTGATAATTCAAAAATTAAGAATTTACCTTTTCTTAAAACGTCCTTAAATTTAGCACCAACAAGATGATTCTTGAATTCTTCAAATGGTTCAAGAATCATTTTGGGATAATTTGATTCAACCTTTTTAATTGTTTGATTAATAAGATTTTTCTTTAAAACCCTTCTGACGGTTTCAACTTCTGGAAGTTCAGGCATAATTACACCTCATACCAAGATTGTCCAATATCACGAGAAACCGATAACTTAACTTTAAGTTTAATAACATTAGTCATTGTATCTTCAACTAATTTAGTAACTTCATCTAGTTCGTCATTTGTAACTTCAAGAATTAGTTCATCATGTATTTGTAACAATAATTTAGATTTATATTTTCCTTCTTTAAGTCTTTGATCTAACTTAACCATAGCCATCTTAATGATATCAGCTGCACTACCTTGAATAGGAGCGTTCATAGCTGTACGCTTACCAAATTCACGTAACATGAAATTCTTTGAGTTAATATCAGGAATATATCTTCTTCTATTTAAAATAGTTTTAACATATCCATTTTCTTGACAGAACTTAATAGTATCATCCATATAAGTTTTGATTTCAGGATATAATTCATAATATCTATTAATAAAGTTTTGAGCTTCTTTATTGGTATAACCAGTTTCTTGGGCAAGACCAAATGCGCTCAATCCATAAATAATACCAAAGTTTACAGCTTTAGCTTTTCTTCTTAGGTCACTTGTAACATCTTCCATAGGAATATTGAATATTTCACTAGCTGTACGTGAGTGAATATCTTCATCATTATTGAATGATTTAATTAATGTTGGTACATTAGCTAAATCAGCTAATACACGAAGTTCAATTTGAGAATAGTCACAAGATAAGAATACATCACCTTTAGTATTTGGTACTACAAATTTTCTAATATTCTTACCTTCTTCAGTTCTAACAGGTAAATTTTGAAGATTTGGTTCAATTGAAGAAAGTCTACCAGTTTCAGTCAATGCTTGTTCATAAATAGTATGAACCCTATTATCATCAAATACTTGACTAGATAATCCTTCAATATAAGTTTGATATAGTTTTGTTAGTTGACGATAAGCTAAAATATATTCAATTACTGGATGGATATTTTTCAATCCTTCTAATACTTCTTGGCTTGTAGAATAACCTGTCTTAGTCTTTTTACCATTTGGCAAACTCAAATGTTCAAATAAAACTTCGCCAAGTTGTTTAGGGCTTTGAATATTGAATTCTTCGCCACATAATCTATATATTTCAGTTTCAATAAAATCAATTCTTTCTTTTAAATCAGTTCTTTGTTTATCTAGCTCATTTAAATCAATTGTTACGCCTTCATATTCCATATCGCCTAAAACATGAGATAAAGGAATTTCAACATTATATAACAAATTATCTAGATTTTCATTTGATACCATTTCTTTAATTTTGTTCTTTAAAAGGTAAATAGCATTAACTTTTTTCGCAACATGATTATATAAAATATCCTTACTAGGAACAGCTTTCTTAGCACCTTTTCCATAGACTGATTCATCAAAATCCACATCATAATATTCAAATGCTTGAGCTACAGTTTTAAACTCATGATTAGCATTAGATGGGTTTAATACATAAGTAGCTAATAGCATATCAAATGAAACACCATATAAATTTAATCCCAGTCTCTTAGATAAAACATAACATTTTTTATAATCGAATACTGATTTTTCATTTTCTTTATCGCTAAAGAACAATTGAGCATCAATTGAAGATGCCAATAAATTAGGATCAACCATAAAGATGCCATCTTTATTGCGAATACCAACAACAAGACAATCTTCTTTATGATAATTATTATTCAATGTTTCAAAGTATAAGCTAGACTTAGGAAGTAAAATAGTTTTTAAATCCATTAAATTATCTATAACCTTGTATTCAACATTTTTATAATCTTCTTTTAAATCTTTTTGAGTTTCATTTAATTCCTTAAGTAAGCCATTTAATTCTAGATATTCATATAATTCTTTTAATTTATCTAAATCAGGTTCTTTTTTTATAGTATATTCAAGATTTATTCCAAGAGGTGCATCACGTAATATAGTAACCATAACCTTACATTTACGAACAAGTTCAGCATTATCAATAAATTTTTGTTTATCAGCACCTTTTATTTCATCAACATGCTCTAAAATACCCTCAACAGAGCCATATGTTTGAAGTAGTTTTTCACCTTTCTTAGGTCCAATTCCAGGAACACCAGAAATATTGTCGGACTTATCCCCCATTAAGGCTTTTAAATCAATGAATTGGCTAGGCTTAATACCATATGTTTCTTCAAAATGTTCAGGAGTATAATCTTCAAGCTCACTCATACCTTTAATTGTCATATGAACAGTTGTATTTTCACTAATTAATTGAAGTAAGTCTCTATCAGATGAATAAACATCAACATGATATCCTGCTTCCTCAGCTAAGCGAGACATAGTACCTACGATGTCATCTGCTTCATATTCTGCAATTTCAAATTGAGCAATATTAGAACGAGTTAAGAAGTCCTTCAAATAAGCAATTTGCATACGCATTTCTTCTGGCATATGAGCTCTACCGGCCTTATAATCAGGTTGAATATCATGACGGAAGGTATGTTTGCCGGCATCAAACGCAATAAGCACATTATCATAATCATTTTTCTTTAATAATGTGTGAATCATACGAATAAAAGCGTTGACCGCATTCGTATAAATCCCTTTACTATTTGGTTTCATTTTTGTAGGGTCGCCCATTCCAAAATAAGCTCTATACATTAGTGAGTTTCCATCTACCAAAATCATTCTTTTCATAATTTAACACATCCTAATTTTATATACATCTATTCTAACATAATTTAGCCATTTTTTCTTAAAAAATCCATATTTTTTCACGACAAAAAAAAGACTTGGTTAACCCAAATCTTATTTGCTAGTTTTAACCTTTGGTAATACGATAGGTTCATCAGCATCATCTGAATGTTGATATAAAACAATTGTTTTACCAATAGTTTGAACAACTTCTACTTCGATAGATTCAAATGCTGCAGCAAGTTCATCAATTGTTACATCTGAATTTTGAAGAATTGTTACCTTCATTAATTCATGCTTATGTAAATAATTTAAAACTTGGATGATAGATTCTTCATTTAAACCATCTTTACCAATTTGCATAACTGGTTTAATTCTATTTGCAAGACCTCTTAAATAGCTCTTTTGTTTACCTGTTAACATTATTTGTTCTCCTTATTATCTAAATTTTTTGAATATTCTTTTAATCTTTCAATTTCTTCTTTTCTATCACTAATTTCTTTATTAACTTCAATTAGTCTATTGTGAAATAAAAGAACAAAGAAAATTAAAGAAATAACACCAAATAGTAGTGAAAATAAACCAAATCCTTCTAACACAATTAATTCATTATTGAGATTCTTAGATAAATCATAGAAACCCATAAAAACGAATCCAGCAGTTAAAAGAGCTGATGTTATAGAACCACCACGGCGATATATATTTTTAGCTTGTTCATCATTGCATTCTTTATATCCTGAAAATGGATACTTATTTGATGCAAATAAAATTAAAAATACTAAACTTATAAATCCTAATACAAAATATACTGCCATACGTGTCATACTAACCTTCTAAAGAATCTTTGTTCTTTTTAATCTTCTTTTCTTCTTTCATTCTCTTTTTATTTTCACGAGCTTCTCTTTTTCTCTTCATGATTTCATCATGTTCTTTATAGAAAGCTGGTTGAAACATAAGAATAGCTCTCTTGTTGAAAATAAAAACAATTACAAGTCCAATTATCCACATCAAAGCGCCAAGGCCTCTTAAAGCCCACACACCATGAAGAGTTTCTTGAATTTCACCCATTGCCCATAATGCACAACCTGCAGCAATTGTTAAATAACCTGCACCTGCAAATAGACGCCATGTATCAAAATAAGGATGATTCTTATTTCTTTTAAATGATTCAGTTAAAACTTTGTTACTGTTTCCAAAAAGTAGCAATGCATAAATTGCAAATACTGCTGTAAAGAACCACCAAACTACTGCCATTAGATTGATCATACTTTTATCCTCTTTCCAAAATATTTTAGCATATTTTTTTTAATTATAAAAGAAAAAAAAGAACCCTTACAAAGTAAAGGCTAATTTTTTTGAATATTATTAATTAAATTTACGATATTTTTTATTAAATATATGAAAGAAATCAATGTAAATAAACTATATAAATATCTTAAAAAATACAAAGGATAATTTTTAAACACGCTAATAGATATTAATGATAAAATTA
>CAMNGZ010000027.1 GCA_946538835.1 uncultured Clostridium sp. | reverse complement strand
ACAAAAACTCCTAAGGCTAAAAAGGCTCCTGCAAAGAAAACTCCTGCAAAGAAGCCTGCAAAAAAGGTTGAAGAAGATGCTAGCGAAAAGGTTTTAGTTGAAGCTAGCGATGATGATACTACAAATGGTAAATATGAAATTTTCCAAGACACAGGTGGTTTCAAGTATCGTATTGTAGCTTCTAATGGTCAAGCTCTTGCAACAAGTGAAGTTTATACTACAGCTAAAGGTGCACAAAATGGTATTGAGACTTTAAAGTCAAATCTTGATACATTAGTTTTCCGTGTTGAAACTGATAAGCACAGAAAGAGCCAATTTGTTGGTTGCACAGTTCAAAATAAGATTTTAGTTCACAGTGCGAATTATTCTTCAAAGTCAAGTGCTGAATCTGCAATTGATTCATTCAAGAATTTTGCTAAGGCTACTAAGATTGTTTTATTAAATAATGAAGATGAATCAAAGCCAGAATTAGTTGACAGAAAATTATTTACTAAGGCTGCAGGTAAAGGTAAGTTTGTCATTTTATTCAATCAAGATACTTTATCTTACCAATTTGGTCTTAAGGCTTCAAATGGTCAATTAATTGTTACTTCTAAGTTCTATAAGACAGATGTGTCTGTAAAGACTGCTATTACTAAGTTTAAGAAAGACGTAAAAGAAGGAACATTCTACGTTGTTCGTGATAAGAATGATATGTATGAATTCCGTCTATATAACACTGCTAATAAGCTTGTTCAATCTGGTATTGCATTCGACTCTAAGTCTAAATGCTTATCTAACATTGAATCTGTAATCAGATTTATTGATTCTGAATTAGAATCTAAGTAATATTTCTTACAAAAGCGTACAAATTGTACGCTTTTTTTTATAACACTTATTAAAAAATCGTGTTTTATGATAAAATGAGTATATCATAAGGAGAAAGTACTATGGATAAGAAACTTAAACTCAATTACAAAAATACAATGCTGATCTCCCTAGCATTCTTTTCAATTTTAATGTTATGGCAAGTATATAATACATATTGCCCTTTATTTCTATCAGATTTATTACATCTTGATCAGGAATCATGGCTAATTGGAATATTTATGGCTAGTGACAATATTTTAGCGTTAATATTATTACCATTATTTGGACGTTTATCTGACAAAACAAAAACTAGATTTGGCAAACGTATGCCTTATATTATAACAGGTATGATTACTGCAGCCTTGATTTTCCCTTTGATTCCTTTTTTCTATATTAAAGGAGTATTAGCAGGTGTTATTGTTATGATGTTCTTGATACTTTGTGTTATGCATATGTATCGTACACCTGCTGTATCATTGATGCCTGATATCACTCCCAAGCCACTTAGAAGTAAAGCTAATGGGATTATTAATTTGGTTGGATACTTTGGTCCTATAATCGCTGCTGTTGTAAAGATGTTCCTTGATTATAAAGATCATCCTTATATTCCATTCTTTATTGCATCAATTTTCTTACTTGCTGCAGCTTTAATTTTAGTTTTAACAGTTAAAGAAAATGAATTACTTAACAAAGTGAAAGATGAATTAATTCTTGGAGAAGAATTATCTCAAACTTTAGAAAAAGTTGAAGAAGATAAGCCATTAAGTAAAGGCGACAAAAAGAATCTTATTATTTTGTTAGTAGCTACATTTATTTGGTATATGGCTTTTAATGCTTTGGAATCTTTCTTATCATTATATTGTAAGAATATATTAGGTGATGAAAAATTATCTGGTACAGTTACTATTATTTTAACTATATCAAGTGTTTTAACTTTTATTCCTTCAGGTATATTGGCTAATAAACTTGGTAGAAAATTATCTGTTTTAATTGGTATTGGATGCTTATTTGTTGGTTTTTTTAGCAGTGCTATCATAACACCTAGTGCTGACATCAGAAAGCATTTAGTGTTCAATCAAAATTATATAAATATTGAATTAACAAATGATAATTATAAATCTAATGTCTTAACTCTAAAAGATGATGGTACATTCGTTTTAATTGAAAATAATTATAAACATACTGGTAAGTATAAATTAAATGAACATTATGTATCACTTGATGGAGAAGATGTATATACATATTATCAAGAATCATCAACATATAAAGCTTCAATTGATAAAACATTTGATTCATATAAAGCTGCAAATAAAGCTATTATTGGTTATAAAGTAATGTTCTTTGTGTTTGTTGCAGTCGCTGGTATTGGTTGGGCAATGATTAATGTATCAAGTTATCCAATGGTTACTGAATTAGCCAGTCAATCAAATATCGGCCGTATTTCAAGCTTGTATTATTTAGCTAGTATGTTAGCTCAATCTGTAACACCTGTCTTAATTGGCTCTATTATGGCCTTTGCGACAGGATATAAAGGATTGTTCTGGTATTCAACTATATTAACGATTTTAGCATTTATTATCTTTATGCTTTATAAAGAAAATAAGATGAAAGTTAATATGATAAAAAAAGGAATTTTAGAATCATTTGACAATGATTAATTAATTTGAGAATTAGATTTATTCTAATTCTCTTTATTTTTACATTATCATTACGATATCGTATAATTTTGTAAAACAAAATCTCTGATATTAACGTGATTATGTATTTATTAGCATAAAATAATGTTATAATATAAGTGGTGATTATATGAATATTGTATTTGGTGGGTCATTTAACCCTATTACTTTGGCACATCTAAAGATTATTAAGCTCTTAAAAGAAAAATTTAGACCAGATAATCTTATTGTTATGCCTGCTAGTGATAATTACACATGGAAAAATTTAACAAAATTTGATGATAGATTTAATATGGTAAAGCTATGTGAGGATGGTTTTATTGTAAGTGATTTTGAAGCAAAAGATAAAGAATATAAAGGAACTTTTCATACATTAAACGAACTTTCAAAAAAATATGATGATTTATATTTTTGTATGGGTGCTGATAATATATTGAAACTTGATCAATGGATTAACTATCAAGAACTTTTATCTAAATTTAATTTTATTGTTTTTACGAGAAAAGGTTATGATATTGACGCAATCATTAATCAAAAATATTTTGAGTTTAAAAATCATTTTCACAAATTTGAATTAGAATTTGATATTTCAAGTTCGTTGATACGAACTGATGTTGATAAATATCAAAATTATTTACCAAGTAAGGTATACAAATATATTAAAGAAAATAATTTATATAGGAGAATGCATATGTTTCATAAGAATTTTATTAAAGTGGCTGCCATAACACCACGTATTGAAGTGGGGAATCCTTTTTATAATGTTGAGGAGATGTTAAAATCTCTTAAAACTTGTAAAGCTTCAATTGCGGTATTCCCTGAACTTTGCGTTACAGGATATACTTGCCAAGATGTTTTCTTTCAAAATGAATTAATTTATGATTCTAATAGAGCTATATTAGAATTTATTGAAAAAAATGATTTCGAAGGTATTGTCACTATTGGTGCTCCTTTTGAATTAAATGGTTCATTATATAACTGTGCTTACGTAATTAAAAAGCATGAACTTTTAGGTATCGTTCCAAAAAGGAGTTTACCAAATTCTAAAGAGTATTATGAAAAACGTTGGTTTAAAACAAGTCTTAATAATGATTTGACTAAAGTTATGATTAATAATAAGGAAGTACCTTTTGGAAATATTATTTTTAAAGATATTGAGCATAATTTAAATATAGGTGTAGAAATTTGTGAGGATATGTGGTCTAGTGTAGCCCCTTCAAATATTATGGCGCAATATGGTGCTAATGTTATTTTAAACTTAAGTGCTTCAAATGAGACATTAGGTAAGAGTGAAATTAGAAGAAATGCAGTACTTGAAAACTCAAGAAGGAATTGCGGTGCTTATGTTTACGCAAGTGCAGGAGCACTTGAGTCAACAAGTGATACTGTTTATTCAGGTCACAACATTATCGCATCATTAGGCAGATTAGTTAAAGAAACTGAAAATTTTTCAGTTGATACTGAAATTGTTTATGGTGATATTGACCTTGGTGAAATTATTTATAAGAGAAGAATGAATACAAATTTACATGATGATTTCAAACTAAATTATAATTATCATATTGTATTATTTGAGTTATCTGAATCAGAAGATTATGACTTTGAACAAAATCTTGATCAAACTCCTTTTGTTCCAAAAGAAAATGAATTTGCTCAATTTGATAAAGTTGCAAATATTTGTGAATATGGATTATACAAACGTATGTCAATAACAAAAGCCAAGACATTAGTTATTGGCGTTTCAGGTGGTCTGGATTCTACTCTAGCTTTACTTATTGCTCGTCAAACATTTGATAAATTGAAAAAAGATCCTAAGGATATTATCGCAATTACTATGCCTGGATTTGCGACTAGTAAACGTACTAAGTCTAATGCGACTAAGCTTATGGAAGCATTAGGATGTACAGTTTTGGAAAAGCCAATTAATAAAATTTGCCAAGATACATTTAAATCTATTGATCATGATCCATTGAATCATGATGTTACTTATGAGAATGTGCAAGCTCGTGTGAGAACATTAATTTTAATGAATTATGCAAATAAAACTAATGGACTAGTTCTCGGTACAGGTGATATGTCTGAATTAGCTCTTGGCTGGTGTACTTATAATGGAGATCAAATGTCTATGTATGGAATTAATGCAGGTATTCCTAAGACATTAGTTCGCTTTATGATTAAGTATTATGCTAAAACTAAATATACAGATGTTGCCAATGTCTTAGAAGATATTATTGATACACCTATCTCACCAGAATTGAGTGACCAAAGTCAATCTACAGAGGATTCAATTGGTAAATATGAAATTAATGACTTCATTTTAAATAGATATTTAGCAAATGGTGATGATAAGGATAGAATTAAATTCTTATTAAATAAAGCGTTTGGATTAAATAACCTTGAAACTACTAAAGCTGTTGATAATTTCTTTAGACGTTTCTTTACTCAACAATTCAAGCGTCAAGCGACACCTGATGGTCCAAAGGTATTAGATATTTCTTTAAACCCAAGAAGTGATTATAGAATGCCAAGCGATGTTTCTAGAAGATAATATGAAAATTAAAGGTAGAGTTAAAAGTGTTGTGTTTGCATCTACTACAAGTCTTTTTAAGGTTTTATCTGTTGAACTTGATAGTGGAACCATTTCAGTTACTGGTGAATTTCCTTTAATAGATGAAGGGGCTTTATATGAATTTGAGGGTGTATCTAAGATACATCCTAAATTTGGAGTTCAATTTGAAGCTACAAGTGCTACGAGTTTAAAAGAAGAAACTGGGGATGGCCTAGTTTTATATTTGTCTAGCAAATTTGAAGGAATAGGAACGAAGACAGCTAAAGCAATTGTGGAGACTTTAGGAATTGATGCAATTGATAAAATAAAAAATGATATTGATGCTTTAAGTCAAGTTAAGGGAATTAGTAAGAAGAAAGCAGAAGACCTTCGTAAACAAATTATTAAGAATAGTGAAACTGAAACCATATTTATTAAGTTGTTTTCTTATGGATTAACCAAGGGTGCAGCTAATAAAATTTATAGTAAATATGAAAGTGAGACTTTAAGGAAAATTGAACAAAATCCTTACATTTTAATTCATGATTTAGATGGTTTTGGATTCGTCCGTTGCGATGAATTGGCTATGAGGATGGGATTTGATGAAAATAGTGATTTAAGATTAGAAGAAGCTTTAGTCTATAATCTTTCTAATATGTGTGAATCGCTTGGCTATACATTTATTCGACAAGATGATTTGTTAGACGAAACTAAGCTTTTGTTAAATAGAAGAAGCCATAATCATATATTTGAATCAAGTGATCTTGTAATCAATTTGATGAACTTAGTTGGTAAAGGCTTTGTTGTTAAAGAGGATAATTTAATTTATCCTAAGAATCTATATGATGCTGAATACAATGTTTCTTTAAAATTAAAAGAATTATTAAATAATAATGGCTTTAATATGAATTTAGATAATATAGAAAAAGCTTTAACAAAAAGTGAATCTTTTATCAAATTTAGTCTAACTGATGAACAAAGAAAAGCTATTATCACATCGCTTTCTAATCCGGTGTCAATTATTACAGGAGGCCCTGGTACTGGTAAGACAACAATTTTGAAGTGCTTATTACACACTAAAGCTTTGTTGCTTAATCTAGATATGTATAGTGACGCTTTCCAAAAGAAAGTATTATTGCTGTCACCAACAGGAAAAGCTAGTAAGAGAATGATGGCTCAAACAGAATTTCATGCACAAACAATTCACAAAGCTTTACAATATGATGAATTTGGTCATTTCTTAAAGAATGAAAATGATATGTTGACTCAAGAATTCATCATAATTGATGAGGCAAGTATGATTGATATTGAACTTATGAATCATTTACTAAAAGCTATTAACAAGAATACTCAAATCATCTTTTTAGGTGATGTTGACCAATTACCATCTGTCGGTCCTGGGAATGTTTTAGATGACATGATTAAATCTAAAATGATTAAGATTTCTTATTTAACTCAAATCATGAGACAAAAAGGAGACAGTAAGATTGTTGAATTGGCGCATATGATTAATGAGAAGAGACTAGATTTTAGTATTTTTAATGATAAAAAAGAAGTATTCTTTTATTCTCAAGACGAATCTAATATTTTAAATTTAACATTAAGAATTGTAGATAGATATATAAAATCAGGTGCAGATTTATATAATGATTTGCAAATTTTAGTACCTATGTATTCAAGCTTAAATGGTATTGATAATATAAATACCCAAATTCAAGAATTGTTTAATAAATCTAATGAATACATAAAAACTGGTGACAAGTTATTTAAGGTTGGCGACAAGGTTTTACAACTTCAAAATGATCCAAAATTAGATATAATGAATGGAGATACTGGAGTCATTAAAGCTATTACTAAAAATGATGATGAAACTTTCTTATATATAATGTTTGATAAGATGGTTAAATATCCTTTAAGTTCTATTTCTAACCTTACTTTAGGTTATGCAATATCAATTCATAAAGCGCAAGGTAGCGAATTTAAAAATGTAATTATTCCAATTTCACAAGCATTTCGTTTAATGCTTAGAAAGAAATTAGTGTATACTGCAATTACAAGGGCCAAAGAAAAAGTAATTCTTATTGGTAATCAAATGGCTTTAAATAATGCATTATATCAAGAAGATAAAGTGAGACAAACAACATTAGCAAGAATGTTGAATCCAAGCTTGGTTGGACAAAAGGAAATTAATTATCAAGAAATAACTGATCCTGTTTCGGCGTTCCGTTTCATTATGGAAGATCAAATGGAAGGAATTACCCCGTATACTTTTTTGAAAGAGGTAGGAAGAAATGATTAAAGAAGTATTTTACACATTATCAAATGGAGTTAAGGTACCAAAGGTTGGTCTTGGTACATGGCAAAGTTCTAAAGAAGATGCATATAATGCGACATTATGCGCTTTAAAATTGGGTTATCGCCATATTGATACAGCATATGCTTATCAAAATGAAGATGCTGTTGGAAAAGCTATTAAAGATAGCAAAATTGATAGAAAGGAAATCTTTGTAACAACAAAGTTACCTGCTCAATATAAATCATATGATGAAGCCATTAAGTATTTTAATGAATCTCTTGAGGCATTAGGACTTGATTATATTGATCTTTATTTAATTCATGCTCCATGGCCTTGGAGTGAGGTTGGTAAAGACTGTGAAAAAGAAAACATCGAAGTTTGGAAGGCATTTATTGATATTTATAATACTGGAAAAGTTAAATCTATAGGTGTATCAAACTTTAGGCCTAATAATATTAAGAATTTAATAGATGCGACAGGATTTGTACCTCAAGTTAATCAAATAAGGTATTTTATTGGAAATACTCAAAAAGAGGTTGTTGATTATTGCAAGGAACATAATATTTTAATAGAAGCTTATAGTCCACTAGCGACTGGAGAGATTCTAGAAAGCCCTGAACTTGATAGAATTGCTAATAAATACAATAAATCTAAAGCCCAAATCTGCATTCGTTATTGCTTAGAAAATGGAACATTGCCACTTCCTAAGTCAACTCATGAAGAGCGTATTGCTCAAAACATTGATCTAGACTTCTCTATTGATGATGATGACATGAAATATCTTGATAGTTTAACTATTGGATCACGTCGCCCATTGAGAAGTTAGGTAAAAGCCTACATTTTGACTAGTAGAAGGGGCATTATGTATGCTTTTTAATTTTTAAAACAACCTTTATTGTAAAATAAATATTACTTTATAAATAATGTGTTTACAAAATTAATTATTTTTTATAAAATATAGTCGATTTATGTATTTGTTATTTGTTAATATTAGGGAGGGTATAGGGTGAAAGAATACAATTTTTTAAGGTTTTTTAAATATTATTTTAAAGTTTGTGAATTATCAGTTTTTAAGTCAAGACCTGATATGGCTTTTAAAAAGTTTTTTAGAATGTTTCTAATTATTTTTGGATATTCTTTAATTACACTTGGAATAATGGCTGTTTGTATACAGAAAGATTATAAAATAAAATATATAATTTTTATTGCATTCATCTTCATTGGAACTATAATTTTGTTTATTACAGAATTCAGTTTCGTATATTATTTTTTAGTTTATTTAAGCTACAAAAATAGAAATAAAAACTATAATAGAAAAATTATTTATAATACTTATATTAATGCTAATAATACTGTTGATAATATATTTGATTTAGATTTGTTGAATTCTAGAGATACATCAAGTTATTTGACTTTTGCAACATTCACTTTCTCTTATAAGAATAAAGCGGTTGTGATTAAAGTTAAAAGGAATTGTTGTTATTTCAACAAGGTAAAAATTTGCAAGAAACCTTTTGAATCTAAAGAAGAATTTCAGCATATTTTGATAAATAATCTTATGAGATTATAATAATATCAAGAAAATTATAAAAAAACTAATTTAATACTTTATTTTTATAAATAAAAAGTGTAAAATGATAAAGTAATTAAATAAAGCGATGAACATGATCGTTTAATATGTATTTATTAGAGACTGATTGATGGTGAAAATATCAGATTTATGTGTTAAACTTGGCTGCATGGGAGCTTAATTAAATATAAGGGCTAGATATTTTTATCTAGAACTAAGGTGGTACCGCGTTAATTTGAACGTCCTTAGATTTAAGGGCGTTTTTTATTTTAAAAGGAGTAAAAAATTATGAAGGCTTTAAAAAGTTATGAAATTAGACAAATGTGGCTTGATTTCTTCAAATCAAAAGGTCATTTAGTAGAACCAAGTGCTTCACTTGTTCCACAAAATGATAAGACATTATTATGGACAAATGCTGGTGTTACACCATTAAAGAAGTATTTTGATGGTTCTGTAACTCCTGAATGTCGTAGAATTACAAATGCACAAAAGTGTATCCGTACTAATGACATTGAAAATGTTGGTAAGACAGCTCGTCACCACACTTTCTTTGAAATGATGGGTAATTTCTCAATTGGTGATTATTTTAGAAATGAAGTAATTCCTTGGGCATTTGAATTATTAACTAGTGAAAAGTGGTTTGCAATTGATCCTGATAAATTATATATCACTTATTATCCAACTGATAAAGAGACATTAAATTTATGGGTTAAGTGTGGTATGAATCCTGATCATATGATTCCACTTGAAGATAACTTCTGGGAAATTGGTGAGGGTCCATGCGGTCCTGACACAGAAATTTTCTTTGACAGAGGTGAATCTTGGGATCCTGAACACATTGGTAAACGTCTTCTAGAAGAAGATATTGAAAATGATAGATTTATTGAAGTATGGAATATTGTATTCTCTCAATTCAACTCAAAAATTGGTGTTGATAGAAAAGATTATAAAGAATTACCTGCTAAGAACATTGATACTGGTTCTGGTCTTGAAAGACTTTGCTGTGTTATGCAAGGTACTCCTACAAACTATGAAACAGATTTATTTTTACCTTTAATTAATAAAGTAGAAAAAATTAGTGGTGTTAAATACACTGGTCAAATGGCATTCAAAGTTATTGCTGACCATGTAAGAACTGTTACTTTTGCAGTAGCTGATGGTGCTACTATGTCAAATGAAGGTAGAGGATATGTTTTACGTCGTGTCTTACGTCGTGCTGTTAAATATGCAAAGAGTCTTGGTATCAATCGTCCATTCATGTCTGAACTTGTTGACGAAGTAATTAACATTATGGATCCATTCTATCCATATCTTCATAATCAAGCAGACATTGTTAAGAATGTAATTACTCAAGAAGAAACTAAATTCTTATCAACTATTGAAAAAGGTGAATCTATTTTCGCTCAATATGCTGAAAAAGCTAAAGCTTCAAATGGTCAAATTGAAGGTGCTGACGCATTTAAGTTATTTGATACATATGGTTTCCCATTTGAGTTAACTAGTGAATATGCTGAAGAAGCAGGTTTATCAGTTGATAAAGATGGATTTGATAAGGCTATGGAAGAACAAAAAGAACGTGCTAGATCTAGCCGTAAGACACTTCAATCAATGAAGGGTCAAAATGAAGCTTGGATGAAATTTAATTTAGAATCTAAGTTCGTTGGTTATGATACACTTCGTACAACTAGTAAGGTTATTGCTGTGTTTGATAATGCTGTAGTATTAGACCAAACTCCATTCTATGCGTTATCAGGTGGTCAAGTTTGTGACCATGGTACTATTCAAGGTGTTGAAGTAACAGATGTTGTAAAGATGCCTAATGGACAACATATTCATTTCTTATTAGAAAATACATTTAAAGTTGGTGATGTTGTTGAAGCTATTGTTAACAAGGAATATAGAGATGCAATTCGTAAGAATCACTCAAGTGCTCACTTATTCCAAGCTGCATTACAAAGCGTTTTAGGTTCTCATGTTCATCAACAAGGTTCTCTTGATGCTGCTGAATTCATGCGTTTTGATTTCAATAACTATAATAATTTAACTGATGAAGAAATCCTTAAGGTTGAAGATGAAGTTAATGCTTGGATCAAAGAAGGTCACGAAGTTGTAACTGAAGTATTACCTCTTGAAGAAGCTAAGAAGAAACATGCGATGATGTTATTCGATGATAAATATGGTGATACTGTTCGTGTTGTTGAAATGGGTGTTTCTACAGAATTCTGTGGTGGTACACATGTTTCAAACACAAAAGAAATTGAAGATTTCGAAATTGTTTCTATTGAATCAATTGGTTCAGGTATCTTTAGAGGTACTGCATTAACTGGTAAGGATGCATTTGAAAATTTACAAGAATCATTAGTAAATAAACGTAATGAATTAAATACATTATTAGCTAAGGCTAATTCAATCGTTTCTGAAGCTAAACAAAAAGGTATTGATTTAGCATTCAAAGATGATTTTGATATGTCTAATGTTCGTGGATATAGATTTGTATTGAAGTTCAATGAACATATTGCTTATGTTTCTAACCTTGTTAAAGAATTAGATAAAGAATTCAATAATAAGTTGAGCCAACAAGCATTATCTAATCTAGATAGTTATAAGGATCAAATTGAAGGTAATGCATTATTTGTATCTGAAAAAGATAAAGATACAAATGTATTAAAAGATTTAGCAAGTGCATTGTTAAATAAGTACGCTCTTGAAGTTGTATTTGTTTCTAACGTAAGTGGAGACAAAGTTACATTTGTATGTGCTTCTAAGGGTAATATCAATGCTGGTCAATTAGTAAAGGCTGCTGCAACAGTATGTGGCGGTAATGGTGGTGGAAAACCAACTATGGCTCAAGCCGGTGGTAAGGATTCTACAAAGATTGCAGAAGCAATTTCTGCCGTAAAAGAACTAGTAAAGTAATATAATAAAGATGAGGGGTAATTAATTTATCCCCCATGCTTTTATTTATATGTTCTAAATAAATATAGGAGGTAGCTATGGAAGATAATACATTAGTAATTACTACAGAAGATGGTAAGGAAATTAGATGTCAAATTTTATTCACTACACATTCTGATGAATTCAATAAAGATTATGTTGTCTTTGTTGATGATAAGAATGTAGCTAGTGCTGCAAGTTATAAAGATAATGGCGATGGTAAAGGTGAACTTGAAGAAATAAAGACTGAAGAAGAGTGGAATTACCTTGAAAAGCTTTTAAATCAATATAACAATGATGATCAAATTGAGTCTTGTGACAATGAAACTGAAAACTGTGCAAATTGTCCACACAGTGGTCACTGCGCTGAAGAGGAAGAATAATGGTTGAAATTAGTGAAACTGAAAGAGAGACTTTATTAAATTTGAAATTTAATGATTATCTTGAATCAATGAGACAATATGCACGTGAGTTTTCTGTGCCTATTATTCAAGATGAAGGTCTTGCTTTCTTGAAAGCTATTGTCAAATTATATAAGCCAAAAAGAATTCTTGAAGTTGGTTGCGCAATTGGTTATTCATCTAGCATGATGTCACTATATAGTGGTGCTGAAGTATATACTATTGAACGTGACCCTAAAATGTATGAACAAGCTTTAAAGAATGTTAAAGCGCTTGGACTTGAAGATAAGATTCATATCATTTTTAAGGATGCACTAGAAATTGATAATGAATTAAATGGATTAACATTTGATATGTTATTTATTGATGCAGCAAAAGGACAATATACTAAGTTTTTTGAAAAATTTACACCATATCTTAATGATAAAGGAATTGTTGTAACTGATAATATGTTATTCCATGGTTTGTTAGACGCAAAAATTGAAAATAGAAATTTACGTCAACTTGTTGGCAAACTAAAAAAATACCATGAGTTTTTATTAAATAATCAAGATTATGATACATCTATATATAATCTTGGTGATGGTATGGCTTTATCAATAAAAAAATAATTCGAGTTTTTAAATTTAATATTATGAATATATAAGGTTCCGAAACAGTATAATTAAAACTATAAAACTATATAAAACTTCTAATTT
>CAMNGZ010000026.1 GCA_946538835.1 uncultured Clostridium sp. | reverse complement strand
CAATCATTATCATTTTTTAATTCTGGTATTGAAATATCATTGCAAACATCTTCATAATAAACAGAGTCAAGGGTTATATCAGTTTTTAAAACAGTAAAATACTGTCGAGTACTTTCGACGAATCCACTTTCTTTTTTATAATCAACAATATTTGAATAATCATTATTATGATACTCGCAAAAATCAATTTTAGAATTTTCGCAAAATATATCAAAATTCTTTTTATTATTAGTTAAAACAAAACAAAAAAATGCAGATACAAGAAAACCTAATAGCATCCAGACAATGTAAGAAAATTTTGAAATAACAAGATTATATTTATTAGTTTTAATTGAGTATTTTAACAATCCTTTAGTATTTATTTGATTACATACTTTTTTTACATCATTACCATGAATATTATGTCTTACTTCTTCAATTTTCTTATCTTTTATATTGTAAACGCAATCTGCATAATCAACTATATTACCAACATCATGTGAAACAACAATAATAATTCTTTCAAGAGATTCTTTTCTCAATAATTCATAAACCAATTTTGATGTTTCAACATCTAAATTAGATGTTGGTTCATCTAATAAAAGAATATTAGAATTAGATAACAAATTCATTATAATGCAAACTCTTTGTCGTTCACCGCATGATAATTTAGAAACTTTTTTCTTTTAAGTGCACGTAAATTGAAATAGTTAATGTATCTTAAAATTTTTTCTTTATCATTTGAAATAAGATATAAATTATCATACACGTTCAAAATTTCAACGAGTTTACAATCACTTGACATATATGTCAAATCATCATAAATGATATTCCCGTTATCAGGCTCTATTTTTTTTGCCATCAAATTTAACAAGGTGGTTTTCCCAACACCTGATTCACCGACAATTACATATAAACCAGATTTATCGATCTTTAAATTGATATTATCTAATATTAAATTTTCATTAAAACTTTTTGATACATTAACAAATTCCATATTTTTCCCCTAAACTAATAATACAAAATATCGCTCGCTCCTTTTGTATAAATGAAGCTTTCAGCCATGATAGATTCGTTTGCGAATACTATTGTATTGGACATTTTCTCACTATCAGGATTTCTGTTGCCAATTACAAAACTAAATCTCTGATATTCGAACGATATAACATAGTAAGTTCCTATCCTTCCAATTCCTATATTATATCCAACAGGACAATATTTAGCAGTTGATGAGTCCATTTTAACATTCACTTCATAAACAATGCCATGCTTTTTAACTCTACTGTAATTCAAATTATACTTTGAACCAACAGAATAATTTCCCCTATATTCAAGAGAAGTACTTCCGTCAAAAGTTCCAAATGCATCGCTATGTGCTGTAAAACTCTCCTTAAATTTTAATTCATTTTCCTCTGTTACTTCATCACTATAATACGCTGATTCTTTAAAATGATTGCTAGAATTGTATTTGTAAGAGTATTCTGATTTATAACTACCAGATTCTAACAAATTACGGCTAATTAATGGGTGATCAATTGCATAAACACCTTCGATTTTGTAGCACTTCTCAATGTGATACTCTATCTCATATTCAATTCCCCACCATCCTCTCCATCTTGGTGAGTAAAATGTGTCTGGGACAATTTCTTCTTCAAGCAAATCTGTTGTCGTAGTTTGTTTAAGAAAATCAACATTAAAACTAAAGTTATTATTACTAGTTTTTTGACTAACTAGCAATTTTTCTTCAAACTTATTGTTTGACAATCTACTCCCTTATTGCCAGAAATAGAACTTAAAACGGGTATCAAGACTAACCCAAAATATAATTTTTTTATCATTAATAACAAATAATAAGATATCTTATAAAACTCCTTAATTAAATTGTCGCCTACATATATATAATATATATATATATATATATTTATTTTGAAAAATCAAGTATTTTGTCAAATTATCTTTCGCGAAAACGGTTACACTTATCTTTAAATCTAAAAAAAGCCCATTTATGCAAAATTAAAATTAGTTTGTGGAATAATTTGAAATAATATTCAATAAAAAAGGCTTATTCAAGTTGAATAAGCACAATTATATTATTTACCTAAGAACTTTAGCAATCTTTCATTTTGACATTCGTTAAAAATATATTCAGGAGTACCCTCTTCTTGAATTAAGCCATCGGCCATAAAAATAACCTTATCTGCAACATTTCTAGCAAAACTCATTTCATGTGTTACAACAACCATTGTAACACCACTATCAGCTACGTCCTTCATAACATTTAAAACACCTTGAACCATTTCAGGATCAAGTGCTGATGTAGGTTCGTCAAATAAGATAATGTCTGGTGACATAGATAATGCACGTGCAATGGCAACACGTTGCTTCTGTCCACCTGAAATATCACTAATTTGGAAATCCATTCTATCAGCCATACCAACTTTAATCAAGTTCTCTTTAGCTATTTTTATAGCTTCATCTTTTTTACGGTGTAAAACTTTTGTTTGACCGATATAACAATTTTTTAAGACATTCATATTATTAAATAAATCAAAACTTTGAAAAACCATAGACATATGTTCTCTTAATTTGTTTCTATCAGCTTTAGGATCTAAGGTATTATTTCCTTTAAATAGAATTTCGCCACCTGTTGGTTCTTCAAGTAAGTTTAAGCATCTTAAGAAAGTTGATTTACCACTTCCTGAAGGTCCAATAATAACTACACATTCACCTTTAGAAACTGACATTGAGATATCTTTTAATACACCATTAGAGCCATAATTCTTTTCTAAATGTTTTACTTGTAAAATTGGTTCTTCATATGATTCATTTTCAAATGTAATCTTATTGCTCATTTGTAGTCTCCTTTCTAAAGTGGAAGAATTTAAAATTAAATTTCTTGTGATTTAATTTCATAGAAACTAATTTTAAAATTAGCGTTGTAATTAGCGTTAGGAACAAATATATAGCTGCAATAATAATATAAGTTGCTAATACTCTATAACTTTGTCCTTGAATATTTTTAGCTCTAAAGAACAATTCTGTTACACCAACAATATTAAGAACTGAAGAGTCCTTAATATTTACAATCCACTCATTACCAATAGTAGGAATAGCATTCTTTAAAGCTTGAGGAAGTTCTACTAAAAATAATGTCTTGAATTGTGACATTCCAAGTGAACGTGCACCTTCTGTTTGATCTTTTCCAACACCATTAAGACCTGATTGAACAATTTCTCCCATGTACGCAGCTGTATTAAATGTCAATACAATTAAACCACCAAAGAACCATCCACTGAATATTTCATTGTTCGCAAGCATCATTGACCAGTTCAATCCTAAATTTAGACAAGCATATTGGAAGATCATTGCTTGTACCATCATTGGCGTACCACGTACGATTACTGAATAAATTATGCACAAAGTCCTAATTATAGATTTCCAGGTTTTAGTGTACCACTTATCCCTAGTGTTAATTTGAATTCTCTTACCAAATGCTAAGAAAACACCAAGTACTAGTCCAAATATTGTACCAAATAATGATAACAAAACTGTTGAAACTGTACCGATTAGAAACCATCTAACATAATCCCCTTTAGATAGTAATACCCCTATATCTGAAAATGTTGATAAAGTCATTATTAATCACCGCTTCTTTCAACTGCCTCTAACATATCTTTATTTCTTTGTTCTTGAGTATAGTTAGCAAGTACATTATTTAACTTTGTAACAAGTTCTGTATTTCCTTTCTTTACACCAATTGAAACACCTAGTTCTGATAATTGTTCATTACCAAGGATATTTTGATTGATTCTAATAATTCCTAAGCTAGAGTTAGCTTTTACAATAGCTTGTGCAACAGGATATTCGGCAGTCATAGCAAATGCAACTCCACTCTTTACCTTATCACTTGCAGTCGCAAATGTATCAACAGGGTCAATATGTGTCACACCAAACTTAGACACAAATGTATCAATACAAGAATCTGTGACAGTTGAAATTTGAGAAATAACACCCTTTTTTCCACTAAAAATAGTACCTAAAGTAGTCTCATCTACTGTTGTTGATGCATACTCATCTGCAACTGTCTTTGAAGTAATTAATACTAATTCACTTCTGTAATATTCATTTGTAAAATCAATAACTTCTCTACGTTCAGCTGTATCAGTCATACCAGCAATGATACAGTTGATTTGACCAGCATTTAATTGAGGAATTAGATTATCCCATTCAATTGCAACAACTTTTACATCTACTCCAAGTTCTTTACTAGCTCTCTTTGCAAAAGAAATATCATAACCATCAACAAATTGACCTGCATGGTTTGAAATTGACAATGTGTGTTCATTAGCTTTTCCAACTGTCCAGTTGAATGGTGCATAATTACACTCTAGTCCAATTACTAATGTGTTGTTATCCACATTATTTGTTCCGCATGATGCTAATCCTAATGCACCAAGTGCGGCTACGGCTATTAAGCCTAATCTTCTACATGTCTTACTCATATATATAAAAAACCTCCTTATGGTAAGTATAGTATTTGCCATAAAGAGGTAAGAAAAATGGATTGGTATTTGCTACCAATCCATAATAATCAAAAATAATATAATAAATTTATTTTCAATCACGGTAGCTCAACACTAATTAACTTAGTGACAGTCAAACATATCTTATACGTTTGCCCAGCAATATTTTATTTGGATTAAAATATCCTTCGGCGTAAATAACCTTTCAATATATATCATAGCTTTCCAACAGCTCCATATATTTACTATTTTATAAACGCGCCTCTATCTTGTGACAAATATTTACATTTAAGTACCTAAGTACGCATTAAATATAACACTATATAATTAGTTTGTAAAGATAAATGCTTTATGAAAACGCATTTATTTCAAAAATTTTATTGATTTTAACAAATAAAAATGAATATTTTTTAATTTTTTACATTTATCATTATCATTGAATAAATTATATACATCAATAGCTTGTGAGAAATTATTATAAGAATTTACATAAATATAATCATATTTATCTAATTCTAATTGACTACTTTTTATATTCCCTTCGAGGATATTAATCTTATTTTTATTTTGAAATTGTTTAAATAATACTTTATTAAATATATTTATAACATTGATATCTTCTTCAATCACATCAATATGATTGACATCATCTTTTAAAGATACCATATAAGGAAAATATCCTAATCCTAATCCTATAACTAAGACATTTCCTTTAGCTTCATCAATATCCTTTTTCATAGCATTTATTTCTTGTGGTGATACTTTTGAAATCATCTTATTATCTTTATATAATGCTAAATACTTAAAAGGTTTATCAAAATATGACAATCTAGGTAAGACTTCACCAATGTCTTCTAGCTCATCGTGAACTAACAATTCGTAAGGCTTATAAATTTCGTTTTTTATAGAATAATCTAATAACTTTTTATCATTAGTCTTTATATTTAAATAATAATGATTAAATAAATAATCTTTAGGATTCTCATGAATTATGATTTTGTCATAATCAAAATCATAATCAAGATATTGTGATAATAGTTTATAAAATGCTATATCATTATTTTTATATATAGTTTTAGACAATAATTCAACTTGATGTTCTTTAACGACATCTGGCTTTTCATTGAATAGTTTGAAAAGCCTCCTAAATAATTCATTATTTAGCTTGTTCATAGCTAATCATCATATTTAACATATTATTGATACCATTACCTATTTGATCTAGATTTTCATGTAGTTTTCCTTTGAAATAGTCAACAAATAGATGGATGACACCATTAGTTAAAAAATCAATTTGAGTTAAACGTACATCTGGATCTTTTGATAAAAAGTTAAGTTGTACATCACGATTAATTGCTGCATTACATAAATCTTTTAGTCTATCAATAAATCTTACAGGTAAGTCTGATGCAAAAATTTTCTTATATAAATCCTCATTAGATTTAAGTAAAGAAATTAATTTTCTTACATAACTTGAGAAATTGTGGGTACCATCTTTAACATAGTCTTCAAGAATAGACTCTAATAAGTTAATTACTTCCATTTCAAATTCATCTGCAACAGCATATATATCTTGATAATGATCATAGAAAGTAGATTTAGAGATATCTGCTCTTTCTACTAGCTCTTTTACAGTGATTTTATTAATATCATTCTTTTCACTAAGTAATTCAGCAAAACTAGCCTTGATTGCTTTTTTTGTTCTAATTGAATTTCTATATTCTGCCATATGAAAACGTCCTCATTTCTTACAATTTTCAAACTTGCGTCCATTATTGGACTTATGTCTAAATATTGATTATTGTCTTTATTTGCAATTTGATTATACTCTTAATTGTAGCGAAAGTCAAACTCAAGTCCGAATTTGAACTGATGTATGATTTGGACTTTTGCATATATATTAAGGAGGAAAATATGAGCGTTATTGATGTAGAACATCTAACAAAAGATTACGGTTCTGGCCGTGGTGTATTCGATGTATCCTTTCATATTAATGAAGGTGAAGTGTTTGGATTCCTAGGACCTAATGGTGCAGGTAAATCCACTACTATTCGTCATTTAATGGGATTTTCTCATCCTGATTCAGGAGATACAAAAATCCTTGGAATGGATTCGTTTAAAGAATATTCAAACATTCTAAATCACGTCGGATACATTCCAGGAGAAATTGCCTTACCTCAAGGTTTAACAGGTTGGGAATTTATTAAAATGATGCAAGATATGTATCATATTCACAATACAGATATGCTAGCAAAGATGTTAGATTTATTTGAACTTAAAGACAATGTATTAAAAGGTGACACAAAACACATGTCACTTGGTGTTAAAAGAAAGCTTGCGATTGTCACAGCTTTTATGTCAGACCCTCAAGTACTAATTCTTGATGAGCCTACTTCTGGTCTAGACCCAGTTATGCAACAAAAATTCATCGATTTTATTGTTGAAGAAAAGAAAAGAGGCAAAACAATATTACTATCTAGCCACATTTTCTCAGAAGTCGATGCAACTTGTGATAGAATCGCAATAATAAAAGACGGTAAGATTGTATCAGAATTTAAGGCCGATGATTTGAAACATGCATCTTTGAAGCAATACCGTATCGTATTTAATGATAAAGAAAACTACGAAAGATTTAAGAACACATATAATAAGGATATTATTTCTATTATTAAGGATAGAGAAATTAAAAATAAATTATTCATAACATGTGATGATAAAAACATTAATGATGTAGTTGATTTCTTATCAGGATTTGAAATTAAAGAATTCAATAACATTAAAGAAACTCTAGAAGATTACTTTATGAAATTCTATAAAGAAGATAAAGAATTTGGAGGTGCATTTTAATGGAATTAAAAGATAAAGCCTTAATTGAAATTAAAAATTTAACTAAAGATTATGGTAATAATCGAGGCTTATTTGATATCAATCTAACTATTAATAAAGGTGAAATGGTTGGATTTGTAGGTACAAATGGTTCTGGTAAAACTACTACTATTCGTTCAATCTTAGGTTTCATAGAGCCAACTAAAGGACACGCCTATGTAAACGGACTTGAATCACGTACTCACCAATCAGAAATTGCAAAATTGGTTGGTTATGTACCAGGAGAAATCGCATTTCCGGATTTAAAAACAGGAGTTCAATTCTTACAAAGTCAAGCCGAATTCAAGGGACTTAAAAATCTTGATTACGCCGACCAATTAGTTAAAGAGTTACAACTTGATCCTAGAGCTAATTTAAAGCGTATGTCTAAAGGTATGAAGCAAAAAACTGCACTTGTAGCTGCACTTATGGCTGATGCACCTATCATCATCTTAGATGAGCCTACAACAGGTCTTGACCCTTTAATGCGTGATGCATTCCTAGAAATCATTAGAAGGGAACATGAAAAAGGTAAAACAATCTTCATGTCTAGTCATATGTTTAATGAAATGGAAGAAACTTGTGATAGAGTCGCACTTATATCAGATGGACATATTATAGACATTGCCGATATGAATCAAATAAGAAATAGACCTGTTGTTGATTTTAAGATTGAATTCAATGATAAAGAATCATTCTTAAAATTTAAAGATAAAGGATTTGATATAATCCGTATACAAGAAAACTTTAATCAATATACAGTACAAGTAAAAAAGGCCGAAATAAATGACTTATTTAAGTCACTTAAAGGTTTAAATGTAAAATTCATCTCAGAAGTAAAATATACTCTTGAGAAACACTTCAATAAAATAATGAAAGAGAGACAATAAAATGGAAAAAGAGATTAAGACAAATCGTCATCGTTTATTTTCAAAAGCACTTTTCAAACAAAGCTGCAAAGCTAATGGTATCATGTGGGGTATAATCACTGCTGCTGTATGTTTTATGCTAGCATGTGTAATGCTCATTTCAGGTACATCTAATATTTCTTCTGTAAAAGATGGTGTTCAAACAACTATTATTGAAGAAATTATCAAATCAGAAGTAAAGAAAGCCACCGTAAAGTTATATGACGGTGCAATTGAAGGCGAATCTAAATTCGACGTTGAATTTGCAAACAAGTTCAATGAACTAAACACACAAGAAAACTATGCAAAATTCATGAAGCCTCAAGTTGATGCTAAAGCCAATGGTGAAGCTTTAGTTACTGCTAAAGTTCAAGAATTATTAGTTCCTGCTGTTACTGAAGAAATCACTAATGAAATCACAGCGCGTGTTCAAAGTGAAGCTGAAGAAATAAGAACCGAAGTAGCTACTGCTGTTGCTAGTGATATGGCAAGTGAAGAAGCTAGAAATAAAATTGCTGCAAAAGTTGCAGCAGGTGAAGATGTTACTACTGCTACAAATGAAGTAATGAATGAATATATTGCATCTGAAACAGAAAACATCAAGTCAGCTCATATTGAAAAAGCTACTCAAGAAATCAACACAACAGAACATCAACAAGAAGTTGGTGCTAGAATTTTTTCAGAAAATAAAGATTCATATACAAACCAAGCTATCGAAGCTTTAAAAGATGAATTAGCTGAAATCACATTAAAAGCTACAAAAGATTCAGAAGATAAATTTAAAGAAATTTATGTCGTTCCTGCATACACATATGCAGTAAATCAAGTTGGTATTTTATTTGATAAAAATGGAGACGAAACTAAATCATTATATTCTATTTCAATGGTAACTATTAACCCAAATGGTGCAGTAAGTGAACAATACACTAAAAATAATGAAGCTGTTCCTGGTGAATATATTGAAGACTTCACAAGTTATATGTTAGCTGATGTTAATTCTTATGAATCATCTACAACTCCTACTAAGACTTTATCAGAATACATCAAAACAACTGATAGAACAAATACTAAAGTTTCAAGAGCTTACAATGCTACAAGCATCATAATTGCATCTACAATGGTTGGTGAAGAATACAAACAAAAGATAGTTGATCAATTAGCAGACTATAAAGTTTCAAGAGAAACATATGATCAAATGGGATTCAATTATAAGAAGGTTAAAGATATCTCTTATGAAGGAATGCTAGAATACCAAGACAAATTCAATTATCAATTAAATAACTTACCAGAAGATATCAAGAACGATTCTGTTAAATATAAAGAAGCTTATGATAAGATTCATGAAGATTTAAAACTTGAAGTTGCAGGTTCTTTATTAGATAGATTACCTCAAAATGTATCTGATGGTATTTCAGAACTTGGTACTATGGACTTATATGGTTTAATCGTAGGTTCAATATTCTTCAAGATGGCTGGTTTACTATTACCTATCATTTATGTAATTATGGTATCTAACAACCTAGTTGCATCTCAAGTAGACACCGGTTCAATGGCTTATGTATTATCTACTTCTACAAGAAGAGAGGAAGTTACATGGACACAAAGCGTATTCTTAATTGGTTCATTATTCTTAATGTTTGTATGCACTACAATCACTTCTTGCATTTGCTTTAGAATTGCAAATGTGACAACTGATTTAAATTATGGTAAATTAGTTTTAATTAATCTTGGCGCATTCCTAACATTATTTGCAATCTCAGGAATTAACTTTCTTACTTCTTGCTATTTCGATAGATCAAAGAAAGCTATGGCACTTGGCGGTGGATTCTCAATGTTCTTCCTTGTTGCTACAATGCTAGGATTATTTGGTTCTCCTGTAATCCCATCTGTCGTAAGAATTTCAGCATTAAATAATTTCAACTATGTATCAATCATCTCATTATTCGATGTTGTATCAATATTAAAAGGTGAATACATGTGGATTTGGAAAGTTGCAATTCTTGTAGCAATTGGTTTAGTCGGTTACATTGCAGGCGCAATCAAATTCAAGAAAAAAGACTTACCACTATAAAAATAAAAAACAGCTTCGGCTGTTTTTTGTTTTTATATTAATATTCCATTAAAATGATCCATTTCATGTTCTATTATTTCAGCAATAAATCCTCTAAATGTTTTAGTTTTTAAATTAAATTTAGAATCATAAAATTTAACAGTAATAACTTCATGTCTTATACAAGGTCTTAATCCTATTAATGATAGACATCCTTCTTCTGTTTTATATTCTTTTTCGCTCATTATAATTTCTGGATTATACATAACATTAGGCATATTATTCTTATCTAAATATACCAATATTTTCTTATTATAACCAATCATATTAGCCGCAAGACCAACACAAGTTCTTTTATTAAATAATAATGTATCAATTAAATCTGTTCCAATAGAAAGATCATCTATAGTAGCATCACAACTTTTCATTTGTAAAAAAATAGTATCTTTAATTATATCTTTAACCATAATTAACTCCTAATTCAAATATATATTATCATAAAAAAGCATTAATCTTTATATTTTTTTAAAACTATGTTTAAATATATACAGGAAGTGAAATTATGCAAATTTCAAACAAAGCTAAAGAATTCATATTAAACAATTATAAAAGAACAGATACGAATGCTATCAGCATTGTAATATCCTATGGATGCTGCGGTGGTGGGACTATTCATATGTCATACACTAAAAAAACAAGCCAGGGATTTTACACTAACATTAATGGTATTGATGTCGATATTAGCGAACACGATTTAAAAGAACTATCTGATTTATTAATCGATATAAACAATGATAGTATTGCATTGAAAACAATAAAAGGCTAGAAAAAAATCTAGCCCTTATTTTTTTATCTAAATGTAATTTTTACTGTAGCTTCTTCAGCGCTAACTTTTACAAATTCAACTGTGAAATTAAAATCTGCTCCATTATTACCTTTTCCGTTTTTGAAATAATCAGTAAATTTTAGAGGATCAAATACAGAACCAGTTTGGAATAAGTCATCATTTGTAGCTGTACCAGCTCTAAAAGTATCATAACCTTCAGCTTGAATCATTTGACATAAATTATATTCATCTGGCACATATTCACTACCAAGCTTTTGGCAATTTGATGCAGCAACTAAATAATAGTTATCATCAATATCAAATACATCTTTTTTCAAATCAACATATCCATATTTTGAATCATCTTCACCATCAAAATAATATAATCTATTGTCAATGTGATAAACCTTAATACCCGCCTTAGATAATCCTAAAGTATCACCATAAGCTGTCTTGCTATCTAATTCATTTAGTCCTGTTGGATTATATAATTCAATTTGAATATATTCATCCCATAAAGTTCCGTTACCATTATTAGTTGGAATGATGATAGTTTGACCACTTGTGTTTAAAGACTTTATTGTGATAGTAGTGCTTGTTGTAACGTAATTAACATCTGTCCATCCAAATTGAGTCTTCGAGAATGCATCATGATCACAAATATTATAATCTTGCATTACAACTCCACCCATAGGATTATATGAACCAAAGTCTTCATCTGTCTCACCGTAATAATCATCAAGACCTAGCATATGTCCATATTCATGAACAACAGTATGGTAATCAGATTTTGGTTGTCCATTATTAGAATTATCATTGTTATCCCATAACATATCATATGATAAGAACATATAATTGTCAGGAATTGGAGTATTCTCATCCGGAACGAACGCCCATGTGTTAGAATCAAATGCTGTAGCATTATAGCAGTATGCCCAGTAATAACCTACTTTATCAAACTTTTTGTTTTTGGAATCGATTGAGTAGTCTTTTGTAGAATAAACCATGATTGTTGCATCAATATAGCCATCTTTATCGCTATCGCAATCCTTATCAATAGTATTATTCTTTGTATAATTATCATATGCCTTCTTAAGTAGGTGTGAACCATAATCATAATCTTGTTCCTCACCGTTCTTAGCCTGAGCATCAGGCGAATTATACCAATTCTTTGAAGTCATTCCGACTTGATACTTATCAGCATACACAAAATCTAGATTTAGTTTTCCATAACTAGATTTTTGATAAAATGATTTTAGTGATTCGCTGTATCCTGTGTAATCAGGACTGTTTTTATCACTTGAACCCTCAAATGCATTCTTAATCCTTTCTTTGTAATCAGCTCTAAACGCCTCATTTTTACCACTAAATTCAATAGGCAATACAAGAACCTTATATGTTCCTGTAGTAGGCGCTCTTGAAGTACCTTGTGACAAATAGATATCATTTAAAGTGATACCATGGAAGTCAAGTTCATTTTTCTTTTCCCCATTATTTCCACTTTGACCTGTACCAGATGTTTTATCTGTTTCACTTATATTTTCTTGGCCAGAAGTGGAAACACTTGAAACAGTGCTATCTGGATTTTTCTCTGTACAACTTGCAAGTGCCAAAGAAAGAGCTACTGTTCCAAACAATAATTTTTTGTACTTTTTCATAATCTCTTTTCTCCTGTGATTCAATTATAACATATAATTTTTTAAAAAATATTATAAAAAAATAAAAAGCGAAAATTATAATCTAATATCCAACTTTAAATTATAATTAGTCCGCTTTTTATATAACATCTTTACCTTTAGATAGGTATAATTCTTTATCAGCTCTCCGAATTACATTATCAAATTTATCATCATGTTTTTTGAATGTGTAACCATATGAAAGAGAAACATTATAATTAGATCTTATCTTAATTTGAGATATTTCTCTATCAAGTAAACCTAAAAAGTGTTTAACTTCTTCTTCGGTACTAGATTTCAATATAATCACAAATTCATCTCCGCCATATCTAGCCACAAATGAATCTTTAACCGACTCAGCAACTTTTTTCAAGCATTTAGCAACATTCTTTAAAGCTCTATCCCCTTCAAGATGTCCAAATTTATCATTGATATGTTTAAATTTATCCACATCAAGCATGATGATAGTTGCGCTATCAAGAGACTTAATATTATCTTCATAATATTTATTCAAGCCATTACGATTGCTGATTGTTGTCAAAGGATCATTATAAATTAAGCCTTGCAAATCAATTGTATACATTACAAGCATTATGAAAGCTGTACCAAAGCACAAGCAAGGTATTTGTGAAAATAAGATTTGAAATCCACCAGATAATAACAATATTACTGTATATCCTGTAAGTAGGAACATGCTTTTTCTCATATTACGAGGTGAATTAAATGATTCCACTAAACAATTTAAAATAGCACCAACGATGTAAATAAATGGTACTAAATTAATTAAATAGCCTAGTACGATAGCCAATGTGCCTGAAGAACTCATATCATTGTTAACAACAATAATAACTGCAACTATGAATGATATGATATTAAGCATATAAGAAAACATATGCTTCAACTTAGTATCTATTATTACATGATTAATTTTATATGAAATATATTGGAACCATAAGTAAGCACTTACTGTAATATTCCAATATTTAAATACTCTAATAATTTGTAAAAAAATTCTATTATCAACTAAGCCAAAATTCAGTGGTGCCCAAATTATATCAAGAATAAAATATATTACATGTGTAATTAGAACCCAGTTAAATATTCTACCTGTTGAATGATCGTTCATTCCGGATATACTTCTTCTTAAAATAAATAAGAAGATAAATGAACAAATTACATTAGAAAAAATATAAAAATAAGTTAGTAATTGATTACTATTCCATGTTAAAAAGTCCATAGCATATCCTCCTATCAATTAAATTATACATCTTTTTTCGATTTTTACCTAATTTTATAACTATAGAGGCTATAAAA
>CAMNGZ010000025.1 GCA_946538835.1 uncultured Clostridium sp. | reverse complement strand
TACAAGATGGGAATTGCACCCACTAGATTATGTGCACCGAACTAGCGCACCACCGAAATCATTATATCATAAATGTGTGTTAAAATACACACAAATATAAAAAATAAAAAGTGCAATTGATATTATCTCAAGCACTTTATGTTTTTTCAAAATAATTATAAATACTTCCTTATAATACTTATAATATCTTCTCCATACATTTCATATTTCTTTTCTCCAAAACCTGCAATCTTAAGAAATTCTTCTTTTGTTGTAGGTTTAGCATCAATGATATTATTCATTTCTTCATTGTTATAGATGAAATATGGTTTATATCCTAATTCTCTTGATTTATTTAATCTATATTGTTTTAATGCTGATTCTAAATCTGAAGAATCATTATTTGAAGGTTTAGGTTCTTCTTTAGCTTCTAAGTCTTCTAACGATTTACCACCAACAATTGCGATAATATCATTTCCATACATTTCAAATTTCTTATCACCAAAACCATCAATTGAGCATAATTCTTCTTTTGTCTTTGGAGAAATATTAATAATTTGTTCCATTTGAGCATTATTAAAGATAAAGTATGGTTGATAATTCAATTCTTTCGCTTTCTTAAGTCTATACTTTTTAAGATTATCCATTAATGTATTATCAATTACTTGTGAATTATCTTCTTCAACGAAACCTGTTTCTTGAGCTTTCATTGTTTCTTCAAATAATTCTTCATCGATAAGTTTTAATTTTAATGATGATACATAATCAACAATTCTAGGTACGTCATTATCAATTAACATATTTGCAAGGTCATATAGTTTAGAATCTGATACATCAATGTCTGAATGTTTTTGTATTAACTTATAGATGTTATTATCTAATTGATCAAATTTAACAATTGCATCTTTTACATTCTTAGTAGCGTATTTCTTATCAATAATAGTTCTATCATTAGAAATAACTACTAATGATTCAATTGGATAATAGCTTAAATTCTTACAATATTTATCAATGTAATCTTCAATAACACCAACATGAATTTCATTTTGTCTTATTGGAGAATACATTCCTTCTTTTCTATAAACTTTACGTTCGTTATTAACGAATTGTCTTGTGAATTCTCCATCACTATTGATTGTGATGTTTCCTTGTAAACTTTTTGATTCTAAAACGATACCACAGTTCTTTGTTAAAATAACAAAATCAATTTGTGCTGAATCAGCACTTTTATCGAATAATGTTAAATCATGGATGACTAAGCATGGTTCTTTAAGGTGTTTAATTTCGTACATTACTCTTTTTTCACCATCAACACCTGCTTTTTCTTTTTTAAGTTGTGTTTCAACTATTTCTTTTTGGTCATCACCAACTTTATCAACAAGTTCTTCTAATTTTTCTAAATTTAATAAATCAACATCTTTAAGAACAGTAACTTCCTTTATCATGTTATGTCTAAATAAATTCAATAAACCCATATATATCTCCTGTATGATTTAATTCAACTTAAACGTTTTACATATCAATAAAATTATATCATAATTTATCAGAAATGAATTATTATAAAGGATTTATTTAATAATAATGTAAGAATTTTATATAATTAAAAGTAAAAAGACCAGACTTTCATCTGATCTTCTTATTATATATACTGTCACCTAATGGCGACATTCATTTACAATGGCGGGCCATAGGATATTCGAACTAAAATGTATAAAAATAAAAAGGTATCAATTAAGATACCTTGATATCTGCAAAATCTGGCGGAACATAGAAGATTCGAACTTCTGGCCGCTCGCTTAGAAGGCGAGTGCTCTATCCAGCTGAGCTAATGTTCCATTGGATTGCTCACTCATTATATAACAAAAAGTGAGCATTGTAAAGCACTTTTTTTTAGATATTTGAATTTTTTTGACTTGATTATTTAAATCATAAATTTAATTAAATAATTACTTTAAATGTTATATTATTTAATATCTTTATTCTTATTAATTAACCAATTCATGACTGCTTTTCTGGTAACAATTCCTGAAAAGACATTTCTATCATCTACAATAGGAATATAGTTTTGAGATAAAGCCACATCATACAAATCTTCTATATCGTTATCAACCTTTATGGCTTTAATATCACGATGAATCTTTACATCTTTTAAATAAGAATTAAGACTAATATTTTCACTATATTCTCCTTTTTTTCTTATAAAAAGTAACAAATCTAGTGCAGAAACACTATACATATAATGTCCATCTCTATCAAGTACAGGTATTTCATTATATGAACAGCTATTCATCTTTTCAATAGCTTGACGAAGTGACGAATCACTATAAATGAAAGCCACTTCTTGTTTAGGTCTTATAAAAAATAATACATTCATTATTTTTTCTCTTCTTTTTCAATATAAATATTCTCAAGTGCTATATTTATAATTAAAGCTACTGCAATAGTTATTGTAAATATCAAGCAAAATACTAAATCATGGTTTTGAAGCTTAATGCTTGGAATAAAAGCTAGAATTCCTGAAACGATTAGCACAAGACCCAGCAAAAATGAACATATGATATTTAAAACATTAAATGCTTTTTGACTATTTTTAAAATGTCTATTATCATATCTCTTTTTATAATTTTTGGTTTTAAAAGTGAATATAATCCCATTTACTAAAAACAATAATCCCCCAATTATCGCAAAAATGTAATAAGTATACATTATTCATCTCTCTCTTTCTCGCTAATATATGCCAAACAAACAGCACCACCACCAATATGTGAACCAGCAGCGCATCCAATTCTTGAAACATCATAAGCTACATTACCAAATTGTTTAATTGATTTATCAATGAATTTGTGTAATTTATCTTCTCCAACTGTATATCCAAAAAACAATCCATATTTCTCTATAAATGGATATTTTTTTGTTTGTCCACTTGCAGAAATATAAGCTTTAATATATCCAAGAGATTGACCATTCTTAATGATCTTACCTTCTTTATTTAAAGTAATATATGGCTTTAAGTTAAGTAAAGAACCAATTTTATATTCAGCTTTACTTAATCTTCCGCCTTTGTAAAATCCTTCAAGTGTATCAACAATAGCGAACAAGTGAATATGATGCTTCATATATTCAATTTCATTAACAATCTCGTCTAGACTCATTCCCATATCTCTAAACTTAACCGCATTTATCACAAGTAATCTTAGACCAGTTAAGCAAGTTAATGAATCAATAATTCTTATCTTATCATATTCAGCAATATCTTTGGCAACGCCAACAGTTTGATATGTACCAGACAAACCACTTGAAATAGTAAGTACTAACACTTCATCATTATTCTTTTTAGCTTCTTCAAAAATATCAACATAATCTTGGGGACTAGGTTGACTTGTTTTAGGGAAATCTTTAGATTCTTCTAACATCTTATAGAAATTATCAATATCTAAATCTACCCCTTCTTTATAATTCTTATCTCCAAATGTTACATTTAGTGGGACAACTTTAATATTATATTTATTAATTTCATCCCCTCTAATATCACAAGATGAATCTGTTACAATAGTTAATGCCATAAAAAGCCTCCTATATATATATTTATTATAACTTTAAATTAAAAAAAATTAAAGAATCATAGTTTATCTATTAGTCCAAAAAAGAAAAAAAACATCAAAAGTTAATTTTCTTTTGACGTTTTATCTGTTTCATTCATTAAATTATTATCTTTATTTTCAACATGCTCAAACAACTTATGACGAAGTTTAAATTCATTAAAAATAGATATTCTCTTTTGACTTAACTTGTTAAATCTTTCACGAACATTAACTTTCAAATTTTCAAAATTGAATGTTATATGAGTCGCTTCAGCATATTTCTTAAGTTTAGTCATTAAGTCCATACTATAAACCCAGTCTACAATAAATATACCATATAAAATGCCAAGTACTAAATATAAATCTTTAGTTTGATAAACATATGTCGTAAATCCTTTTAAAGGTTTATAAAGTGTCGCAATAAATATTCCACCAAGTATAGCCCAATATATGCTGAATCGAAGACAAACAATTCCTTGAATATTTAAGAAACGATTTGAGTAATCCCATAATCTGTTGTGATATATTTTCAAGCTGATAAGTCCTGAAATATATTCAATCAAAGTCATTAAAAAAGCACAAATTATAGCTTTAATAAAAAATGATGCAATCTCATTATCAACACCAATATTTAAATCGGCAATTGCGTATAAAACGACGACACCTGTACCATAAATAGGTAATGAACAACCTACCATAAATCCAGGATTTACTAAATGATGTAGTCTTAGAGATCTATAAACAACTTCAAGACACCAACCTAAGAAACAAAACAATATAAATATTGTTAAATAAGTAATTAGGATTTGCATTATAGATTGATTTCTTCTTCAAACTTTTTGATATTATTGTCTCTACCAACAATTAATACAGTATCCCCCGCATTAATTGTATCAGTACCTTTTGGAATAAAGAAATGATTTTTACGTAAAATACCAACAATGTTAACATCAAATTTATTACGAATATCTAATTCAATCAAAGTCTTAGACTCAAAATTATTGCTAATTAAAACTTGGACAACACCATAATCTTTTTCAATTTGGTAATAATCAAGAACGTTTTTAGAAATAATTTCATGGGCTAGGTTAGTTGCAGCACTAACTTCAGGAATAATGACATCAGTTGCGCCTAAACGCTTTAAAACTTTTTCATATTCACTTGATTCTAAACGAACATATATTCTTTTAACACCAAGTTCTGATAAGTTTGCAACAGTTAGGAATGTAGATTGTAAATTACCAATAGATACAATAGCAGTCTCAAAACTTGCAGCATCTATTTCTTCAAGAACATCAAGTTTAGAAGTATCGCAAATTTCACAATATTGTAAATATTCACTAGCCTTCTCAACTCTCTCTTGGTCAATATCTAACGCTAAAACGTCAGTATTAACTTCCATTAATGATTTTGCAAGAGCTAGACCGAATCTACCAAGACCGATTACTAATACTTTTTTTCTCATATAATCACCTAACCAATCATTACGTTTTCTTCAACGTATTTAATTTTTTCTTCTGATTCATATAGCCATTGTTTGTTCATAACACCCATAAATGTTAAAGGACCAACCCGACCTATGAACATAGAAACACATAACAACAACTGACTACCAATAGTTAAACTACTTGTAATACCAGTTGACAAACCAGTTGTTGAGAATGCGCTAACTTGCTCGAACAAAATTTCTTTAAAACCAATCTCAGATTCTTGTTCAAATGCACAAATTAATGCAGTCATTACAACATCAAATAAAAGTGCAAAGTTAATAAGTGCCAAAGATTTCATCAAAATTTTACTAGAAATTTTCCTATAAAAAGCCTTAGGGCTCTTACCTTTGATGTAATAAAAAATAAAATCAAGCACTACAAAAACTGTACTAGTTTTGACACCACCACCAGTTGAACCACTAGATGCACCTATAAACATTAATATGACAACAACACAATAACAAGAATCAGAAATAAGCGATAAATTATAAGTTGTAAAACCAGCTGTACGAGATGTGACAGACAAGAATAATGCCTCAAGTAATGTCATATCATCCCACATAGAACACTTAATAAAAATAGTACCAAAAATTATCAATGTAATTGTTGTAGTCAAGGTTATTTTGGAGTGAAGAGATAATTTTGAGAATTTCTTTTTCTCAAACATATCAATTAATACTACAAAACCAAGTCCACCAATAATAATTAATAACATGGTTACAATATTAAGTGGAATATTATTATGATAAATAATTAAAGATTCACTTGTACCTAAGACATCAAATCCGGCATTATTAAATGCGCTTATTGAATGGAAAACTCCAAGTCCAAGCGACTTTAAGAACGAGAATTTCATTTCGCTTGAAAAATATATAATAAATGCCGAAATTATAGCACCAATTAATTGAATTATTAATGTAATTTTAACAATCTTAATAATTAAATTTTCAAGATTTTTTAAGCTACCTTGTCCAAGTGACTCACGCATCAAAAATGATTCTGAAATACCAAGTTTAACTTTAAATGCTACCATAAAAAAGATAGTTAAAGTTAAGAATGATAAACCACCAATTTCGATAAGTATTAACATAACAGTTTTACCAAATAGAGACATAGTTTCTCCAACATTTGGCACAACTGTTAAACCAGTTACACAAACACTTGATACAGTTGTGAACAAAGCTTCCACAAAGGTTAATGAAACATCACCTTTAGTGGCAATAGGTAACAATAACAATAAAGTACCAACTAGGATGACTCCTAAAAAGCTTAAAATTATCGTTATATATGGTGAGATTTTTTTTCTTTTCAAGATATCACCTCAAACTACTATAAATTATAGTAAGATTTTATTTTTTAGTCAAATTATAATTTAAAATCAACAGATGAGAAAATAGACTTAGTTTGTTTATACTTTGAAATTAACATCTCGTTCATCACATAATCAACAATATCACTAGTCTTGTTATCAATTTGATCAAAAAGAGTCAAAATATTTCTAATATAGTTTTCAACAATAGATAATTCATTATCTTTTGTTAAAGAATCAATAGAAGCTAAGAAAATAATAAAATGATTAATGTTTTGATTAAACATCTTATAGCTTCTATCCACAAATTCCTTAAACTCACTAGGTTCCATATTTTCTTCTTTCAAATCATCCCAAGTAATCTTCTTTAAACTCTTTTCATTGTAAAAATCAATAATATCACGTTCAGTTTTGAACAATTTAATAAAAGATACTTCAATGTTGTCTACTGAATAATCAGATACAGCAACATACATTAACATAAGTTGAATTAAGATATCTAAATTAGCTAAAATTTCTTTTTCTTCTTTTTCTCTTTTAGCTTCACGAACCATCTTCTTAACTTCTTCAGATAATTTGATGTATTCCATTGAAGCCTTATTTAGTATTTCCTGATTTGACATTTCTCCCACTCTTTCTTACTGAATAACCAAATGTACCAAGCTTTTCCCCTAAACTAAAATACTCACCATGTGAATAGCTAATCAAATTAGCTTTACCTAAATCAAAACGATTAGATTCATCAAGTAAACTTGAATCTACATTAACACCCATGACATAAGCTATGAATAAATCATGACTACCAAGTTCAATAATTTTGTCAACTTTACAACCAATATTCACAGGGCTCTCTAAGATGCCAGGCACTTTAACACCTTCGATATAGTTTTTAGTAAACTTACATTCACTAAACTTATCTATATCTCTTCCAGATTTAACTCCGCAATAATCAGCTTTCTTTAACAAATCTTCATTTACAAGATTAATCACAAATTCACCAGAATTTTTGATTAAATCATAGCTATATCTAGATTTTCTAACACTAATAGTTACCATAGGAGGATTTGTACAAGCATTTCCGCACCACGCTACCGTAAACGCATTAGTTTTTCCTTCATATTCAGTTGTAATAAGTACCGCAGGTAATGGATACAACATATTACCTGGTTTCCAATTTTGTCTTTCCATTATTCAAGAATTCCTTTAATTATGGCTTTTAATCTATTATCATCCTTAGATGCATCTACAAAATAATCAAAGCCCTTATTTAAATATAATGATTTATTATCGCTATTTTCTTTATAACAAGCAACCTTAACGGTTTCACTCAAAAGAGGAAATTGATTCTTAATATTAATAATATTATTCATATCAATATTAGTAGGATCAATTAAAATTAAATCAATTAAATTATGAGGCATTTCAAAATTTTGGAAATCTTTAATAGAAACAATATCATAAATATTATATTTAGATTCAAATAAATCATTAAATCTTTTTGATAATGAACCATTATTAGAAATTAAGAAAACATTCTTCTTTCCATTATACACCATGTTTTTAGAGAAGATAACAGCTCTATTCTTACCTTCGTTTTTCGCAAATTCAAGAGCTTGCTCAGCATTCTTATAAAGTCTATCATAAGTTAAAACTTCATTTTTTTCTTTATAAGAGATACCACATGAACAAGTGATACGTTCAACTGAGTAATCTAAGAATACTTTTGAAATATTATCAAGTGCTATATTGATACGTTTTTCAAGAAGATTTTTATCGAAGACATTTTCGACTAATACCATAAATTTGTCTCCTTCAACTCTACCAATAATACCAATATTTTCAAAAGATCTATACAATACGCTAGCAAGCTTAGATAAGAATTCATCACCTTGATTATATCCCCAGCGATCATTTACAAGCTTGAAGTCATCAACATCAATTAATATCAAAGAAATTGTTTCTTTGTTGTTAGAAATAGCTTCTTTGCAATAAATTTCTAGTGCTGACTTATTATATAAATTTGTCAATTTATCTAATTGAGATTCTTTTCTAAACAATATAGAAGCTTCAAGAGAAGAAATTGATAAGCTTCTAATATATAAAGTAACTAAATTAGCGATAAAATAGAATAAACCAGCATAAATTAAATCTTGAGTTAAGATACTCTTATCTTTCAATAAAATATCACATACGATAAATATAACATATGCAATTGAATGCTCAACGATACTTACCCAAGGTTTAGTTAAATAAACTGTAGGCAGAATCATTTCAATTCCAAAGAAAATTGTAGATGTGTTAAATTTTTGACAATATACTGATACATAAATAAAATTGATTAAACTTAAGACTTCAAAAATCCAATACAACAGATGCAATCCTTTATTCTTTCTTGCCAACATTGTAAAACAAAGTATGGCATCAATTCCGAATAAAAGTGCACTAATTACATAGAATAACGCAATCTTATAATAATCAGGATCTTGTTTAGCAGGAATCAAATAAACAAGAGCTAAAATTGAACAAAAACCAAAAGCTAAGATAGTTAAATATCTTAGCGTTTTAGAATTTATTTTAGATATTATAGTGTTTTGTGCACTAAAAAATGTTTTATCAACACTACCAAACCAAAGCTTATGAAAAATATTATTTTTTTGCCCCATAAAAATATACCATCCATTACAATAATTATATCTAATACTATATTTTTTTTCAACTATAAGGCCGTTATTACTTCGCCTGACACATTAATTAATTCTTTATCAGCTAACACCATTAATACTCTATTAAATACACGATTTGTATCCTTACTTTCTTTAGGATAACCTAATAGAAGATTGAATGTATTAAACAAACTAGTTTTTGTAGTTTGTTTAACATAATTAAGCACAGTCAAAAAGCCTTGTTCAATCTCTTCTATATAGACTGAATCAATATCTCTATTATATGGATTTAACTTATCATATTTTCTAAACCTTAAATTTAAGATATCACTAGGCTTTAATAAATAACCAATAATCTTATAAACAACAGATTTCTTTACAAGAGCGTCTATAATAGAATCAATTTGTTTATCTAATTCATTATCCAAATCTTTATTAAATAGAGGACTAGATACTAGTCTTTTTAATTCTGTAATTTTAATAGGACTAGTTTTTTGTATAATATTTGTAAATTTATCAATAATATCATTATGCTTGAAGACTTCTTCTTTAATAATCTCAACAATATTAGGATAAGTATCAAACAATGAATATACATCAAGAGTTTCAGCTTCGCTAGTTTCTTCAAGAACTTCTTCTTTTTTTTCTTCCACCACTAATTCATTTTTAGTATCACTACCGATTTCTTTAATTATTAAATCAGCATATTCCTCTAGTCTATTAAAAGTAGTGCTTGAGAATAAATGAATAACTTTCCAACCACGTAATCTTAACACATTATCAATTAAACTATTTCTATCTCTAGTACTAATTAAATTTTGATAATTTGTAGAATCAGTTAAGATACAAGCTTTCAATTTTAAAGGATTATTAGGATCAATAATGGCTAAATCAATTTTATATTGATTGCTACCTAAATTATATATAACTTCATATCCTTTGTTATTTAAAATCTTACCAAGTGAAGCCACAAAGTTATCTGTTGGTTTACTTGAGTTAAAATTAGAAGTGTTTCGATTCTTAGCATAATCAATGAATCCAACCAACATCTTTTGTCCTCTATTAGTTATCTTAGTTAAATCAAAATAGGAAGCATCAAGGCTTGTCACAAGAATTAACTTTTGTTTAGAACGAGTAATGGCAACATTTAATCTTCTATATCCGCCCTCTCTATTGATAGGACCAAAATTTAAATTAAGTTTTCCACTAGCATTCTTGCCAAATGTAGTTGATAAGATGATTGTATCTCTTTCATCTCCTTGAACAGTTTCCAAATTCTTTACAAAGAATGGTTCTTTTAAAGATTCATCAAAGAATTGTTCATAAGCACTATCCTTTTTTCTTCTCTTATTGATTAAAGACCAAATCAAATATTGTTGACTCATATTGAATGTAACAATACCAATTGATTTTGAAGGATTGTGTCTAAATTCATAAAACAATAAATCAACAACTTTTTCAGCCTCAATCATATTGACACGTTTACCTGCTTCATAAACACCTTCGACAAAATTATAAGATAGACCCAAATCAGAAGAAATAGTGTTTGCAGGGAAGCTTGTAAGGTCATGATATATTTCTTTATTAGAATAAGTAATTAAAGATTCATCTTGACTTCTATAATGCCACTTAAGCATAATAGAAGGTAAAATAGCACTAAGTTCATCTAGTACTGATTCATATGAATTGTCATCTTCTTCATCTTCTAAATCAGTATCAAAGAATGATGTAGGAGGTAATTGTTCTTTATCACCTACAACAATTAATTGATTAGCTCTATATATTGCACCAATCGCATCTTCAGTATTGATTTGGCTGGCTTCATCAAATATTACACAATCGAAGTGGAATTTTTCAGGATCTAAATAATTAGCCACCGCAAGAGGACTCATCATAAAAATAGGCTTTAAAGACATTACAAGACTTGATGTATTGTTTAATAATTCTCTAACAGACATCAATTTCTTCTTTTTGTTAACTTCTTTAGCTAATATAGAAACTTCTAAATTAGTGTCAGTTAAGCTATTCATCTTAGGCCATGATTTAGTAACCTCGCTTCTGATTTTAATCTTAGAAACTTCAAGAATATCACTTGTTAATTGATTATATTTATCGATTGTAGAATCGATATATGATTCATCTAGAGATGAGAAAAATTTATCTTTAGAGATGATATCTTCTAACAATAATTCATTAAATCTCTTAACAAAAGCTTCTTTCAAAGTCTTAGTATCAATATCATTATTTAAAATCTCATTCTTTAAAGATTCTAAACTTAAAGGAATCTTATCTAAAGATTTTAATAAATCTAGATATGAATAAATAGAATCAGGATTTAAGCTTATATTTTTCACCTTAACCAATAAATCATTTGGATTAATATTAATATATTTAGGATCAAAATAATTAAATAATACATCTAATTCTTCTTTAATCGCATCACTAATCTTATTAAGAATTGTTTGATACTTAACATAAGATTTAGAATTGATTAAATCTTTAATAATTCTAGATTTATCAACATTACCTAATTTATTGATGATTGCGTTAAACAATATTAAATAATCTATTACTTTAGTTAATTTTGTAAAATCAGTCTTACTGCCAAAATAAAATCTTGGGAAATCTTTAGATAATTTAACTTCCGCATCAATGAAATCACTATATTTTTCACGAATCCTATTTTGTAAATTTAAGTCATCTATTAATTCTTGATAACTTAATTCTTTTTTACTAATTAATAAATTTTGATATTTTTTAATAATTTCTTTATAACCAAATAAACGCTTTAATGGAGATTTATATTTTTCTTTTAAATCAGATAAATCAGGAATAACATCTAAATCAAGAAAGCGAGCCTCATATTTAGATTCTAAATAATCTTTATCTTTTAAAATCTCATTATAGAATTCTTTGACATCTTTAACCATCTTCTTAGATGTTTGAAGATCACGCTTTAAGAAATCTATTTCTTTTAAATCATAAGGATTACCAGTTAAACTTAATAACTTAATATATAAATCTAGGTCATCAATATTAGTTATATCAAATAAACTTGAATTAATTTCTTGTTTGTATCCAAGAACCTTTAATAAATTTTCAGATAATGCATCACATGTAGTTTTTAATAAAGCGATATCTTTTTTTAACACTTTATTAGTTAAGAAACCTTTGAATGGATTATTAATAGGAGCTTCAATTTGATTTGATAAATTAATAGAAATAATATCAATATATTCTAATAAATCCTCAAATTCTTTCTTAGATATATTTAAATTATCTAATTTAAAAGATAATTGAGGTGCATCTATTAAAGAATCATTAATAATTTCATATAATGATTTGTCTAAAGGCTTTCTCTTTTTTAATAATTCATATAAATAATCATCTAAAAATCCTTTATAGTCAGTTGTCTTATCAATAATCTTTTGACCTTTTTCACTAAGCTTAGTTAAGCCTTTAGAAATAGATTCAATATTTTGATAAATAGATTTAACTACTTCACTCTTATTAGCTTTAGTATCATAAATAGGTAAAGCGTATTGATCTAAGCCACACTTCTTAAGGTTGTTATGTACAACTTCAAGAGCACTAGATTTTTCGCAAACGAAAAGAACCTTTTTACCTTGACCAATAAGTTCAGCTAATATATTTGTAATAGTTTGGCTCTTACCTGTACCAGGAGGTCCTTGTAACACAAAAGACAAGCCATGTTTTGCAAAATAAATCGCCTTATATTGGCTTGAATCAGCACTCAAGACTTGGTTTTGTTTATCAATAGGCTCTTCTACAAAGCTAGTATCATCTAACTTATTATCAATCTCAACCTTATTTCCTAATAATAAATTTACATAAGGATTCTTTAAGATGAGTTTTTCATTCTCACTTAAATCGTTATACATCATTATCTTAGAAAAAGAGAAACAACCAAGACAAACTCTATCACTTGTTTCAAATCCAAGTTCATCAAATATCTTCTTTAATCTTTTGTAATATGCCTCAAATGATTCTCCATCAAGGCGATTAATATCAACCTTATATTCTGTCTTTAATAAATATTGTAAATTTTGATTAATTAAAAAATCATCATCTGTTGAAACTATTTGTAAAGCGTCAGAAATTTTCTTTTGTATAATATCACTAGGTACTAGGCATAAAGGTGCATCATAATATTCTTTATGATCTTTATAGTGAACAAACCCAAAGCACATATATAAAGATTCAACACCATTTTCTTCTCTTAAAGTCTTAGACTTTCTACGAAGTAATGTCAATACTTGATTAGCTTTAGAGCTAATTGTTTCACAAAATAAATAATTCTTAGTTTTATTTCCCTTGAAGCGTCCCTTTATTTCTTCAATTTCTTCTCTTGTATACCTATTTTTCTTTTCAATCATAGTACCAAGAGCGTTTGTGACAGTATTCTTTACATCATACGGATCTTCAACATCTTCAAAATCAGATAAAGTAACTTCTTCATCTAGATTCTTGAATAATTTAGCAATTTCATAAACTTTATAATCTGTATAATCATTATAAAATGAATAAATGTCATCAACATAAAATTCAAGATTACTAGATAAACGAGGTCTATAATTCATTAATTGATTTCTCTTACCAACATCTAATAATCTTTTACACCAATTGTTTAATTGACTCTTTCTCATTATCTTCTAATCAAAGCGAATTTAGCATTAATTAATTTTGCTAAATCATTAGGATTTAATCTAACTTGAGTACCACGTTTTCCACCTGACACATAGATAAAATCTAGTTCACTAGCACTATTATCGATAACAGTTTTAAATAACTTTTTCATACCAATAGGACTAGTACCACCTCTTTGATATCCTCCTGTAACTTTTTCAATATCTTTAACTTGAATTAATTCCACGCTCTTTTCATCAACTTCTTTAGCGCATAATTTTAAATCAAGTTCATGATCAATATTTATTACAAATACATAATATTGCTTCTTAGGAGATACACAAACAAGAGTTTTATATACATATTTATGATCTTCTCCTAAGCTATCAGCAACATGACCACCATCAAGATTATTCAAATCAACCTCATAATAAAAAGGGGTATATTCAATCTTCTTTTGGTCTAGTATACGCATTACATTTGTTTTTTCTAACTTATTACTCATTTAAAAGACCTTCTAACTCACTTTCAGTTAATTTTCTGTACTCACCAGGTTTAAGCAACTCATCTAAAACAAGATTTTTAAATTCCACACGCTTCAAATAAGTAACTGTCATATCAAGTGCTTCAAACATTTTTTTAACTTCATGGAACTTTCCTTCATGAATTGTGATATAGCATTTACCAGGTTCAATCAATTCAGCCTTACCAGGTTTTGAAATATAGTCATCTATTTCAATGCCTGATTCAATGCGTTTAAAGTAACTATCTTTAAACTCACCAGTATACTCAACATAATATTTCTTATCAACATGCTTAACAGGGCTTAACAAATTATGAGCAAGTTTGCCATCATTTGTCATAAGTAATAAACCTTCTGTATCAATATCAAGTCTACCACAAGGAAACACACCCATTTTAAAATATTCTGGCATCAAATCAAGTACGGTCTCTTTATTAGGATCATAAGTTGCACTGACAACTCCATCAGGTTTATTTAACATGATATAAACAAACTTTTCATAATTAATTTCTTCATTATCAACAACAATTTGATCTATTTCAGGATTTATTTTCATATCAGAGTTTTTAACAACTTCTCCGTTAACCTCAACAAATCCTTTTTTCACTAATAATTTAACCTCTTTACGAGTACCATAATTCATATGGCTTAAGATTTTATCTAGTCTTTCCATATTATGTCGAGTAGACAAGGCTCGACTTCCACCTCTTTTCATTTTATATTATTTTAA